>NZ_BAFQ01000170.1 GCF_000308375.1 Nocardia aobensis NBRC 100429 | reverse complement strand
GGATCGTCCACCATCGGACCCCTCGCGTATATGACGTTCTCAGTATCGGAGAGTCATATTACCAAAGGGTCGTGCGCCGCATCACGAGCTCTGCTGCAACTCGGCCAGCGCATCCGCGAGGTGTGTGGTGAGGTCCCAGACGTCGGGAACGGCCTCCGGGCAGGCGACGATGCCGAAATCGAGGTGCCCGTCGTAGGACATCACGGTGATGTTCAGGCTGCCGGACAACTCGGTGAGCACCGAGACCGGATAGCTGGCCAGCACGCGAATGCCGTCGAGATACAGCGGAATCTGCGGTCCTGGGACGTTCGAGACGATCAGGTTGACCAGAGGGAGGGTGGGGGCGGCGGCGCGCAGCAGCGCCCGCGTCGGCAGGCCGTGCAGGGCCGGTGTGAGCAATGTGGTCAGTTCGTGCAGCAGGGTCGGTGGCTGTCTGCCGAATCGGTCCTTGGCCACGAGCAGATTGTTGTGCAGCAGTTTCAGCCGGGCGTGCGGATCGTGCTCACCGATCGGCAGCGGGGACAGCATGAGCGAGAACTGATTTCCCGCGGTGCCGAACTGTTCGGGCGTGCGCACCGAGACCGGGATCGCGGCCAGTAGGGGCCGGTCGACGGGGATTTCGCGGTCGAGCATCCAGTTGCGCAGTGCCGAGGTGCACAGGGCCATCACGACATCGTTGACCGTGCCGTCGATCGACTTCTTGATCGCCTTGACCGCATCCAGGGGCAGCGAGGTGTAGGCGACGCTGCGGGTCGTGGTGAGCGGGTGGTTGAACGGGACGGCGTCGTGTTTGGCGCGGAAGGCGTCCCGGGTGCGCAGCAGGGTCGGGACCGCGTCGAGCGCGGCACGCGTGCGAGCAGATTGGCGGGTCACCGCCTTGGGAGCGCTGCGGGCCAGCATCTCCACCATCGACGGCGTGCGGTCACGGCGGATGCCGGCCTCGGGAGGCGGTGTGGGCGTCGGTGTTTCGGAGATGTCGAGGATCGCCCCCATGATCTCCGCCGCGGATACGCCGTCGATCACCGCGTGGTGCACCTTCGTGTAGACCGCCTGGCGGCCGCCCGAGAGTCCGGAGACCAGGTGGCACTCCCACAGCGGACGGGATCGGTCGAGCGGCTGAGCGTGGCGGCGGGCGACATAGTCGGCGAGGTCGGCGTCGGTCGCCCCGTCGGGTAGTCGCACCTCGCGCACGTGGAAACCCAGGTCGACGGTGGCGCAGTCGTCCCAGTACGGCTCGTCGAGGCCCAGTGGCACGGTGCGGACCCGGCGGCGCAGCGGCGCCACCAGGTGCAGCCGGGCGGCGAACAGCCGCCGCAGGGTGCCGACGTCCAGGGCGCCGCGCGGCCCGCGGCCCGAGTCGAGCAGCATGACGGCGCCGATATGCATGGGCGCCGAGGCGGTTTCGCTGTCCAGCAGATGCAGGTCCAGCGCGCTCAACTGCCGTGGCGGTCCGGATTCCGCCGCGGCGGGGATCGTGGTCGACGGCGGCGTCGCCGCGCGCTGCGGTCCGGTGGCGAACGATTCGCCCGGCGTCCGGAGGTGGACGGTGGTCCCTTCCGCGTGCGAGACGGAGCTGGGCGAGACGGCCATCGTTACCTCCCGGGGGACGGTCCGGGGCGGTTCACCGGCGGCACGGGTGCACCGGATCGAGCCCGGACAGCTGGGTGGCGCCTCGGCGAGGCGCGGGACGGTGTTCGCACGGCGCTGGTCGAACGACGAGTCGTCTCGAGGTGCGAGACGTGGCAGCGAGTCTAGGGGCGATCGCGGCCGCCCGGGCTTCGCCGAGAATGCGAGCCCGTAAATTGTGTGCAAACACCCGATGTGGATCGGCCCGCGCCGACCGCGTCCCACCCCCGTCTCTCGATGCGTCCCGCGGCGTCGGCCGACCGGTTACGATAGGTAAATGCCTTCGCGCAGCGTGCATTTCGTGGGGAGCTTCCCCGCCGCGAGCACGGATGAGGCGATGCGGGCGATGGCCGACGGTGCCGGTCCGCTGTTACAGACCCTGCCCACCGGTGAGACCCGCCGGTACGAATACTACGTCCGGCCGATCCTGGAGGACCTGGTCGCCCAGGGCGCGCTCGAGGTCACCCGGGCGGGGGAGTGGCGGACTCGGCGCGATCGACCTCGATACCGGGTACCGGAGGGCCGCACGGCAATCGGGGACGGTATGGACCTCGGGTATTCCAGGGAAGCGACCGAAGCGCTGCCGATCTTCTCCGCCGTGCGCGCCGATCTGGGCCGGCCCGGACTCGCGTTGCAGATCGGCATGCCGACCGATCTCACCCTGGCGTTCGTCGCATTGGGGCCCAATGGAATTCGCTCCGAACGCACCGCGTTCACCGAGGCCACCATGGGAGAGATCGCCGCCATCGCGCGGACGGGCGGCGACGATGTCGTCATCCAGTTGGAGGCCACCGCGGAGCTGGTGGCGATGGCGCTGACCCAACCCGCGCACCGCATGGTGGAGCGGCTGCTGGGCTCGGGCCGGGGAATCGCGGCGCTGGCCGCCGCGGCCCCGGAGGGCAGCCGGATCGGCGTGCACCTGTGCTTGGGCAGCCTGCACAACAAGGGCGTGCCGCTGCGCACCGCCCGGCCGTTCGTCGACCTGGCCAATTCCGTTGCGCGACAATGGCCTTCCGGACGCACGCTGGAGTACGTCCATGTTCCCTTCGCCGCGGGCGACAGACCGCCGGCTGCGGAGTCCCGGTTCTACGCGCCCCTCGCCGATCTGTCCCTGCCCGCGGGCACCCGCTTCTACGCGGGTGTCGTCCACGACGTGCCGACCGAGGATGAGCAGCGAAAGACGCTGTACACCATCGAAAATGCGCTGGGCCGCCGCGTCGACGGCGTCGCCTGCGCCTGCGGGCTCGGCCGTCGTCCCCGTGCCGTCGCGGACGCGCTCATGGCGCGCGCCGTGACACTGGCAGATTCGTGACGGGCCGACCGTCGTCTAGCCGGCTTTGTTGTATGCCTCGACGATGTCCTTGTGGATACGGCCACGGCTCGAGATCTCGTAGCCGTTGTTGCGCGCCCACTCCCGGATGGCGGCGGTCTGCTCGCGGTCCGGGGTCGTGCGGGCGGCGCCGGACTTGACGGCGCCCTTGCGGTTTCGGCCGACCTTGCGAGCGGACCCGGTCCACTGCTCGAAGATCTTGCGCAGTTTCTCGGCGTTCTTGGTCGACAGGTCGATTTCGTATTCGACCCCGTCGATGCCGAAGTGCACCGTCTGGTCGGCATCGGACTTGCCGTCGTAGTCGTCCACCAGCTCGACGATGACCTTCTTGGCCATGAAAACCCACCCTCCACTCAGCTCTTATGTGACGCGGCGAAAATGCTAATCGAGTTGGCGAGAGCGTCGTTGAGCAGGGTGAGAACAGTGGCTCGCGGGTCGGTTCGCGTCACGGGCGGAAGATCGCGCGCACGCAGCCTTCTCGTTTGTTCTTGAACAGGTCGTACCCGTGCACGGCGTCCTCCAGCGGGAGGTCGTGGGTGATCAGATAGGACGGATGGTCGCCCGGCTGGATGTAGTCGAAGATGCGGCGGACGTAGCGCTGGCCGTGCTGTTGTGCGCTGCGGATCGTGAGGCTCTTGTTGGTGACGACGGCCATCGGGAACGCCAGCGCCAGACGTTCGCGATAGCGGTCGATCACGATCACGCGTTCGGCGCCGAGCAGCCGCGCCGAATGCCCGGCCATCAGCCCGACCCCGCCGCTGCCCCAGATGGCGACCGCGAGCTACCCGGCGCCGCCGGGGGTAAACGCCAATTGCCGGAAGGTCGCGGAGTGTTCGAAACCGTCTCGTTCGCAACTTTTCCGAGTGGTAATGTATCGCGTCGCGGTGGCGTCACCACGGGTTCCGGTTCTGCGGAGTGTCCGTGAGTGGTACCGAATTTTCCGAAATGTCTTTCTTTCACAAGATTGCTGAGCTAGGTTCTCCGCTACGCCGGACACTCGGCGGATGAGAAAGTCGGAGGACACCGTGGAATTTCTTGGCTCTGTCGCTGGCATCCTGCAGATGGTGATCGGCACCATCCTTGCCAACACCGGTTCGGGTGGCTCCGGCTCCGGTTGGTGATCGCGACGGATTCGGCTCGTTACCGGCGAGCCGAATCCACCGCGCGGGTGTCGGCGGCGTCGCCGAGTCGCTCATCGGCCCAGTCGTTCACTGGTCGAGCGCATGCTCCGGTTGGCAGACGTGCATCGGTGACGGCAAGTACCGGACCATCGCGTCCAGCAGTGCGGCGGTGTCGTCGGTGCGCGGCGACGCATCGCACAGGATGGGCACCACGTCGCCGATCCGGGTGAGGCGGCGGATCCGGTCGTACAACTGTTGCGGCGGCAACTTCCCGGTGCTCGGCACGCCGGGGCGTGCGGTGTCCTGCGCCAGCACCGCGTCGACGAGCTCGTGATACCGCTGTTCGGCCACCGGCCAGTGGCTGCCGAAGAATTCGACGGCCATCGGTTCGAGTGCCCACATCGGGATCAGATCGACGACGCCCTCGAATGCGGCCCCGATACCGAGCGGAATCTGCACCGTCAGCGGCACCGCTCCGCGCGTGGCGGCGACAGTGCGCACGCAGCGGCCGAAATCCGCCGCGCGATGGTCGAGTCCGTGCACCAGGCACAGGCGGGCGACCTGATGGTCGTCTGCCACCCGCAGAATCGCCTCGAGCCGCGCCGCGCTCGCCGCGGCCGCGTTCATCACCGCGACCACCCCGTCGGCCGTCCGCACGGCCCGTTCGAGTTCCGCGATCGCCGCGTGGCTCGACAGCTCGGTCAGGCGAATCGTGTGCTCGACGCGGTCGGTCACCCAGTCGACGGTGACCGCTGAGTGGGACCCGTTTCCGGCGGCCCGGCGGCGCAGCCGGTCGATGAGCGCCGCCGTCTCCCCGGGAGCCCCGACGATCGTGACGTTGCGAATCGACTGCGGGTCAATGATTTTCATGCCCATCGCGGTGTGGTACTCCAGATCGACTCGAGGGTGGGGGCCATCCTCGATCCGGTCACACCGTACCCGGGCGCGCGCATCGGCGGAGCGGATTTCCTCGCCAAAATAGAACGTGTTCCTATATCGTCGGCGCTGTGCAGAAAGAACAACGCCCCGCCGTGGAAGGCTGGTTCACTGCGGACGACGGCACCGTACGTCTCCAGGGAAGTCGCTGCGAGGTCTGCGGCACACCGTACTTCCCGCGGAACACGCTGGCCTGCCGCAACCCGCAGTGCGCGAGTCCGAAGGACGGATCCGAACTGGTCGAGTATCTGTTCTCCACGCGAGGCCGGATCTGGTCGTACGCGGACGCCCGCTACAAACCGCCCGCACCCTATGTGTCGCCGGATCCGTTCGAGCCGTACGTCGTCGCGGCGGTGGAACTCGAGGAAGAGCAGATGGTGATTCTCGGGCAGGTCGTGCGCGGCCTCACCGTGGACGACCTGGCCGTGGGCATGCCGGTCGAGCTGGCGCTGGGCGTGCTGTACGAGGACGAGGAAGCGGAGCACACGGTGTGGATGTGGAGGCCGGTCGATGCCTGACAACGAGCGCGATATCGCCGTCCTCGGTGCGGGTATGCACCAGTGGGGCAAATGGGGTCGCAATTTCGTCGAATACGGCCTGGTGGCCGCGCGGGCGGCACTGGCCGATGCCGGCGTCGACCACCGCGACGTCGGCTACATCGCCGGCGCGGACACGATCCGCAACGGCTACCCCGGATTCGTGTCGGGTGCGACCTTCGCCCAGGCGCTCGGCTGGTCCGGCGCCCGGATCTCGAGCAGCTACGCCGCCTGCGCCTCCGGTGCCCAGGCCATCGCCAACGCGCGGGCCCAGATCCTGGCCGGGCTGACCGATGTGGCGCTCGTGGTCGGTGCGGATGCCGCCCCGAAGGGGTTCTTCCAGCCGGTCGGCGGCGAGCGCCGCGACGATCCGGACTGGTTGCGTTTCCATCTGCTCGGCGCCACCAACCCCATCTACTTCGCGCTCTACGCGCGCCGGCGGATGGCGCTGCACGGGGCAACGCTCGACGATTTCGCCGCCGTCAAGGTGAAGAACGCCAAGCACGGCCTGAACAACCCTTACGCGCGCTACCGCAAAGAGGTCGCGGCCGAGGAGGTCGCGGCCTCGGCGATCGTCTCCGATCCGTTGCGACTGCTCGACATCTGCGCGACCAGTGACGGCGGCGCCGCGCTGGTGCTGACGTCGATGGACTACGCCCGCCGCCACGGTATCGCCGATCCGGTCCGCATCCGGGCGCTGTCGACGGTCACGCCGACCTTCCCGAAAACCGTTCTCGATCTGCCGGACTTCGCGACCGACTCCGCGGTGGCCTTCGATACGCCCTCGCGGTCGTTCCGGTCCGCGATCGCGGATGCCGCCTACGCGGAGGCCGGACTCGGTCCCGCCGACCTGTCCTTCGCCGAGGTCTACGACCTGTCCACCGCGCTGGAGCTGGATTGGTACGAAGACATCGGGCTGTGCGAGATCGGCGGCGCCGAGGAGCTGTTGCGCAGCGGCGCAACTACTTTGGGTGGCCGCGTGCCGGTGAATCCCAGCGGTGGCCTGGCCTGCTTCGGTGAGGCCATCCCGGCGCAGGCGATCGCGCAGATCTGCGAACTCACCTGGCAGTTGCGCGGCCAGGCCGACGGGCGGCAGGTGGAGAACGCCCGCGCCGGTATCGCTGTGAACCAGGGCCTGTTCGGCCACGGTTCGGCGATCATCGCCACCCGCTGAACGGCGGTCGCGCAGCGGCCTCGCCACAGAACGATCCGGCCCGCCGCTTTCCGCGGCGGGCCGGACGCGGATGCGGTCATCGCAGCCACCGCGGTAATCCGCGCGGGCTCCGATCAGGTCGCCGAGGTCACGATATCCAGCTCGCCCGACGCATACCGAGCGCGCAGGACCTTCTTGTCGAATTTCCCGACGCTCGTCTTCGGTATCTCGGTGAGGAAGGCCCAGCGTTCCGGCAATTGCCAGCGGGCGAATTTATCGGTCAGGAAGCGCCGCAACTCGGCGGCGCCGGCGTGGGCGCCGGCCCGCAGCACCGTCGCGACGACCGGCCGTTCGTCCCACTTCTCGTCGGGCACACCGAATACCGCGGCCTCCGCGACGGCCGGATGCGCCATCACGGCGTTCTCCAGATCCACCGACGAGATCCATTCCCCGCCCGATTTGATGATGTCCTTGGCCCGGTCCACCAGGGTCAGATAGCCGTCGGGGCTGATGGTTCCGATATCGCCGGTACTCATCCACCCGTCGGGGACCGTGCCGGAATCCGCGGCCGCTTCGTTCGGGGCGTAGTAGGCGCCGGTGATCCACGGACCGCGAACCTGCAACTGGCCCAGTGACTTTCCGTCCCACGGCTGGACGGACCCGTCGTCTCCGATCAGACGCGCCTGCACCGAGGCGGGGAATCGCCCCTGCGTCGCGCGATAACGGAATTCCTCCGCGCCGGACGATCCCGGAGGCGGCCAGGCGATGGTGCCCAGCGGCGAGGTTTCGGTCATCCCCCACGCCTGGATGATCTCGACGCCGTGATCGTCGGCGAAGGCGCGAATCATCTGTGCCGGCACCGCGGCACCGCCGACCACCACCGAGCGCAGATGGGTGATGTCCTGCGGGCTCGCGGCGAGCGCGACGAGGACCCCGTTCCACACCGTCGGCACCGCCGCGGCGAAGCTCGGACGTTCGGCGGCCATCAGCTCCAGCAGCGCCGCGGGCTGCAGGAACCGATCCGGCATGACGAGCGAGGCGCCGCACATCAGCGCGGCATACGGCAATCCCCAGGCGTTGGCATGGAACATCGGCACGATCGCCAGCATCGAATCCGTGCGCGAGATTCCCATGCCGTCGGAGGTGCACGCGTTCATCGAATGCAGCCAGTCGGAGCGGTGGGAGTAGACCACTCCCTTGGGGTCGCCCGTTGTGCCGGAGGTGTAACACATTGCGGCCGCGGATGTTTCGTCGATTCGCGGATACGGGTAGTCGGTGGCGTGGCCGGCGAGCAGATCGTCGAACGCATGCACCTCGATACCGTCGGGGGCGATCAGGTCGCTCGCATCGCCGTTGGTGACGATCACGTGCCGCACGGTCGTCAGCGTGGGCAGGACCGCGGCGAACGCGGTCGTCAGCGAACCGTCGACGATGATCACGCGGTCGGCGGCGTGCTCGATCACATAGGTCAGTTGCTCCGGAAAGAGCCGGATGTTCACGGTGTGCAGGACCGCGCCCATGGCGGGGACACCCGCGTAGGCGACCAGATGCTCGTTGTTGTTCCACATGAAGGTGCCGACCCGGTCGCCCGGGCGCACCCCCAGTTCGGCGAGCGCATGGGCGAGCCGGGCTGCCTCGGCGCCGAGCTCGGCATAGGTCATGACCCGGGAACCGGTCCGGTCCAGGTGCGCACGGTGGCGTGGGGATGGGCCCGGGCGGCGAACCGCAGCAGGGTGGCCAGCGACAGGGGTTCGTCCTGCATGGTGCTCGGCATGGGGACGGGGAGGGCGGAGCGAGCCGGGGGTGTCATCGCGCGGAGGTACTTCCTTCATCGGGAGTGTGATGCGGACGTGCAGGCGGGCCGATGGGCCCGCCTGCACGTCAGGGGTGGGACGGGTAGTGCTAGCCGCGCAACGCGGACGCGAAAATGCCCGGCAGCGAGCCGAATCCGGGCTTCGCGGCGAATCCGGTGAGCCGGCGCAGCGTCGTGGCGCCGGTGCGGTTGGTGACGAACCACGGCGGTTTCGGCGAGAGCGTGAATTCGCCGTGGACGATGGATCGCGGCGCCGGCCGGAACGGTCCGTAGACGACCGTGCGCTCCGGCTCGGCGATCAGCAGGGCGTTGTGCACGACGCCGATACCGCTCTGGATGTCGTCGAGGGTGTGGCCGGGGAAGGCGCCCCAGGTGGCCCGCGCGGTGAGATACCCCAATCCGGTCCAGGCGTTGACCGCGACCGTCCCGTAGCGCAATGCCGCTAGGGCCGTGTCGAATTCGCTGCCGAGCCCGGCGATGGTGCGCGGATGCGCGATCAGGTTGACCCCGAGCGTGCCCTCGAACTCGTCGTTGCACACCCGCACCGCCTCGGCGAGAAAATCGTCCGCCGCGCCGGGAATTTCGACCACCCCGAGGACCGGCGCGAAATATTCGGTGTGCAGGGCGGACTCGCCACGGGTGGGCACCAGCCCCTCGATCAGTGTGCGCGGGCCGATCGCCTGGGCCTGCGGGTAGGCCGCGCGGGCCGCGGCCACCCGATCCCCGGAGCCGGGGTAGTAATCCGCCCGCTGGGGCGCCCGCTCGATCGCGGCCCGCAGTTCGTCGAGAAAACGCCGCTTCTGCGGCCACTCGGCGCTGATGACGGCCACCTGCGCGGCGACGCAGTTGTAGCCGTTGTTGTGCAGCCGCTGCGTCGCCAGATGTTCGGCCTGGAAACGCAGATCCGCGTCCGACCAGCGCCCCGGAACCACGATCGTCGGGGACACACCGCCGAGCTCGCTGGTGATCGGCTTGTCCAGCAACGGTTTTCCGCTCGCCTTGCGCTGCGCGCCGGCGCGCCCGGTGCCCCAGACGATGGCGTCGTGGGTGGCCGCGCTGCCGGTCATGTGCACCGCCGTCACCGCGGGGTGATGCACCAGGGCCGCGCCGACGTCGGCGCCGCCGGTGAGGATGCGCACCAGTCCGCGGTCGATCGCCGGAGCGAAGATCCGCTCCAGGACCGGCAGCAGGGGATCGGTGATCGGGTTGAGTTTCAGCGCGACGACGCGATTGTCGGCGAACAACTGGTACAGCACATCGAGCGGCGCGATCGAGAAGATGTTGCCCGCGCCCAGCACCACCCCGATGCCGCCGGTACTGCGGGGTGTCCGCTGGCCCAGCCCTGCCTGCGCGCGCAGCGTCCGCGCGTCCACGCCCGGCCGGGACCAGACCTCGGCGCGAAAACCGTTGAGCAGCAGCCGATCGAACAGTCCGTGCGGGAACACGTCGACCGCCACCCGGCCGCCGGGCGCCGGACGGATCGGGTATCCGTCGATCGGGCTGCGCCCGTTCTCCAGCGCGCGCACACTCTCGGCGAGCGACGCGGTGGCCGTGAGCAGTGAGTACGGTCCGCTCACCCACTCTTCGCCCAGCAGCGGTGAGTCGGCCGGCAGGCCCTTGATGCGGGCGGCGACATCCACCCATTCCCGCGCGTGCGCCGCGGTGGCCGCGTGCACCTGCTCGAGCAGGAGCCGGCGTTGCGCCAGATCGATAGTACCCCAGGTCTTTTCGCCGACGCGCAAGGCGGCGATCGCCGTATCGACGGCGGAGGTCAGCGCGCTGCTCATCGGACCGCTCCTTCGTGGTCGGCGGTGATCAGATCGGCGGCCTTCTCCGCGATCATGATGGTCGGGGCGTTGGTGTTACCGCGCACGACGCTCGGCATGACCGACGCGTCGGCGACCCGCAGACCCTCCAGTCCCAGCACCCGCAACTGCGGGTCGACCACCGAGCCGATGGCGCAGGTCGAGGTCGGGTGATACAGCGTCTGGGCGGTGCGGCGCGCGAAATCGAGCAGATCGTCGTCGGAATCCGATGCGGGAACGCTGAATTCGCCGGTGGTGACCTCGCGGATCGCGGCCCGGTCGGCGATGTCGAGTCCGATCCGCAGGCCGGCGATCATGGCGGCCCGGTCGGCCTCGGTGCCGAGGTAGTTGTGCCGGATACGCGGTGCGGTGGCCGGATCGGCCGAGCGCAGCGTCACCTCACCCCGGCTGGTCGGGTTGATCACGCAGGGGCCGAATCCGAAGCCGTGCGCGACCGCCGGTCCCATACCCTCGTCGTAGAACAGCGCGGGTGCCTGATGGAACTGCACATCCGGTCCCGCCAATCCCGGCCGCGTCTCGAAGAAACCACCCGCCTCACCGACATTCGAGGTCAGCGGGCCGCGGCCCTCGGTCTGCAACAGTGCGAGATTCTCCGGCGACAGCGCGGTCATCAGCGATTCGCGGTCGGTGCGGTAGTTCAGGAAGACCGCCGGATGATCCTGCAGGTTCTGCCCGACCGGCAACTCGCGCAGGACCTCGATCCCGAAGGGAGCGATCGCCTCGGCGGGGCCGACGCCGGACAGCATCAGCAGCTGCGCCGAACCGTAGGCGCCGGCCGACAGCACCACCTCGCGCCGCGCGGCGATCAGCTCCGTCTCGGCGCCGCGGGCGATGAGCACGCCGGTCGCCCGGCCGCCGTCGAACACCACCTTGTGGGCGAGGGTGTCGGTGAGGACGGTGAGGTTCGGTCGTTCGAGCGCGGGGTGCAGGTAGGCGACGGATGCGCTGCAGCGCATACCGTTTCGCTGGGTCAGCTGGTAGCGGCCCACGCCCGTCTGGGTTGCCCCGTTGAAGTCGTCGTTGCGGCCGTAGCCGGCCTGTTCGGCCGCGGCGAGGAAGGCCTCGCCGAGGGGGTTGAGGGAGCGGCCGTCGCTGACCGACAGCGGGCCGCCGACGCCGTGATAGGCGTCCTTGCCGCGTTCGTTGTCCTCGGCCCGCAGGAAGTACGGCAGCACCTCGTCGTAGCTCCAGCCCTCGGCGCCGACGGCCGCCCAGCCGTCGTAGTCGGCCCGGGCGCCGCGGATGTAGATCATCGCGTTCATCGAGCTGGAACCGCCGAGCATGCGGCCGCGGGGCAGATACGCGCGGCGGCCGTACAAGCCGGCCTCGGGTTCGGTGTCGAGATCCCAGTCCAACGGCCCCTTGAACAGTGCCGGGAACGCCACCGGAATGTGGATCTCCTCGGCGGTGTCGCGCGGACCGGCCTCGATCAGGGCAACCTGGACATCGGGGTTCTCGGACAACCGGGCGGCCAGCACACAGCCGGCCGAACCCGCGCCTACGACGACGTAGTCGTACACGACGGCACCTCATTTCGATTCGCTACGAACGCGGGCCGATATGGCCCAGATCACTGACGAAGTCGATGGTGCAGGCTGCCGCCGGGGTCGCACCATGTGCCCGAGTCGCCGGTTCGGCGGCGGCCGGTGTGCTCCAGCACACACCACGGGTCGCCGGCTTTCGTACCATCGACTCATGCCAACCCTGATCGGACCGGCCGCGAACGGGTCCGAGGCGGTCGCCCGCACCTTGCTCGCGGGGGTCGACGACCTCACGTGCGAACTGGTCGGGCGTATCCGCACCGGAGACCACGCCTACGCGGAGATCACCGCTGTACCGGAGGCCCTGCTGCGCGCGGCCGTCCACGACAACCTGGGCGCGGTCCTCGGCCAGCTCGCCGGTGCCGACGGGCGGCGCCTGCGGGCCGCCGCCGACGTCGGCCGCACCAAGGCCGAACTCGGGGTCCCGCTGGCCGCGCTCCTGCACGCCTATCGGCTGGCCGGTCGCCTGATCTGGGAACGCTCGCTCGCCACCGCCGGCGGTGACGTCATGCTGCCGGCGCTGGGTTCGGAGATCCTGCGGCTGATCGACGATTATTCGAGTGCCGCCGCCAACGCCTACACCGGCTACCTGGCCGAGCGCGCCGCCCGCGCCGACGCCGATCGCCGCGCACTGCTGGACACGCTGTTCCACGGCGAGATCGACGCGGCGGCGATCGCGGAGATCGGCCGGACATTGCATCTGCCGCGGACCGGTCTGTTCGTCGCGGTGTACGCCGAATCCGGTGTCCCGACCCTCGACCCGCTACCGGGTGCCGAGCGCCGGCTGCGCGTGGCCTATGTGAATTCGGCATGGCAGCAGGACACGGGAACCAGTATCGGGCTGATCAGCCTCGGCAGTCCGCGCGCGCTGGAATCGTCGCTGACCCGGCTCCGGCAGATCGCGGCCGGCCGGGTCGGCGTCAGCCGCACCTTCTCCGCCTTGACGGGTACGGGTGCGGCTGTGCGCGAGGCCGAACTCGCCGCGCGCTGTGCCCGCCCCGGCACCTCGGCCGTCGTCAGCTACGGCAGCGCATCGGTGCCCCTGGTGCTGGCCCATGCGCCCGACGCGGCGCGCGCACTCGCCCACGACATCCTCGGAGCGGTGCTCGAGCTGCCCTGCGAGGACCGGGACACCCTGCTCGACACTCTCGATCTGTGGTTCGACTGCGGCGGCTCCAATACCGAAGTGGCGCAACGCCTCAACTATCACCGCAATACGATCCATCAGCGGCTGCGCCGCATCGAGACATTGACCGGGCGGCGCTGCTCGGACCCGAAATCCGCCGCCGAGCTGTACCTCGCTCTGCGCGCGATCCGGCTCGAGTCCTAGCCGCGGCCCCGCTCATCCCCAGGTGGCCTGGTCCGGCACGGTGGAGGTGAAGATCACGTAGAAGTGCTGGCCCGGCAGCAGTTCGTTGATGTCGTGCCAGCTGCCGGCGGGATCGCGCTGGTAGTAGTGCTCGATGCCGGTGCCGTCGTCGTAGCAGACGATGCCGGCGGTGCCGAACGGACTCCAATACACCTCGGCGCCCGGTCGCTGCGGCTCCAGCGGGGTACGGAACTGCTGGCTGCACGGTGTGATCACCGGATGGTAAATGCTGGGTTGGGCGGCCGCGCCCGACGCCAGTGCCGCGAGTCCCGCGGCCGAGATCGCGGCGGCGGTGAGTACGCGGCGGACGGTGAAATTCGGCAATTCTGCTCCTCGCCGGTCGGAAAAGAGTTCACTGGCCTGTGTCGGCAACCCTACGGTCTCCCTCGTGTGATGAAAAAGTGGTTTGGCAGGCCGCGATCGGGGTTTTCGGTAGTCAGCTGTGATCTTGGGGGAACGAGGAGTGAGCCGCATGCCGAGTAACAGAGATTCCGTATTCGTCGACGATGAAGCCGTGGCCTCGATGCCTGCCGAACAACCGGCCGCAGTGAGCTGGCCGGACCCCAGCCCCCTGGATTCGTGGTGGAACGACATCATGGGTCTGTCGGCCGACCCGCCCCGCCCGAACGCGTAGCCGTCTATCGCAGATCGTCGGCTGCGGGATTCGCCGCCAGGCGCAGTGCGACGACAACAGTGCGAACGAATGAATCCTCAGTGGGGGTGGCCGGGTGAGGGCTCCGCGCCGCGTCCCTCGCGGCTGCCCCGGTAGGCGCTGCGCCGGATGCGAGTGATGAACCGCGGGGCCAGCGCGACGCCCGGCGGATGGTGCAGGGTCGGGTCGACGGCGTCCTCGGGAGGTGGGGCGGCGGTTTCGGCGGTGAGCCGCAGATTCGCGAACGGTTCTTCCGGTCCGTTCAGTCGCGCTGCGGTCAGCGTGAAACCGAGGCCGTGTGTGGTCGTGTAGTCGCGCAGCGTCGCCAGGGAGGCGTCGGCGGGTTGATCGGCGTCCGGCCGGGCGAATATCCACTGCGGGGCGCCGCCGTCGAACCGGTAGGCCATCAGCGTCCCGTAGGTCGCGTGGCGCCACGACGGGACGGGTATCGCGAAGAATCGGGTCAGCGTGCCGGTGGGTGTCGACGCCAGGGCGAGGTCCCAGCGCCCGCCGGGGGTCCGCACGCGCAGACCGATTCCCACGGCGTCGGGCACACGTCCCGGCATGCCGAGCGCTTTGGACAGCCGGACCTCGACGTCGCGTTGTCCGCCGCCGAAATACCTCTCGAAGGCCGGGGCGGGGCGCAGGTGCCCGCTGAACCAGAGGCCGTTCGGATGGAAGACGCGGGCGCGCCGGACGCGGGCGACCAGCTCGAACGATTCCTCGACCAGGCGTTCGGCTTTCACATCTTCGCTTTCGTCGTGACGGTCGGGTGGGAGTCGGCGGAAGCCGACATCTGGCCGGTACCCCGTCACCGCCGAGGTATTCGCGCGACCCGGCTCAGGATTCGTCGCGGGCGTACGGGAAGGGAAGAACCTGCGTGGCCTCGGGTCCGCCGCAGGTGTGGGTCAGCGTGAACACCACCGCTTGCCCGGGGCTGAGGGTTTTGTATCCCGGCATGTCGATCGTGCGGTAGTCGACGAAGACCGCGTCGCCGGTGGCGCTGGTCAGGTAACCGAACCCCTTCTCGGCGTTGAACCACGCCACCTGCCCCCGCTGCCAGTCGGGCAGCGTCTCGTCGACCTGCGTGAGGTGCGGATCCGGATGGGTGCTGTGCTCGGCGGGAACAACGGCGGGGGTCCAGGTCACGGTCATGCGCATACTCATTCCGGTCGCGGTGCGGGTGGGCAATCGGCCGGCGACCGGTTTCCCGGCGCCGCCACCCGCGATACCCGCCCGCACCGAGATCAAACAATCACCTGGCTCCGCGACGGTACCTGCGTGCGCTGGTGCCGGTAGATGTGATGTGCGGGGTTGAATCATGTTGCGGCGGAGTTGGATCCAGCATCACGCCGTCGGTTGTGCAGGGAAGGGGCCGCTCGAGCCCGCGAATCGATAAACCGTCTCAACCCCTAGCGATCGTGGAGCCACAAGAGGAGACTCCATGGTGGAGGGAACGCGACGCCTGGAACGCACTCACATCGCCGTAACGCGAAACATGGTGGTGTGCCAACGTTTTGGTGTGGTTGTCGGTTCCGTGCGCTGTTGCGTCGTCTGCCCTCGGGAGCACGATTCATTCGGCTGGTCGCTCGCATGTAGCCGCCTGTGGCCGCCGGGCCGGGCATCAACCGGAAACGCCGCATGTGAGGGAGTGTCGAGATGAAAGCGCTTGTGTACGACGGACCACGTCAGGTCCATGTGAAGGATGTGCCCGATGCGAGGATCGAGCAGCCGACCGATGTGCTGGTAAAGATCACCAGCACCAATATCTGCGGATCGGATCTGCACATGTATGAGGGCCGCACCGATCTGGAGCCCGGGATGGTCCTCGGTCACGAGAATTTGGGGATCGTCGCCGAGGTGGGCAACGCGGTGGTCAAGGTCGCGACCGGCGATCGGGTGTGCCTGCCGTTCAACATCGGCTGCGGTTTCTGCCGAAACTGCGAGGAAGGTCTGACCGCGTTCTGCCTGACGGTGCACCCGGATCCGAAGATGGCGGGCGCCGCATTCGGTTTCGCCGGAATGGGACCGTTCTGGGGTGGACAGGCGGAGTATCTGCGGGTGCCGTTCGGCGACTTCAACTGTCTGCGGCTGCCTGAGGACGCCCAGGACAAGGAAACCGACTACGTGATGCTCTCCGACATATTTCCCACCGGATGGCACTGCACTCGCCTGGCCGACATGCAGCCCGGTGACTCGATGGTGATCTACGGGGCCGGGCCGGTCGGTCTGATGGCGGCATACTCGGCGATGATCCAGGGTGCGAGCAAGGTGATGATCGTCGACCGTCACCCCGACCGGCTGCGGCTCGCCGAGCAGATCGGCGCCATACCCATCGACGACTCCACCGGCGACCCGGTCGCGCAGGTCCTCGATCAGACCGACGGACGCGGCGCCGACAAGGGTTGTGAGTGTGTCGGGTACCAGGCGCACGACCCGCAAGGTCACGAAGACGCCGCGATGACGATGAACCGGCTCGTCGACTCGGTGCGCTTCACCGGCCATATCGGCGTGGTCGGCATCTTCCTGCCGCAGGACCGAAACGGCCCCGACGAACTCGAACGCCACGGCAAGATCGCCTTCGACATGGGCAAATTCTGGTTCAAGGGGCAGAAGATCGGTACCGGACAGGCCAACGTCAAGCACTACAACCGGCAGCTGCGCGACCTGATTCACGAGGGCCGGGCCACACCGTCCTGGATCGTCTCTCACGAACTCCCGCTGGCCGAGGCCGAGTCCGGCTATCAGCATTTCGATGCCCGGGACGACGGGTGGACCAAGGTCGTCATGCATCCGTGAGGCGTCCCCCCGGACCGAGAGGAGCGCAACCATGGCAACGACAGGGAGCGGGTCATGACAGTGAACCAGACTTCGGTGTCCCTCGATGATGCGCAGCGGATGATCGCCGCCGGACGGGCCAAAGCCGACGAGATCGAGTCGCCGTCGAATATCGCGGTGGTCGATGCCGGCGGCAACCTCGTCGCCCACGTGCGGATGGATGGTGCCTGGATCGCCAGCATCGACATCTCGATCAACAAGGCGTTCACCGCGCGGGCGCTCGACATCTCGACCGAGGACCTCGCAGCCGACGCTGGTCCGGGCGGGCAGTTCTACGGGATACACGCCTCCAACGGGGGGCGCATCATGATCTTCGCCGGCGGTGTGCCGCTGCGGCGCGACGGTCGGGTCGTCGGCGCGGTCGGCGTCAGCGGTGGCACCGGAGAGCAGGATAAGACCGTCGCCGAGGCGGCCGTGGCGGCGATGGCCACCCGCCGGACCGCCGACGCGTAGTTCCGCGCCGGCGGTCCGGGGAGGTGGCTACGTCAGCCGGCCGGTGCCGGTTCGGGTGCGGTGAACAGCTCCGCGATCGTGGGATCGACCGCGTCACGGACCCGAATCTGCTTGGGCAGCAGGCCGTTTGCGTGCAGCAGGTCGGCGGCGTGCTGTTGTTCGTCGAGGAATTGCTCGGTGACCGGGCCGAGGCCGAACGGGCGGCCGCGCAGCGCGGCTTCCCAGGCGTCGAGGTCGGCGGTGCCGCCGCGGGCGACGATATCGTCGACGAAGTATTGTGCTGCGGCGCGGGGGTTTTCGGTGATCCAGGCGTCGGACTCCCGCAGGGCGGTGATGATCGCTTCCAGCGCCGGGCGGTGGGCTTCGGCGAAGTCGCGGCGGGTGAACCACAGCGAGGGGTGGCTGAAGACGGATTCGGTGTCGACGAGGGTGTGCAGCGGGGTGGCGGCCTCCACGGCGGCCAGGCCGGGATAGGCGCCGACCCAGGCGTCGAGGCTGCCGTCGAGCAGCAGGGCGCCGCCGTCGTGCACGTCGGTATCGACCGGTTCGATGTCGCCCCAGCCCAGACCCGAGCGCTCCAAGGCGAACAGCAGCAGCGTGGTCTGCCAGGAACCGTGCGCGATGCCGACTCGCTTACCTTTCAGGTCGGCCACCGATTCGATGCCGTTGCCGGCCTTGGTGACCAGCCGGCCGTTCTCGATGCGCGGTCCGGAGATGCCGACGTAGACGATGTCGCGGTCGTTGCCGAGCGCGGTGATCGGCGGGGTGAAGCCGGTGCCGATGAAGTCGTAGCCGTCCGCGTCGAACAGGTAGTCCGAATGTACCGACGGCAGTGCGGTTTTCACGTCGGCGCGGGGCGGCTGCGGCAGGGTGCGCAGGTCCACCCATTCCACGTCGGGCAGTGCGCGTTCCAGGATGCCGCGGTGACGCAGGACGAACAGCGAATTGTTGTGCGGGAAGTAGCCGACACGAACGGTCATGGGGTTGCTCCTCGGGAAAGTATGGAAGGGGGGTCAGATCAGCCCGCGACGGCGGGCCTCGTCCGCGAGGCCGGTGCGCCCCCACTGCACCGCGAGGTTGGACTTGTCGAATTCGACGGAGCCGCCGAGCGTTTCGGCGATCGCCTGGTACTGCGCGCCCTCCTCGAGCAACACGACCAGCTTCGCCAGCTCCAGCAGTCCGCCGCGCCCGATGACGTTCGCGCCGCCGTTGGCCTCGAAGATGGCGATGAGGTCGGGGTCGCGGGTCAATTGACCGAGGATGAAATCGCCCGCGCCGATGCTGCGATCGATATGCGGCGGGATCTCCCGCGACAGGGTCAGTCGCTGCACGGCGGCATAGCGGATCGGGAAGACGCGGTGCGTCTGCGCCCAGCCACCCAGCCAGGGGCTGTGCACGTGCACCACGGAAGTGATCTCAGGGTGCGCGCGGAACACCGCGGCGTAGCCGGTGACGAAGCCGGCGGAACCGGTGCCGGACAGTACTTCTCCGTCGAACGTGGCGACCACGGGTCGCACGGTGCGGTCGTCGGCCCAGGGGCCGGGCTCGTTGAGCGCCACCGCGATGTCGTGGCCGGGCACGCGTTCGACGAAATTGACGGTCCCGTTGCCGGCGACGGTGCCGGTTTCGCGGAACACCCGGAACGCCTTCTCGGCGTCGCGGGTGGCGGCGGCGACGAATTCGGTGACGGTGTCGTCGAGCCGGATTTCGGTGGTGGTCACGATTCTCCTAGTGGGCGTGCGTCAGTGCGGGGGTGGCCTCGGGTGCGGTCAGACGGGAGCGGCCGAGCAATGGCAGCACTTCCTCCCCGACCCGATAGGCCTCTTCCAGATGCGGGTTTCCGGCGAGGATGAAGGCGTCGACGCCGAGGTCGATCAGTTCGTCGAGGCGCTGGGCGACCTGTTCGTAGCTGCCGACCAGCCCGAAGGCGGGCCCGCCGCGGATCAGGCTGAATCCGCACCAGACGTTGGGTTGCACCTCGAGATCCCGGTAGCCGGTGATGGTTTCGGGGACCCAGCCCTTGATCCGCGCCGCTCCCACCGAATCGCCCTGGGCGGCGCGATTGGCGGCCTCGCGGTCGACGAAGGCCCAGCCCTTGCGGATCTCGTCCCACGCGGCCTCTTCGGTGTGCCGGGCCAGGATGTCGATGCGGACCGCGAATTTCGGTGTGCGGCCGATCTTTTCGGCATGGGCGCGAACGCCGTCGAATTTGGCGCGCAGGTCGGCGAAGGGCTCGAGCCAGGACAGGTAGTAGTCGGCGTGGCGTCCGGCGGCCTGCACCGCGGCGCCGGAGGACCCCGAGAAGTACACCTCCGGGAACGGTTGCCCGGCCAGGCCCGGCGGCAGGGCGGCGGCCTCGGTGTGGAAGAACCGGCCGTCGTGGGTGTACGGCCGCCCGTCCCACACTCCGCGCAGCACGTCGAGGAATTCGCTGGTGCGGGCGTAGCGGTCGTCGTGGGAAACCTTGTCGCCCCACCACAATTGGGCCGGGCCCCCGCCGCCGCTGATGATGTTGTAGACGAGCCGCCCGCCGGTGGCGCGCTGCAGACTTGCCGACATGCGGGCGGCCTGCACCGGGTGCAGGAAGCCCGGCTGGAAGGCGACCATGAAGCGGTAGGTGGTGGTCTCGCGGGCCAGCGCGGCGGCGAAGGCCCACGGATCCTCGGTGACCGGGAACGAGGGCAGTAGTCCGCCCAGGAATCCGGCGGATTCGCTCGCTCGCGCGACCGCGGCGACGTGATCGATATAGCTGTAGCCGTCGAGTTCACCGCCGCGCACAGCCGGGGCGATATTGCCCGGACCGTAGCCGCCGGCGTTGCCGCGGTTGTGGCGGCGCGGGGTGCGCAACGAGGCATGGTCGCCTTCCATACCGATGCGCCAGTAGATGTCGATCGTCACAGCGCGACCTCCTTCAGGGTGCGTCCGGCCGGATCGGCGAGGAACAGCAGATGCTCACCGGCGCGGTGTATCTCCTCGATGTGCGGATGTCCGGACAGCACGATGGTGTCGAAACCCGTTGCGGCGTATACCTGCAGCTGCCGGGCCACCTGCTCGTAACTGCCGACCAGGCCGATGGCCTGCGGATAGCCGAGCAGGTCGAATCCGGCCCAGCGGCCGTCGCCCAGGGCCAGCGATCGCGCGCCCGGCCCGTCCGGGCGTACCTCACGCCATTGCCGTTCCGCACGCGCCCACGCCTCGTCCTCGGTCTCGCGCGCGATGACCGGGATCTCGAGTCCGGCGCGCACGGTGCGACCGGTCTCGCCGGCGCGGGCGCGCAACGCGGCCAGTTGTTCGGCCGGGCCGTCGGGGGATTCGGTGAACACGTGCACATCACCGTGACGCGCCGAGAGATCCAGGGCCTCGGGCGAGGTGCCGGACAGGTACACGGTCGGGAAGGGCAGGCCCGACAGCACGCCGCGGAAACCGCCGTCGATCACGTCGTAGAAGTCGCCCGCGAGATCGAATCCGGTGCCGCGGAACCCGGCCGCCGGCACCGCATCGTGGTTCCACACACCACGTGCGACGGTGAGGAATTCCGCGGCGCGCCGGTAGCGGTCGGCGCCGGACACCCGGTCGCCGCGTGAGCGCGCCTCCGCCTCGTCGGTGTCGACCGCCAGTCGCCAGCCCAGCCGCCCCGCCGACAGGCGCTGCAACGTGACCGACATCTTCGCCGCGTAGACGGGAGTGCCGAAGGCGGGCTGGAATTCGACGATCACCCGGCTGTGCCGGGTGGCGCGCAGGGCGCCGCCGGCGACGATCCAGGATTCCTCGCCCAGCGGGTCGTAGGGCGCGAGCACGCCGTCGAGTCCGGCCAGTTCGGCGGCGTCGATCACCTGGTGCAGGTCGTCGAAGGGGCCGAAGCGGCCGGGGCGCACATCGGTGGGTTCACGATCGGGCGCGCGATCCCCGCTGAGCCCGCTCGCCGGGGTGGGCGCCGGATCGCCGAAACCGCCACGATGCCGCAGTTCCGGTCGCGCGCGGCGGCCGTCACCGCGGCTGGGCAGCCGCCACAGGTATTCGGTCATGCCGCCGCCCGTCCGGCCGCGACCAGCTCCCGCGCCCGGGCCAGCGGCTCCGGCGCGACCCACGATTCGAGATCGAAGTCGGTGGCGAGGAAGCCGTGGGTGTAGAGGAACTGTTTCTGCACGCCCAGCAGCTCCAGCCGTTCTTCGTCCAGGCTCGGATGCAGGTTGCGGTGGAAGTCCTCGCCGTAGGCGGCCACGACTCCGGCGGGGCCGGACAGGGTTTCGCGTTGCAGCACCGTGCGGACGCCGTCGAGATTGTCGCCGGCCCAGTCTGCGGCGCGCAGACTCTGCGCGAGGAAGTCGACCACCACCTCGGGCCGGGTGTCGAGTAGTTGCTGATGCACGGTGATCGGGCGCGGGGTGCCGTTGTTGACGCGCAGCCGCAAGCTGTCGGTGGCATCGAGGTCCACCGCCACCCGCAGACCATGCTCGGCGGCGACCTCCTGGGCCCGGGCGCCCTTGACGTAGATCGCGTCCACCTCGCCGCGCAGCAACTCCTCCGCGCCCCAGGTGACGCGGCGATCGCGCTGCTGAACATCGGTGCGCACCTGCGGATCTCGTTCCACGGCGAGTTCGACCACGGTGACATCGGCGAGGGTCAGACCGCCCAGCCGCAGCGCGTTGCCGAAGCCGTGCAACGCCATGGCGCGCGGGAAGCTGCGGGCCTGATCCTGCGCCCAGGCCGGAATACCGACGCGCAGACCGGCCAGATCGGTGGGCGAGGCGACCGGGGAATCCGGGCCCACCAGGATGGCTTGCGATTCGTCGATCCAGGTGAGGCCGATGAGCCGGGTGGGCGAGCCGGCGGCGCGGGCCGCCAGCGCGGGCACATTGCCGCCTTCGCGCACCAGGCCGGCCAGCCCGTGGTCGAAGTGGAATCCGGCCAGTTCGGGTCCGGCGTCCTGCAGGACGCCGAAGGTGAGGCCGCCGCGCTGCGCGGCGTCCCCGAGCCAGCCCAGGCTGTGCGCCAGACCGCTGGCGGTCGGGACGGGGCAACGGGTGTACCAAAGGGTGTCGGTCATGAAAAGCTCCGTGGTTCAGGGAATCCGGTGGTGGTCGGTGGTGTGGCCGACGCCGAGTTCGGCGAGCAGAGCCGCCTGATAACGCAGGGCGGCGGGGTCGGTGCGGTCGCGCGGCCGCGGCAGATCGATATCGATGTCGACGGCGAAACGGCCCCGGTTCAGGACGAGGACCCGGTCGGCCAGCCTGACCGCCTCGTCCACGTCGTGGGTGACCATCAGCACCGCCGGGCGATGCCGCGCCACCAGGTCGCCGACGAGGTCCTGCATCTGCAGCCGGGTCAGGGCGTCGAGCGCGGCGAACGGTTCGTCCAGCAGCAGCAGTTCGGGCTCCCGGACCAGTGCGCGCGCGAGTGCGGCGCGCTGGGCTTCGCCGCCGGACAGGGTGGCGGGCCACTGCCGTGCCTTCTCGTCGAGTCCGACCTCGGCGAGGGCGCGCAGGCCCGCCTCCCGGACCGGCTTGGAACGGCGTTGCCCGACAACGACATTCGCCAGCACCCGTTTGGACGGGATGAGCCGGGGCTCCTGGTACACGGTGGTGCGGACGGCCGGAACCAGCACCTCGCCCGCATCCGGAGCCTCCAGGCCGGTGAGCAGTCGCAGCAGCGTCGTCTTGCCGGTGCCGCTGGGCCCGAGCAGCACGACGAACTCGCCGCGGCGGATGCTCAGATCCACACCGTCGAGAACGACCTTGTCGCCGAAGGCTTTTCGCAGTCCGGTGATGTGCACGGCCAGCGGTGCGGCGGTGCGGGTTTCGTCCACGGCGGTCATCGGATCGCCACCTGCCCGCGCCACGGCATCGCGAAGCGTTCGATCAGCCGCACCGCGCCGTCGAACACCAGGCCCAGGACGGCGTAGAGCACGACGCACAGCACCATGTAGTCGGTGCGGTTGTATTCCTGCGCGAGGGTGACCAGATAGCCCACGCCCTTGCTGGTGCCGACCTGCTCGGCCGCGATCAGGCCGGTGATGCTGATGGACAGGCAGACTCGCAGCGCCATGAGGATGCCGGGCAGTGCCGACGGCAGGATCACCTCCAGCACCAGTCGAGGACCGGTCAGCCCGAAGCCGCGTGCGGCCTCCACCACCTTGCGGTCCACATTGCGCACGCCGAGGTAGGTGTAGGCGTACATGGGCGCGACGGTGGCGACCGCGATGAGCAGCACCTTGTACAACTCGTCGATGCCGAACCAGGCGATGAACAACGGCACCAGCGCGAGGAACGGGACGGCGCGCACGATCTGCATCGTCGAATCGACCAATTCCTCACCGAGACTGGTCAATCCGGCCGCCAAGCCGAGCAGCAACCCGGCCGAGACGCCGAGCCCCACCCCCAGCCCGGCGCGGACGAAGGAGGCGAGCGCGAAATCGATCAGCTGACCGTTGTGCACCAGTTCGGTGAACGCCGACCAGACCTTCGGCGGGCCGGCCAGCACCTCCGGCGACAGCGCGCCGGTGGCCGACCCGATCCACCAGCCGGCGAAGATCAGCACCGGGAGCAGGAAGCGCAGCGGCACCGAAAGCCATGCGGGTCTGCGTTTCTCGACCCGGCTGCGCGGCGGTGCGAGCCGGCCCGTCGATGCGGCGGGAACGATGACGGCGGTCATGTCAGCGGCCCGTTTTCAGCGCGGCCAGCTGGTCGGGGGTGAGCTTGGCCTTCAGGTCGTAGAAGATGTCGGCGGCGGTGATCTTGCGGCTGATCACACCGTTGCCGGCGAACAGGTCGACCACGTCCGCGAGGTCGGTGGCATCGGATGCCAGTGGCAGGCGTGGCACGGTGGCTTCGCTGTCCACCCGGATCGCGTCGGCGAGCCGGGCGCCGGTCAGCGCGCGCGGGCCGGTCTGCTCGAAGACGTTCTCGAACGCGGACGGATTGTCGTGCTGCTGAATGGTCAGCCCCTGCAGCACCTCCAGATATTTGGCCGCGACCTCCGGGCGCTTGTCGAGGATCTCGGTGCGGAAGACCACCACCGTGTTGTCCTTGGAGCCGATGCTCTGTTCGGTCGCGATCTCCACACCACCGTTGGCCTTGGCCTCCTGATAGGGCACCAGGAACGAGGCCCAGGCGTCGACCTTGCCGGTGGCGAAGGCCGAGGCGGCGTCCTTCTGCTGCAACGGCACCCGCGTCACCTTGTCGGCCGGCACGCCCGCCTGGGCGAGGGCCTTCAGCAGGATGTATTCGCCCTTGCCGGCCGGGTTCACCGCGACGCGCTTGCCGACCAGTTCGGCCACCGAGTGGATGCCCGATTCCTTGGTGGCGATGATGCCGCTCTGGTCCTTACCGGCCGGATCCTGCACCGCCACGATGCGGACCGCGACATCCTTCGACAGCGCGCCCACGACCGGGCTGAACGCGGCCCCGGAGATATCGAGTTGCTTGGTGTTGAACAGCTTGAGCATGGAGCTGAAACCCGGTGTGGTGTTGACCCATTCGACCTTGGCGCCCAGGGGAGCCAGGGCCTTGTCGAATGTGCCGTCTCGTTTGGCCACCGCGAGCGGACCCGCGTTGCCCGGATCGGCCACCTTCAACACCAGCTGCGATCCGGCGCCGGATTCGGACGCGGATCCGGAGCCACACGCCGCGACCAGAGCGACGACGGGGGCGAGCGCGAGCGCGAGTCGCCAACCGTGTGGCCTGCGCGTGCGGAACATCGTGGAGCACCTCTTCCGAATCGGGAACCGAAGTCGAGTGATATCCAGCGACAGTAGGGACGGACGGACCTCGTTACGAGGTAATGCTTTCCGAGGATCGGAAGGCTTGACGAAACCTCGGCTCCGGGTGTATTCCGGCGCACGAGTCCTCTGTACTGGCCAATCAGCTTGATCGAGGCGACTTTTCGCGCAGGGTGATCCGAATTCGATGCGGGTTCGCTTTCCGAATAATGGAATGAAAGAGGGGGTGCGGGCCTGCTTCCTGTGTTACCGTCCCCGGCGTGGAAGCCTCCGGAGTGCAGACCGTCACCCGCGCGCTGTCGGTCCTCGACTGTTTCCGCGACGGCGACGAACGCGGCGTATCGGAAGTCGCCCGTCAGCAGGGCCTGGCGGTGAGCACCACTCACCGCCTCCTCACCGCGCTGGTGCAGGCGGGCTTCCTGGAGAAGGACGAGGCCTCCAGCCGCTATCGCATGGGCGGCGCGCTCGCCGAATACGGTCAGATCGCCTACCGCCAGCACCGCATCTATCTCGCCGAGCCGAGCCTGGAACAGCTCGCGGCCACCACGGGCGCCAGCGCGTCGGTCGCGATCCGCCACAGCATTCATGCCGTCCTGCTCGGCACCAGCCGCTGGCGGGAGACCGACGGACATCGGCTGATGGGAGTCCGCCTGCCCCTGCACGCGAGTGCGCTGGGCAAGGCCCTGCTCGCCTGGTCCGGGGCCTCCGACGAGGTCCTGGCCACCCTCTCCTACGACGAGGGCACCGCCCGGTCGGTCTCCTCCCCGGCCGAACTCCGTGCCGAACTGGATCGCACGCTCGCACGCGGTTACGCCTACAACGACGAGGAGCTGGACCCCGGCTTCCGCACCATCGGCCTGCCGATCCTCACCCGGGACGGCGACTGCCGCTTCGCGCTCGGACTGCGCGGGCCCACGGCGCTGATGATCCCCGAGCGACTCCCGCTGTTCGTCGAGCTGGCCAAGGTGACAGCCGCCGACATCGCCACCCGCTTCGAGGCCGGCTGAGCGGATCTTCGCCGAACCGCTGCCGGTGCGTGCCGAGAGCGCTATCGTCGCTGCCAGGTCGCCTTTGCCCATTGATTGCCGGTCGTGTGCATCTGCCCGCCGGCGCAGCGATGAAGGGACACGCCATGAGAATTACCCGTTTCGCGCAAGCCGTGTCGATCGTGTTCGCGCTGATCGCCGGTTTCGTCGTGGCGGCACTCGGACCCGCAAATGCCCAGTCCATGCCGACGATCGTGCTGGTGCACGGTGCGTTCGCCGACACCACCAGCTGGGATGCGGTCGCCGGGAATTTGCGGGCGCGGGGCTACCCGGTGGTGGTGCCCGAGAATCCGCTGCGCGGACCCGCGTACGACGCCGCATCGGTCGAGAAGACCGTCGCCGGCATCTCCGGCCCGGTGGTCCTGGTCGGCCACTCCTACGGCGGCGCCGTGATCACCAACATCCACAATCCGAACGTGCGGGCGCTCGTGTTCGTGGCGGCGTTCGCGCCGGCGCAGGGCGAGCCGGTGGCGCTGGCGCTGGACCCGATCCGCTTTCCCGGCAGCCAATTGCTGCCGCCCGCACTGCAGATGAAGATCGTCGACGATCCGACCAACGCCGTCGGCCGCAACCTCGACGCCTACATCGCCGACGCGTCGTTCCATCAGGTGTTCGCTCCCGATGTCAGCGATGCGACGGCGGCCACCATGCTCGCCCACCAGAAGTCCCTCGCGGTGTCGGCGAATATCGAGCTGTCCGGGCAGCCCTCGTGGTCGAGCACGCCTAGCTGGTATCTGGTCTCCGCGAACGACACCGTGATCCCGCCCGCCGCGCAACGGTGGATGGCCGGCCGGATCGGCGCGCACACCAGCGAGGTGCAGGCGTCGCACGTGGCGCTCGTCTCACAACCCGACGTGGTGGCCGATGTGATCGCGTCGGCGGCCTCGACGACCTGAGGATCAGCGTTGTCTGCGCTGCCGCTCCCGCAGCACATGGGACCGCAGGCGGGAGAATCCCTTGACGCGCACGCTGCGTAGGTGACGCAGGGAGAATTCGGTGTCGCCGGCCAGGGCCGCGGCCGCGCCGTCGTCCACGAGCACCGTTCCGGGGCGGGCGACGCCGGTCAGCCGGGCGGCGGTGTTGACCACGGTGCCGTAGAGATCGCCGAAGCGGGTCAGCACCGGCCCGTAGGCCAGGCCCACCCGGATCTGGGGCATCTCCGAAATCGTCTGTGCCGCCCGGCCGATCGCGATGTGCAGGTCCAGCGCGATGCGCGCGCCCCGGTGCGGATCGTCGACGGCGAACATCACTTCGTCGCCCACGTTCTTGATCACCCAGCCGCCGTGGGCGGTGATGGCCTCGGTGGTGGCGGTTTCGAACGCTTCCAGCAGATCGGTCAGCTCGTCGGGGTCCAGGTGTCGCGACAGCCGGGTGTAGCCGGCCATATCGGCGAATCCGACGAGTAATTGCCGTGCGGCGCCGTCGGATTCGAGGGATCGGGTCAGCGCCGCGGCCAGATGCCGCCGCCACGCGTACTGCTGCAGATCGGTGAGCACCTCGATGGCGTGGGCGGTGGCCTCGGCATCGGTGCCGGCGCCGAGTTCGCGGGTGATCAGGTCCGCCTGCCATTCGGCCAGTCGCGCCATCGACTGCCCGAGGGTGCGGGCGGCGGCAATCTGGTTCTGCTCGTTGACATTCGAAGCCGGGCCCAGTGCGCAGAAGGTGCGGACCGCGGCGACGTCGGCGTCGGTGAACGCCGCTTCGTCGTCGCTCGCCGCGGCCGGGAAGCCCAAGGCGATCCACAGTTTGCGGGCGTTGTCGACCGAGACACCCGACAGCTCGGCCACCTGAGCGCGGGTGTAGCGGCGGGGGCCACCGAGAAGAGTTGTTTCGACCACCGCGTCGACCACGTCGGTCGACTCACCAGACTCGCTCACCCGGCAAGTACAGCACATCGCGGCACGGATGCCACCGCCGTCGCCCGCGACGGATTCGACCGAAACTTCTTGTTTGAGCCTCCGAGTCGCGGATACCCAGGGCGGCATGGTTCATACGGAAGCTGCGGAGACGATCATGAGCACCGATACCACTGCTGCCTCGACCCGTTCCGCCACCGCTCGCGACGACGGTGGCCGCAATTCCTATGACGGGATCGAAGATTCGTTCCGTGCGCTGGCCGAACTCGAGGCCACCGACCCGCGCCGCGCCCGGTTGCGGGAGCAGATCATCGCCGACTGCATGCCGCTGGCCGCTCACATCGCCCGCCGGTACGAGGGCCGCGGCCAGTCGCGGGAGGATCTGCAGCAGGTCGCGAACCTCGCGCTGGTGCTGTCGGTGGACCGTTACGACGTGTCCCGGGGCGCACCGTTCCTGGGCTTCGCCGTGCCGACGATCATGGGGGAGGTGCGGCGGTACTTCCGCGACAGCGGGTGGGCGGTGAAGGTGCCGCGCCGGATGAAGGAACTGCGCGCCCGCATCTCCCAGCACAGCCTGGTGCTGTCCCAGCAACTCGGTCGCGAGCCCAGCAGCCATGAACTGGCCCGCGCTCTCGACGTCCCGGTCGAGGAAGTCGTGCAGGCGACCGTGGCGGCCAACAGCTACCTGTGCGACTCGCTCGACGAAACCCAGTCCGCCGAGAGCGACAGCCCCACGCCGCTGGGTGCCCGGCTGGCGGTCGACGAACCGCGCTACGAGTTCACCGAGGACGCGATCACGGTGAAACCGCTGATCGAGGCCCTGCCCGAGCAGGAACGCAAGATCTTGATCCAGCGCTTCTACGAGAGCAAGACCCAGTCCGAGATCGCTGCGCTGCACGGCATCTCGCAGATGCAGGTCTCGCGGATCCTCAGCCGGGTGCTCTCGGGGTTGCGCGAGCAGGCTCTCGCCGAGCCCGCGCGCCCCCGGCATCTGCGCGCGGTGGCCTGACCTCCTACGCGAAATTCGCCGTGATCCAATCCGCCGCCGCCGTGGTCCAGGTGACGCCGGTGCCCGGCATGTCGTGCGCCGGGTACAGCACGTGCTGACCGTCGGGATACGGGGTGAGGTAACCGATCACGCCGTTGACGGCGGTGGCGAAGCGTTGCAGGTTGGCCACCGGATTCGACATCAGGAACTGCAGCAGCTGCGCGAAGATGAGATAGCTCGCGTTGCCGAAGCGGGCGCCCTCGACGAACGAGAACGGTGAGATTCCCACGTCGATGATGCGCAGCGGCGAGTCGGCCGGGGAGGCGGTGATGATGTCGCCCGGGTTCGCGTACTCCCGTGTCGCGACCGCCGCGGGCCAGGTGCCGTGTTGGCCGTGCAGGCCGAAGGTCGTGGGCGGGCACAGGTTGTTCACCGAATCGCCGGCCTTGCGCAGCGGGTTGGCGATGAAGACGGCGAAGGCGATCTCGAGCGGGCTGCCGTCGGTGTTGGTGTACTCGCCCCGGGCCACCCCCTCGAGTATCCGGCTCGCACAGATGCCGCCGAGCGAATAGCTCAGCAGCGCACAGACGTTCGGCGACTGCTGGATCGCCTCGACGCCCGCGGCGATGCCCAGCCGGACCGAGGTGTCCAGCGACGGCCCCCACAGATTCGGATCCGGCCCGACGGAGGCGGGCCAGTCGGGTTCGAAGAAGCTGAAGCTCTCGGTCGAGAGCAGATCGGTGACCGCGGCCAGCGTCCCCGCAGGGCTGCCGTCCGCGTTCCGGGGCTCTCCGGTTCCTCGCAACGTGATGATGTCGATCATCGGGTTCTCCTTGCCCGCGACGAACTTCGACGGATCTTCCACGGTCGGCCCCGAACCGAGTACGGTCGGGAGTTGTGAAAAGAAGGCGGATGGCGTGGTGGTCGCTCACCGCGGCCGCGGCTGTGACCGTCGCGGGCTGCGGATCGGACCAGTCGGCGCCGGACACTCCGAATACGAGCGCGGCCCCGGCCCTGCACGTGGGTTCGGTACCTTCGAACGATGGTACTCCGCCCACCCGTGCCGCGAATGCCGTTGCGCCACAATGCCGGACATCCGATCTCGCGGCCGCGCTGGGGCCCTCGAACGCCGCCGCCGGAACTGTCGCATTTCCGATCGTGTTCACCAACAACGGTTCCGGCTCGTGCGTCCTGGAGGGGTTCCCGGGTGTCTCCTATGCCGCCGGCCCCGACAGCTCGCCCGTCGGCGCCCCGGCCGCCCGCGACGGGAGCGCGCCCGGACCGGTTCAGCTGGCACCCGGCGGCCAGGCGTCGGCGCTGGTGTTCGCGGTCGACGTGCACAATATCCCGGCCGACCAGTGCGGGCCCGTCGACGTGCCGGGACTGCGAATCTACCCGCCCGACAACACCGTATCGCTGTATCTCGACCGTGCGGCGACGGCGTGCGGTAACGGACAAATGACTACGCACCAGTTGCGGGTCCGCGCCCTCGTGCCGGGCGCCGAGGGGCGGTAATTCGATCTTCCACGGGTTTCGTTGGGACACCGTCGATTACGACGCGGTCACGAGAACCGCACTATCGATGACGAGACAGGCGTAGCCTCGGACAATGAGATAGCCACCCACTCGAAACCCGGTCCTGCCGAGGACCGGTCGACTCTTGGAGGGGAATATGGTCGATTCCCTTTTCGCCGACGTGTCCGAGTTCCAAGTGCCGGTCGACGACTCGTATCCGTATCAGCTCTTCTCGTTCCGTTCCAACGACGGGACCTATCAGGACCACAACTTCTATTCGAACTATTCGTGGGCGGCCCGGGCCGCCGATTCCGGACGCATCGCCTGCTTCATCGTCTACTTCTACTGGCGGCCGAACTGGCTCGATACCGTCGACACCCACCGGAGCATGGTCGGTCAGGCGGGTGGTCCGCATCCGAAGATGATCACGATGATCGACGTGGAATCGGGCGGCAACCCCGGCGGGGATCAATCGGACGGCATCAACCGCGCCTACTGGCGGCTCGCCGATTGGCTCGGTTCGACCCGGCGGGTCATCGGCTACGCCAACCGCCCGGATTTCGACAGCATGTGGCCGGTGCGGCCGGACGGCTTGAACATGATCGGCGCCGGTTACGGCAGAAATCCGAACCTGCCCGGCCAGATCGCGCACCAGTACACCGACGGCCAGGGTTACGGCGGCGGCCTGCCCGAGGGCGCCTCGCCCTTCGGCAACTGCGATATGAACTCCGCCGACGGTTTCTCACCGGAGGATTTCGCCAACCAGGTCGGGGTCGGCACGGTGGCAACGGATCCGGTGACCGACATGTGGATTCAGTTCATGGGCATCGGCGGCAACGGCTGGCCGCAACTGGCCGGCCACACGCTCGTCGACGGTGTCGCCAGCGTGGGACAGACCCTCGGTCTGCCGGGCTTCGCGGCGCCGCCGGGGCCCACCCAGGTGCCGTTGCCGCGTGACTCCGACGGCCGCATCCGCGACGAGTGGATCCAGATGCGCGGACTGCAGGGCACCGGCTGGCCGCAGCTGGGCGGCTGGTCCCTGGTCGACGCCATCGCGGCCATCGGGCAGAAACTCGATATCGCCGGCTTCCAGCCTCCCAACCCGTAAAGCCCCCAGCCCCGTACCGTCCCAACCCTGTCAAGCCTCCGACGGAGTATTCGCATGCCGACAATCGCCAGCACGAACGGCCGCTTCTTCGTGATCACCGACTGCGTGCCCCAGGTCCGGGCGGCGGCGACGGCCGCCGCCGCGGGCGGCACCCTGGCCGCCCTCACCACCGCCACCGCCGCGGAGATCACGTTCCCGGAAGGGGCTTTCGCCGACGTGGCAGCCTGTGCCACACCGCAAACCGGGCCGACGGCCTGGTTCGCCACCTTCAACGGCGGGGTCCCCGACGGCTGCGTGTATGCCATCGACCTCACCACCGGGAAGGTGTGCACCGACAACGCCAACCGAGCCGCGGCATGGACGCGATTCGTCCTCGCCGCCCCGGCATGAGCCGGCGATGGCGACGCACTGGGGGACACCGCTCACCGGGTTCGCCGGAAGTACGGCGAGGCAATTCGGAGTAGGTGGCACCGATCTCGGAATCCCTTACAGCCGAGAACATTTCGCGCCGGGCCGGTCTGGCTTCGTCTTCGGCGACACGTTCACCGGTGACAGTCAGGGGTCGGGCACGTGGCTCGGCTCGCCCGTGCTGCTGTTCAGCTCCGACCTCCCGGACGCCACCACCACCTTTTCCGCGACCCCCGGTGGCGCGCCGGCGCGACAGGCCCTCACCTACACACACAATGCCGACAACGGTTACGGGTTCGAGGTCAGCCGCATTCCCAACGACGCGTTCGTCGATCCGAACGGGCGAACGTGGCTGACCTACACCAGCGTGCACGACTGGAGCGTCCCCGACGATCGCCACGGTGCGCTGTTCTGCGGGCTGGCCTACTCCGACGACGACGGCGCCACCTGGACCGACTACGCGGCCGTCTGGCCCAACGACGGCAGTGACGGCTACGGCGGCTGGAGTCCGTTCATGATGCAGTCCTTCGCCGGCATCGGGAACGACAACGGCTATCTCTATATCGTCTCGAAGGAGTGGGGGCGCAGCCACAATCGCAACGGTCCGATCCTGATGCGCGTGCCGTGGCAGCAGATCGCCGTCCGCGGCGAGTACGAATACTGGGGCTACGACGGTTCGGCCTGGCGGTGGGGCAATCCCACTCCGACGCCGCTGTTCGGCGGGATGGGGCCGATCGGCGAGGTGAGTGTGAAGAACATCGCCGGGACGTGGGTGATGTCCTACTTCGACGTCGCCGGCGCCTGCATCGCCACCCGCACCGCACCGGCCATCGACCGCGTCTGGACGGCGCCGAAGCGCCAGATCGTCGCCTCGGCGCCGTGGTGGCAGTTCTGGGTCCGCACCTTCCCGCAGCTCTACGGCGGCTTCATCCACCCCCGGTCGAGCTCATCGACGGACATCACTCTCTATGTCTCCCAATGGAATACGACTACAAACAGCCCGTACTGGGTGATGCAGTTCGACGGCATCACGCCGTAGCCGCGGGGTCAGCGCAGCGACGACCAGGGCGCCGCCGCGCGCTTCTCGGCCCACCGATGCGGATCGCATTCGAGCTCGCGCCGATCCCACTGGCCCAATTCGGCTGCGGCCGAGTATGTTTCGTGTAGAAACGCGGCAACCAGAGCGTTCGGATCATCGGCCGTCCGCACCGTTTCGTACGGCAGGACGAATTCCCCCAGCGCGGCGGCGTAGCCCGCTCCCGGCACCTGCAACTGCCGTTCGCGGTAACCCTCCGGTTCGGGGTAGGCGTAGGCGTAGAACGCCCCTTCCTCCCCGCCGCCGGGCCAGAACCCGCAACTGCTGAGTTCGCGGGAATAACCCTCCACCATGACCCAATCGGCACAATGCGGCGCACCGCCACCGTGTTCCGGCGCCGTTCGCCCGGAAAACCGGGTGTAGGCCAGATCCATCGCGCCCCAGAAGAAATGCACCGGACTGGACTTTCCGATATATCCCGACCGGAACTCGTCGAGGGCGCGATTCGCGTGTACGAGCTGCCGCCAGAACGTCTGCGCGGCTTCCGGATCGTAGGATGCGTGCCGGGTGTCCTCGGCGAACGGAATGGACGGCTCGACCTCGTTGGGCCGCCCCTGAATTCGCGTGGTCAACCCCAGCTCGTCGAGCGCCCGCATGGTTTCGGCGTAGAACTGCGCCACCGATTTCGGCTCGAGCGCCACACTGCGACTGTCGCCGGTGTCGGCGCGGATCACCAATTGATGGGCGAGAAAGTCGAATTCGATATCGAACAACCGATCACCATAGGGAATCGCCGGCGTCGCCAACCCCCGCGGACTCACGAAAAGCGTGACCTGCCACCAGTGATTCAACAACGGAGCATGCGCGAGCCGAACCTTCCCCACCACCTGCATCCACATATGCAGCGTCTCGCGAGTATCCGCCCACTCCGCCACCCGCAACCGCGGCCACGCGGTGAAATTCGTCTTCGACATATCGGTGGTCCTCCATCGCTGACGAGGTCGATTCGGACCCGGAAGCGACGAGTTTCGATTTCCGGGTGCATCGGACTGAACACCGGTAGCGAACTGGCGGTGGCAATGACTTGGCAATGCCACCGCCTCGGCGCTCTTTCATTCCTGACCAGCAGGATAGTCTGATCTTCGCAACGATCCAATCCAGGGAAGGCGTCGAAGCGTCGACGCGGGAATGTTGGGGCAAACCGAGAGCGAGCGGGGCGATTGTCGGCCGCGATGGCGCCGTCGGAGACTGGGCCGCGTCGCACTTCTCGGGCGGCGGCACGCCCGCACCGGGCAGGAGCTGGCGAGGGATCGACCGACGACACCGGATGGGAGTTCGCGATACCGTCGGAACGTGACGCGCACTCAGTGGACCATCCATGGCGAAACCCTGGTCGACGAAAATCGACACATACGGCTGTCAACGGTCGACGTGGAGTTGCCGGACGGCGTGACGTTCACCCAGTACGTCGCCCGTATGCCCCGATGCGCGATGACCGTGGTGCTCAACGACAGCCGCGAGGTCCTGCTCATGTACCGGCACCGATTCATCATCGATCGCTGGGTGTGGGAATTGCCTGGAGGGTATGTGGACGGAGCTGAAGACGTCGCGGCCGCGGCGGCCCGCGAAGTGGAGGAGGAAACCGGGTGGCGGCCGAAGTCGATGCGGCATCTGGTCACCTACCAGCCCGCGATCGGCACCCTCGACCATCCGCAGGAGGTGTACCTGTCCCAGGGCGCCGAACCAACCGACACCGTGCCGGATGTCAACGAAGCGGAGGACATTCGTTGGGTCCCGTTGGCTGAAGCCGCGAAGATGATCGAGCGCGGCGACATCGTCGGCGCTGCAACGGTAATCGGGGTTTACCGCGCGCTCAGTACGGTCGTGTAGTCAGAATCCGTACCTCGTGCTGGAAGTCGGCAACTTCCGGGATGTCCTTGTGCCGATCGAGCCGGCGTCGCAGTTCACGTAGGTACGCGTAGCTGCGTTGCGAGGAGATCCCGGATACGAGTTCGACTGCTTCGCGACCGACGCGCACCGCCTCCAGTGGGTCCTCGGCTGTTCGAACAGACGCCAGCAAGGTCAGGTTGAAGGCGCGGCCTCGGTGGTAACCGGACGACATATCGAGAGATTGTTCGGCGAACCGGGCGGCACGGGCGTCGTCGCCGAGTTCGCGAAAACAGTGTGCAATCTTGGCGGCCATGTATGCGGCATCGAAATACGACAGCCATTCCGGGCAACCTGTTCGGTCGGCCTTTTCGTACGAGCGCTCTGCTGCGATCAGCGACGCGGCACATGAAGAGTTGTCTTGTCGGGCTGCGTGACCGTGTGCCTCGGCCAAATGGCATTCCGACTCCAGGGCGGCGGAACTTGTGGCTCGCGCAGTCATGCGGGCCGCGCGAGCCAGGTCGATGGCGTCGCCCGGGCGGCCCACATACGTAGCCTGATGGCTCATAGCAGCCAGAATCTCAGCGCCCAGACCACGATCGTTCGCCGCTCTGGCGAGTCGGAGAGCCTGAATCAGATAGCGCTGCGCGAGTCCGTGTTCCTCTTGGTCGTAGGCTGCCCACCCGGCAATTTTCGTCAACTCCGCGGTCGCGGAGAACAGCGTTCGTCCGACTGGTTCGGCATAGTTCCCGCGCAGTAGTGGAGCCACCGAGCTGTGTAGATAGTGCACGATCGTCGACCGCACCCGGCCTCCGCCCGCTCGATTGTCGAGGTCACGGAATGTTCGCGTCATCGCGAGAACGCCTTCGACATCGACATTTCCCACTCGACGACGACCCGCAGATACGGGATGGTCGGGTCCGGGCATCGTCAACCAGCGCATCGACGCTGCGGGGTAGACCGCTACAGCGTAGGAAGCGTCGAGCAGGTACCGGCGCTGCTCGACGTCAGCGCGCCACAGCGTTGTTACGGAGCCCAACGCCTCGGACAAACTCAGCGAGAATTCCAATCCGAGATCGCCGGAGCCGGAACTCGAGGACATGCCGCAGTCCTCGGGCACAATGCGCCGACCCAGAACCTCCGAGAATGCAGCCGCAATCAGCTGTGGTGTAGGAGGATTCGGCTGCTCACCGCTCAACCATCGCCCGACCGACGTGTGATCGTACGAGAGCTCGAGGCCGACAGCTCGTCCTGCATCGTTGATTCGTCTTGCGAGGCCGCCTCGGCTGATCGCCCCTTCGTGCAGGAGCTCTGTCAGTCCGAGGTTGGGTTGTTTGGGCTTACGTCCCATGATCGGAGTGTCGCACGCGTAAACGATGCGATCCAACAACATTCGACAATCGCACACCCCCCGCGCACACGCCCACCCCCGCTGCATTTTGCGTGCATCCTCTGACGACATCTGCCCGGCCCGCGCGTGTTCCGGCCGCTACCCGATTTCGTGTCTGCTCGGCTCGTGGATGCAACGCGATGGTCGATGCGGTGGCAGCGGGGCTGCCGATGAAGCCGAAAATGAACAGGTCGGATTGTGTGGTGCTGTCGGTGCTGGCACCGGGTGGTCTGCTGACCGCCGGACAAATTCGTCGCGCTGCGGCATTGCCCGGGTGGCGTGTGCGCATCGCGCTTACTCGTTTGTCGACGTGCGGATTCATCGTTTTCAGCAGTTCGTGGGCCCGGTGGCAGATCAGCGAACGCGGTCGGCGCGCGCTGGCGGAAAGGCAGTCATGAGCGGATGGGTTTTGTGCGGGCTTGTCGTCTGCGTGGGTTTGCCGCTGGGCGTTCTGATCGCGACCTTGATTGTTCCGCAGCGCATTCCGAAGGACCGCAAGGTAGACGCCATTCGCCGGCGGATCGAGGACGAGGACCGATGACTTCGCGAGGCGATGCGATGGACTATGAAATACCCGCGTATGCAATGGGTTACGTCTGTGTGGACCTGGTGAAGACCGTTCACCGGCTCCATCTGCCGATGCGGGGAATCGCCCGACGGCTCGGCTATACCTACCTCGGTCTGACCAAAAGTAGCAGCCTGGTCGTTGCGGAGGCCCTACTCGATCACGTGACCGCCCATCGGATCGAGCTGCTGATCGTGCCCGACCTCGGACATCTCCGTGGCCGCATCCCGCCGGAACTTGCCGAAATCACCGACATCCATTGCCTCGCTACGACGTTCACGTATGAGCGAGGCGGCGGTTACGCGCCGGACGGTGGATCTCCGAACCCACTCGATTCGGATCCGGCCGCAGGTCGATAGGCCATGGCTCGAAGCGCCATGATTGCCGGGTGCGCGTACTCGAGGAACCCGGCGTTCACGCCAGGAATCCGCCGTCGGCGTGTACCACACTTCCGGTGACGGCGGCGGATTCGGGCGTGCACAGCCAGGCGATGGTGGCGGCGACCTCGTCCGGTTCGAGGATGCGGTCGAGGAGTTGGTGGGAGGCGAAGTCGTCGACGGTGTCGAGGTGGTAGAGGCGGGCGGTTTCGGTGAGCAGGGCGGTGCGGGTGGAGCCGGGGGATACGGCGGTGGCGGTGATGCCGGTGCCGCGCAGGTCGTGGGCTAATCCTTTGATCAGGCCGACGACGGCGTGTTTGGCCGCGTTGTAACCGGAGAGGTGCCACATGCCGTGGTGGGCGGCCGCGGAGGCGAGGGCGATGAATCGGCCGGTGCGGGGTTCGGGCCGGGCGAGCATGGCGGGGACGGCGACCCGGGCGAGGTTGGCGGTGCCGTGGACGCCGATGTCGAACATCGGTGCCCAGTCGGCGTGGGTGGTTTCCCAGAGCGGGCGGCCGCCGGTCATGACGGCCGCGGCGGCGACGGCCGCGTCGAGCCGACCGAAACGGTCCATCCCGAGTTCCACTGCGTGGCTAAGACTTTCGATATCGCGCACGTCCGCTTCGACGGCGAGGACCGTCCCCGCGTGCGCGGCGGCCACCGCGGCGAGCTGATCGCGGGTGCCGAGCGGATAGCCGAGTGCGGGGTCGTCGCGGCAGATGTCGACAGCCACGACGCGCCAGCCCGCGGCGTCGAGCCGGTGCACGGTGGCGGCGCCGATGCCCCGGGCGGCACCGGTGACGATGGCGACCGGGGCGGGGGCCACTACATGCCCCGGGTGAAGCCGTCGGGGATGATGACGTCGTCGGGGGTGAGGTCGTGGACGGAGGAGTGGCCGAGTCCGTAGAGCGCGGAGTCGATGCCTTGGCGGATGACTTCGAGGACGTTGTGGACGCCGCGGTCACCGGCGGCGGCCATGCCCCACAGGTAGGGGCGGCCGATCATGACCGCGTTCGCGCCGAGGGCGAGCGCTTTCACGACATCGCTGCCGCGTCGGATGCCGCCGTCGAGCAGGATCTCGACCTGTCCGCCGACGGCCTGGACGACGCTGGGCAGCATGCGGATCGCGGCGGGGGTGGTGTCGAGGTTGTTGCCGCCGTGGTTGGACACCGAGATCGCGGTGGCGCCGATGTCGACGGCGCGTTTGGCGTCGTCCGGGCGGCCGATGCCCTTGATGAGGAACGGCCCGTCCCATTGCTGCCGCAGCCAGGCCAGGTCGTCCCACGTGACCGGTGGGGTGCCCATCCATTCACCGTAGGCACCGAAGAAGGTCGGGCCCTGCTGCCCGCGCGGGACGAGGTTGGGGGTGGTGAGGTCGGGGAGTTTTCCCGACTTGACGAAGCGCAGCAGCCAGCCGGGTTTGGTGACGACCTGGGGTGCGAATCGCACGGCGGTCTTCACGTCGATCTTTTCGGGCAGTGGGGGGCTGCCCCAGTCGCGGGCGGTGGCGAAGACCCAGTCGAGGGTGACGATGATGCCCTTGGCGCCTGCTTCACGCGCCCGGTCGAGGCGGGCGACCATATCGTCTTTGCTTCCGAGCCAATAGATTTGGAAGAAGGTCTTGTCGTTGGCGGCGATGACCTCCTCGATCGGTTTGGACCCGAACGAGGACAGGCCGAGCGCGGTGCCCGACATCGCGGCCCCGCGTGCGACACCGACCTCTCCTGCGGGGTCGACCGCTTGGACGCCGGTGGGGGAGCAGATCACGGGCATCGAGATGTCTTGTCCGAGAACGGTGGTGCTCAGGTCGCGGGTGGCGGGCAGGTCGGCGATGTGGGGGCGCAGGCCGAGTTCGGTGAAGGCGGCGGCGTTGTCGTCGAGGGTGGCGCCGGCCTCGGAGCCGGCCAGCAGGGCCAGGTAGACGGCCTTGGGGACGCGTTTTTTCGCGCGGCGCTGGGCCTCGGCGACCGATTCGAACCAGTCACGGGTGCTTGCCATGAGAATCCTTGTGCTGCAGTCGAAGTCCATACGGCAAACCGCATCGTGGGGCAATGTCGAGCCGAGAGGCCGACAGTGGCGGGACAGATGGGCGGTCCGGGGGCATCGAGGGTGGTTGGTGGTTGTGTCAGGTGAGCCCAGCGAGAGGGCTGGTGTCGCAAGCCCGGTCGGGTGCGGTCGTCCTGGCGCGGGTCGGTATGCCGAGGGCGACCGACCGGCGGGACGGCGCACTGCGGGAGTGGTTCTTGTCCGGCTGGGGTTTCGCGCCGACACCGGCGAGGGCGAGTTCGGCGTTGCCCTTCACGCATTCGGGGTCCGGGCCGTCGAGGGGCAGTCCGGTGAAGAATTTGGCGGCCATGCATCCGCCCTGGCAGGCGTCGTAAGCCGAGCACGAGGTGCACGCGCCGCCGGTTTGCGGTTGCCGCAGCCGCGCGAACAGTTCCGAGGTGCGCCAGACGCTGTCGAATCCACCGGTGTCGCGGACATTGCCGGCGAGGAATTCGTCATGGATGGCGAACGGGCAGGCATACACGTCGCCGACCGGATCGACCAGGCACACCACCCGCCCCGCCCCGCACAGGTTCAGTCCCGCGATGGGAGTGGAGCCCAGTGCGTTGAGGTGGAAGAACGAGTCTCCGGTGAGGACGCCCTCGCCGTGGGCGACGAGCCAGTCGTAGATCTGCAACTGCTGGTCGGTGGTCGGATGCAGCTCGTTCCAGACATCGGCGCCGCGTCCGGAGGGGCGTAGCCGGGTGATGCGCAGCTGGGCGCCGAACCGGTCGGCGATGGCCTTGAACTCGTCGAGTTGATCGACGTTGTGGCGGGTCATCACGACCGAGATCTTGAAGTTCTCGAACCCGGCGTCGGCCAGATTCTGCATGGCCCGCATCGCGGTGTCGAACGATCCCGGTCCGCGCACGGCGTCGTTGACTTCGGCGGTGGCGCCGTCGATGGAGATTTGGACGTCGACGTAGTCGGTGGCCGCGAGCTGGCGGGCGCGTTCGGGGGTGAGCCGAATTCCGTTGGTGGAGAACTTGACTCCGACGTGGTGGGCGATCGCGTAGTCGAGCAGTTCCCAGAAGTCGCCGCGGACGGTGGGTTCGCCGCCGCCGATGTTGACGTAGAAGACCTGCATGCGTTCGAGCTCGTCGATGAACGCCTTGCATTCGGCGGTGGACAGCTCGCGCGGGTCGCGCCGGCCCGACGACGACAGGCAGTGCTCACAGGCCAGATTGCAGGCGTAGGTGAGTTCCCAGGTCAGGCAGATCGGGGCGTCGAGGCCGTGTTTGAAATGTTCGACCAGCTTCATCGGTGATCCTGTTCGTCCGGGCCGGCGGGGCGCGGGGTGATGGTGCCCGCCTCGAGCAGACCGGCCAGCGCGCTCAGATAGCGGGGGTGTTCGGCGTTGGCGACCCCCGCGGCCGCCAGAGCGGCGGCCGCGGAAGAGTGATCGGCCAGTCCCTGCACGACCGCCACCAGCTGCTTGGTCTTCAGAAACGACAGCCGCCGGGTGGTGAAGTCGTAGACCAGCGCTCCGAACGGCTCGGGTCGCAGCGAGATCGAGGGCGCGAGCCGATAGGAGCCGGCCGGATCGAAGCCGTCAGTAGACACCGCACATGCCATCGATCGAGACATCCTCGACGAGCAGGTCGTCTTCGACGAGCCCGTCCTCCGCGGGGACTACTGTCTGGCTGGTGATGGGTTCGTTCATGACCGCTCCTAGGGGATGGGATCGGGGCAACGGGTGTGAGGCACAGCATAATGTCACCGAGTGACAAAATGGAAGGGGTGACAGCGGAAAAACCTGTCGCACCACGTGTCAGGGCGGGTCGCAGGCCCTCGACCAGCGCTGACGAGTTGGAACGGGTCGCCTTCGAGTTGTTCGAGCAGCGCGGATTCGACGACACCACGGTCGAGGACATCGCGGCCGCCGTGGGGGTCAGCAAGCGGACCTTCTTCCGCTACTTCGAATCGAAGAACGACGTCGTGTGGGGCAACTTCAGCGAACAACTCCAGGCGATGCGCGATCTGTTCGACCGGTGCCCGCCCGACCAGCCGGTCGCCGACGCGGTCCGCAGTGTGGTGGTCGAGTTCAACCGCTTCGACCCGGCTCAGGTGCCCTGGCATCGCAAACGTATGGAGTTGATCCTGAAAGTTCCCGCGCTGCAGGCGCATTCGACGCTGCGCTATCAGGAGTGGCGCAACGTGGTGGCCGAATTCGTGGCCGCCCGGCTGGGTGTCGGCACGCGCGATCTGCTCGCCCAGGTCGCGGGCCACTGCGCACTCGGCGTCGCGATCGCGGGATACGAACACTGGCTCGACCACCCCGACCAGGAGCTCACCGACATCCTCGACCGCGCGCTGCGGAGCTGGGGTTCCGGATTCGGCGCCGAGCAGGCGACCACGTAGGAAAAGTACGTAGTTCTACGGTCGCCGATCGCCCGCGTGGAAGGAAGGGTGGACGGGAGTCAGGCCGGCACTACCGCTCGGGGACGAAGATGAACGCAGAGAATCGGCAGGACCGTCGATGTGGCAGCGCGACCTCGGCCATCCCGGTGCCGTGCTGAGGCCCGGAGGCGGAGGGTACGCGGTGCACAACGATGTGCACATGCGTATCTGGCTGGGTGGAACGGCCTTCGATTACCGGACCGCCGCCGCGGCAGTGGACAATATCGTCCGGGACTGGCGGCGCAAGCGTTGGTGCACGATCGAATTCATTCTCGACACCATCGACGGCCGCCTCCCGGAGAACCGCTTGCCGAACGAACGGCTATTCCTGGGCCCGTGAATCCGCCGCTCACCGGCATGGGTATCGCCGAGAAGCTCTCGCGGTGTCCTTCTCGGACTCGGTCGAATCGGAAGATTATGCTCGGGGCTCGCCGGATTTCCCGGCGAGTACGGGACAGCAAAGCCGCTGTTCAGTAGTATCGGCTAGGTGTGGTACAACGGTTTTCCGCACAGTGTGGACCGCAATAGGTCATTCCGCGCAGCGTCGTCGTGCGGAAAGGTGAAACAATGCTCGCCGGGGCAGTCTCCCCGGGTCGGACACAATGCCGACACCAGCTTCCGAAACCGTGGCGTGGCGGGGGGATCGACCCGCTCGACAATACGCCTTCCACTTTAATACGGACAAATCGCTCGTAGTTCCGACCCATTCGACGGGGCCCTCATATGCCTCTGTGCGAGTGGGGCTTTCGGGCCGCCCGCAAGTTGTGGCGGCACGTCGTGATAATACGGCGAAGAGTTGTCGCACAGTGCTTGCCAAGCTCGGCGAGAGGGGGTCCTCAGCTACGCAGAGCACGCACACGATCTGGATAACACCCTCAATCGGCCAGTGGCTCGTTCCCGGCTCCGATTGGGGCGGCGTCGTGTGCGTCGAACCGCGCGTGAGCGAAATGAGTTAGGTTGATTCGGAAATCCGGCGATTCGGGATTCCGGCAGCTCGGGGAATCGCAAATGCAATTGCATTCGTAATCAAGGGTATCGCAACGGGGAATTCCGCGCATGGAAACAGGTGGGGGTGTGCGCTGCTCCGTGTCTCGGAATTCGAGGAGGGGTTAGACGATGAGTCCGGATTCAGCCATGCCTGCCGACCGAAATCCTGATCTGATTCCGCTTTCCAGGGCGCAATACGGAATGTGGCTGGCGGACAATCTACCCGGCGGACCGAACGTCAACATCGCCCACTACGTCGAGATCGAGGGGCACATCGACTACGCCGCCTTCGCCAAGGCGGTGAACGACGCCGGTCACGAGAGCGAGTCACTCATCGTCCGCGTGGTCGAGGTCGGCGGTCGTCCGTATCAGTACGTGGATCGCGGCATCGTCTACGACGAGCCGCTCCTGGATCTGACCGAGGCCGCGGATCCGCACGCGGCGGCGATGGACTGGATGCGCCGCGACTACGGCAGCAAGGCGGTCGATCTGGCCCGGGACCGGCTCACCACGACGCGACTCATCCGGATCGGCGAGGACCGGTACCTGTGGTACGCGCGCGCTCACCATCTCGTCATCGACGGCTACGGCGCGTTCAACCTCATCAACCGCGTGGCCGAGCACTACAACGCACTGATCGAGGGTCGAGCGCCGACGCGGCCGGCGGCACTCGGGCTGAACGACATCATCGCCGCCGAGCACGACTATCGGACGAGCCGGCGGTTCGACACCGACCGGGCGTACTGGCTGGACAAGGCGGCCGACCTGCCGCCGGCCGCGAGTTTGGCGGGGCGCTCCGCCAAATGGAGCGAGGACGACCGCTTCGCCGGGCGTAGGTTGCCGGCGCCGCTGACCGCGCGGCTCGACCGTTTCGCCGACGACCTGCACGCCTCGACAGCGCAGGTGGTGGTGGCCGCGTTCGCCGCCTTCCTCGCGCGCATGACCGGTACCGACGAGGTCGTCCTGTCGCTGCCGGTGTCCGGGCGGGTGACGCGGCGATTGCGCAATGCCGCCGCGATGCTGGCCAATATGGTGCCGATCCGATTCACCGTGGACCCGGCGACCACGGTGGAGGACCTGGTCCGCGCATCGGTGTCCGAACTCGTGCTGGCCATGCGACATCAGCTCTACCGGTTCGAGGACCTGCGCCGCGAATCCGACGCCGTCGACGCGGCGGCGACCTCCTTCGGCCCGATCGTCAACATCCTGTTCTTCGATTCCGAGATCCGCCTCGGCGAGGCGACGGGGCATTACCGCGCGCTGACCTCCGGAGCGCTCGACGATCTGCAACTCAATATGTACCGCGCCGGCGCCGACGCACCGCTGGCGGTCGAACTGCACGGCAATGCCAACCTGTACGGACAGGACGAACTCGACGCCCATGCCGGCCGCTTCGTCGACTTCCTCGACCGCATGGCGAACTCGCCCGCCGATGCCCGGCTGGTCGACATCCCGCTGGTCGATACCGCCGAACAGCGGACGGTGCTCGGCGAACTCGCGGGCCGCGAGGGAACGGCCACAGCGGCGACACTCGCCGACCTCGTCACCCGGCAGGCGGCGTTCTCGGCGTCCGACGTCGCCGTGGACGACGGGACGACCGCGCTGACCTACCGCCAACTCGACGAACGCTCCAACCGGTTGGCGCGCAGGCTCATCGCCCTCGGGGCCGGACCGGACACGCTGGTGGCGATCGCACTGCCGCGTGATGTCGATCTGATCGTGGCCGCACTGGCCGTCGTGAAGACGGGCGCCGGATATCTGCCGCTGGACCGCGCACACCCGCTCGAGCGCCTCGACTACGTAGTGAACGACGCCGAACCGATCGCCCTGGTGACGAACCGGAGCATGTCCGATCGGCTGCCGGAGACGGGCCGCGTCGTGCTGTTGGACGACGACCCCACCGAGAGCGGCGAGCCGATCACCGACGCCGACCGGGTGCGTCCCGTGCGCCCAGGCAACGTCGCCTATGTCATCTACACCTCCGGGTCGACGGGGCAGCCGAAGGGTGTGGCGATCACCCACGGCGCGGTCGCCGCCTACTTGACGAACGCCACTGCCGAAATCGGGGTACGCGCCGGTGACGTGTGGACGCTGTTCCATTCGTTCGCGTTCGACTTTTCGGTGTGGGAGATCTTCGGTGCGCTGGTCACCGGCGGCCGGCTCGTGGTGGTGGACGGTCCCGTCACGCGCTCACCGGACGAGCTGGTCCGCCTCGCCGCGCGGGAGAAGGTGAGCGTTCTCAGTCAGACACCGTCGGCGTTCCACCAGTTCGCGGCCGCACGACAGCGCTATGTGGACGCCGGGCAACCGGACGGTGAGCTCGCCCTGCGCCTCGTCGTCCTCTCCGGTGAGGCGCTGAATCCGGCGAGTCTGTCCGACTGGTATGCCCGGAATCCGGATCTGCCGGTACTGGCCAACAGTTACGGCATCACCGAAACCACGGTCTTCGTCACCTACACCCCGTTGGCGGCCGACCGGGCCGTACCGGGCGCACCCAGCACCATCGGACCGCCGCTACCGGGCCTGCGCGTGTATGTCCTGGACGAGCGCCTGCGACCGGTGCCGCTGGGAGCCTGGGGCGAAATCTACGTTGCCGGAGCGCAACTCGCCCGGGGCTATGTCGGCCGGCCCGGGCTGACCGCCGGACGCTTCGTCGCCGACCCGTTCGGCGTACCGGGTGCGCGGCTGTACCGCAGCGGTGACATCGCGCGCCGGAATCTCGAGGGCGAGTTGGAGTATCGAGGCCGCGCGGATCGGCAGGTGCAGCTGCGCGGGTTCCGGATCGAACTGGACGAGATCCGCGCCGCGTTCTCGAGCCACGGTTCGGTGTCGGCGGCGGTCGTCGTGGTGCATCTGCCCGGTACCGAGGCGGCCCGGCTGCTGGCCTACGTGGTGCCGGCCACCGGAGCGGTCTGTGTGGCCGAGGAGCTGCGCACGCATGTGCGTTCGATTCTGCCGGACTACATGGTCCCGGCCCATGTCGTGGTTCTCGACGCGCTGCCACTGACCGTCAACGGCAAGGTGGACCATCGGGCCCTGCCCGAGCCGGCCCCGGATTCGGCGGCGGCGTACGTGGCGCCGCGCACGGCCGTGGAGGAGACCATCACCGGTGTCTTCGCCGAGGTCCTGGGCGTCGACCGGGTCGGTGTGCTGGCCGACTTCTTCGAGCTGGGCGGCAATTCGCTGACGGCCACGGGGGCCGCGGTGCGGATCGCTGAATCGACCCGATGCGAGGTATCGGTGCGCGAGCTGTTCGAGAAGCCGACCGCGGCCCAGCTCGCCGCCCATATCGACGGCGCCCGCCGGTCCGCTCGCCCCGCGCTGCGGCCGCAGCCGCGGGTCGATCCCATTCCGCTCGCACCCGCGCAGAACCGGATCTGGCTGATCAATCAGATCGAGCCCGAATCGGGGGCCTACAACATTCCGCTGGTGCTGCGGCTGTCCGGACGGCTCGACACCGCCGCCCTGCACGCGGCCCTGGCCGATGTGATCGAACGGCACGAATCCCTGCGCACGGTGTATCCGGCGGTGAACGGCCGAGGCACGCAAGTGATTCTGCCGTCCGAGGATGTCGTGGCGGAATTGGATGTGACGGCGCGGCGCGTCTGCGCCGACGAACTCGACCACCGGATCGGCGAGCTGGTGTCGACCGGAACCGATGTGCGCCATCGGCCGCCGATCCGAGTCGCACTGCTCGCCACCGCCGATCACGAACACGTCCTGGTGGTCGTCCTGCACCACATCTGCTGCGACGGGTCGTCGCTGCCGCCACTCGCGGCCGATTTCGCCACCGCCTACCGCGCGCGAGCGCAGGGGCACGCCCCCGGCTGGCAGCCACTGCCGGTGCACTACGCCGACTACAGCATCCGGCAGCGCATCCTACTGGGCGACGACACCGATCCCGAGTCGCTCGCCGCTCGCCAATTGCACTACTGGACAAAGCAATTGTCGGGTATGGCGCGGCCGCTGGAACTCCCGGCCGACCGCCGGCGCCCGGATCGCCGGTCCCTGCTCGCCGATGTCGTCGACACCGCGATCACCGCCGAAACCTACGCCGGGATCGAGCAGCTGGCCCGCACGGCGAAGGTCACCACCTTCATGCTCGTGCACGCCGCGCTGGCGGTGCTGCTGGCCCGGCTGTCGGGCTCGGCCGACATCACCGTCGGCACGCCGGTCGCGGGCCGCGGCGAACGCGCGCTCGAACCGTTGATCGGCATGTTCGTCAACACCGTGCCGCTGCGGACGCGAGTAGCTGACGACGACACGTTCACTGACTTCCTGACGCGGGTCGAGGACATCGATCTCGGCGCACTCGCTCACAGCGACCTGCCCTACGAACAGGTCGCCGAGGCGATCGAGCCGATGTCGGCGGCGGCGCAGGACCCGCTGTGCCGGGTGTATCTGGCGTTCGACAATATGAACCGCCCGGCCCTCGAGCTGGCCGGGGTCACCGCCGAGGTCCTGGATCCGGGACCGCAGCCGGCGAAGGTCGACCTGATTGTCACCGTCGCCGAGAATGCCCGGGCGGCAGGCGATCTCCCCATGCGGATCAACTACGCGACGGACGTGTTCGACCGCGGCACGGTCGAGGAGTTCGCCGCGCGCCTGCATCGGATTCTCGAATCGGTCGTGCGTGATCCGGGGCAGCGGGTCGGCGCGGTCGATGTGCTGTCGGCCGGTGAGCGCGCCACGCTGGTGCCCGCGTCCGGTGGCGGCGCCGAGGCGCCGCTCGTGCTGGCCGAGCTGCTCACGGTCCGGGATCCGGAGGCCGTGGCGATCGTGTCGGGCGGGCACACCCTGACGTACGGGGAGTTGGACGCCCGGTCGAATCAGCTGGCCCGGGTGCTGATCGAGTACGGGATCGGAGCCGACGACCGGGTCGCGCTGGTGCTGTCGCGGTCGATGGAACTCGTGGTGGGAATGTGGGCCGTGGCGAAGACGGGTGCCGCCTTCGTCCCCGTGGATCCGCGCAATCCGGCCGAGCGCGTGGCGGTCATGCTCGCGAACGTCCGGGTCGCTGTCGCCGTGATCGCGACGCGGGACCTGGTGCCGCAGACCACCGAGCGGCTGGTCCTCGACGAACCGCGCACCGAGGCCCGCATCACGTGCCGTTCCGCGGCCGCGGTGACCGACCGCGACCGGATTCGCCCGTGCCGGGTATCGAATACGGCGTACGTGGTCTACACGTCGGGTTCGACCGGCGAGCCGAAGGGCGTCGCCGTGACGCACGCGGGTGTGGCGAATTTCGCTGCCGAACAACGGGATCGGTATCGGATCGGCGATTCCGCGCGCGTGCTGCAGGTGGCGGCTCCGGGCTTCGACGCGCTGGTGCTGGAACTGCTGATGGCACATCCGCACGGCGCGACGCTGGTGGTCTCGCCACCGGATGTCTTCGCCGGTGAGCCGCTGGCGGAAGTGATTCGCCGGCAACGGATCTCGCACGCGTTCCTCACGCCCAGCGTGCTGGCGACGATGTCGCCCGCCGAACTCGGGTCGTTGCGGGTGCTGGTGGCCGGTGGGGAGGCGGTCTCGGCCGACACCGTCGCGGTGTGGGGACCCGGACGCCGGTTGCACAACGGCTACGGACCGACCGAGACCACGATCATGGTGGCGATCAGCGATCCGCTGAGACCCGGCGATCGGGTGACGATCGGCGGTCCGATCCGCGGTGTGCGGGCGCTGGTTCTGGACGAGCGGCTGCGGCCGGTGCCGGCCGGGGTGACCGGACAGCTGTACATCTCCGGCATCCATCTCGCCCGCGGATATCTCGATCGGCCCGCGGAGACGGCGGCGGCGTTCGTGGCCGAGCCGTTCGGCGCGGCGGGGGAGCGGATGTACCGCACCGGCGATCTGGCCCGCTGGACCCCCGAACGCACCCTCGAATACGCCGGGCGCACCGACTTCCAGGTGAAGATCCGCGGGCAACGCATCGAACTCGGTGAGATCGAGGCGGTCCTGGCCGGTCATCCGGACGTCGCCGCCGCGGTCGCGGTGAGCGTCGCGACCGACGGCGGCATGCGGCTCGCCGCCTATCTCGCGCCCGGCGACGACGTCGTCGACGTGGCCGCCGTGACGTCCTATGCCGCGCGCCACCTGCCCGCGCATATGGTTCCCGAGTCGGTGACGGTACTCGACGCCCTGCCGCTGACCTCGGTGGGCAAGGTCGACCGCGCCGCCTTGCCCGAGCCGGTATTCGCCAGTGCGCGAGCCGCTTTCGTCGCGCCGCGCGATGCGGCCGAACAGCTCGTCGCCGATGTGTGCGGCGCCGTGCTGGGCATCGACCAGGTAGGCGCCGCCGACGACTTCTTCGCCCTCGGTGGCAATTCGCTGTCGGCGACGCGGCTGGTCGCGCGGCTGAGTGCCGCATTCGGTGTCGAGGTGTCGCTGCGCACCGTCTTCGACGCCCCGACGGTCGCGGCGCTCGCCGCGGCGCTGCGCACCCTCGACACATCCGGGCGGGAACCGCTGGTGCCGCAACCGCGACCGGCGCGCATCCCGCTCTCGCCGGCCCAGGCCCGGATGTGGTTTCTCAACCAGTTCGACACCGACTCCGCGCTGTACAACATCGCCCTGGTGGTGGGCATGTCCGGCCCGCTCGATGTGGCGGCCCTGCGTGCGACCGTCGCCGATGTGCTGGACCGGCACGAGGCGTTGCGGACCGTGCACCCGGACAGCGACACCGGGCCGCATCAGGTGATCGTGCCGGTGCGCGAGGCGCTGCCGCCGCTGGAGCCGGTGACGGTTCCCGCGGCCGAACTCGAGGCGCGGATCGCCGCGACGGCGGCCGCCGGATTCGATGTCACCCGCGACGTTGCGTTCCGGGTGGTCCTGCTGCGCACCGCGCCCGAGGAACACACGCTGGTCCTCGTCGTCCATCACATCAGCTTCGACGGATCCTCGCTCGCGCCACTGGCCGCCGACCTGATGACCGCCTACGAGGCACGCCGCCGGCAGCAGGCGCCGCGATGGGAACCGCTGCCCGTGCAATACGCGGATTACGCACTGTGGCAAGGCAAACGGCTCGGCACCGAAGACGATCCGAGCGCTCCGGCCGCCGTGCAGGTCGACTACTGGCGCACGGCGCTGGCCGATCTGCCCGAAGTGCTGGATCTGCCCACCGATCGCCCGCGCCCGGCGCGGCAGAGCTTCCGCGGTGCGACGGTGTCGCACACCCTGCCCGCCGACCTCGGGCGTGCCCTCACCGCGCTGGGCCGCTCCTGCGATGCCACGGTTTTCATGGTGCTGCACGCCGCGTATGCCGCCCTGCTGGCACGTCTGTCGGGTAGCGACGACATCGCGGTCGGCACGCCGGTCGCCGGACGCGGAGAACCGGGACTCGAACGCCTGATCGGCATGTTCGTCAACACCCTGGTGTTGCGCACCCGCATCGACCCCGGCGCCTCCTTCCGCCGGATTCTGGAGCAGGTCCGCGCGACCGATCTCGCCGCCTTCGACCATGCCGACATCCCGTTCGAACGTCTCGTCGAGGTGCTGAATCCGCCTCGCTCCACGGCGCATGCGCCGCTGACGCAGGTGGGTTTCGCGTTCCACAACATCGACATTCCGGCGGTGCGGTTCGAAGGATTGACCGTCGATGCCCGGACCGCCGACCCGAGCGTGGCCAAATACGATCTGCACCTCAATCTCGTCGACACCGCGCGCCGCGACGGTGAACCGGACGGGATGGCCCTCGAATTCGGTTATGCGACAGACCTGTTCGACGAGTCCACGATCCGCTCGATGATCGACCGGTTCGTGCTGCTGCTGCGCGCGGTCGTCGATCGGCCCGACCGCGCGATCGGCGATATCGACCTGCTGACCGCGGAGGAGAGGCGCGAGCTGGCGGTGCGCGAAACCGGCGGGACCATGGCGCCGTCCTCGGCGACCATCGCCGAACTGTTCGCCGCCCAGGCCGCCGCGACACCGCGGGCGGCCGCCGTGCTCGACGCCGAGGACGGCACGCGACTCGACTACGGCGAGTTCGCGGCCCGGGTGAACGCGCTCGCGCGGACGTTGATCGACCGTGGCGTCGGCCCGGAAACCGTGGTGGCCGTGGCGATGCACCGTTCGGTCGACCTGCTGACCGCCCTTTACGCGATCCATGCGGCCGGTGGGGCGTATCTGCCGGTGAATCCGG
>NZ_BAFQ01000171.1 GCF_000308375.1 Nocardia aobensis NBRC 100429 | reverse complement strand
CGGCGGCAACGCCGTTCGACCTCGCGACCGAGATCCCCCTGCGGGTCCGGTTGCTCGAGATCGCCGATCTCGCCCCCGGAGCGCGCCGGGAGTACGTCCTCATCGTGGTGGTCCACCACATCGCCGCCGATGTGTCCTCGACGCGTCCGCTGGTCCGCGATGTGCTGGCCGCCTACGCCGCCCGTACTCGCGGCGCCGCGCCCGAGTGGGCGCCGCTGCCGGTGCAGTACGCGGACTATGTGCTCTGGCGCGAAGGCGTACTCGGATCGGCGTCGCAGCCGGGTTCGGTTGCCCACCGCGAATTGTCGTACTGGCAGCGCGAACTGCGCGGGCTGCCCGAGGTTCTGGCGTTGCCCACGGACCGTCCGCGTCCGCCGCTGGCGACGCGAGCCGGCGCCCGCGTCGACGTGTGGATCGCGCCGCAGGTGCACGCCGGTCTGCTCGAGGTGGCACGCGCTCACCGCGCGACACTGGCCACCGTCGTCCATGCGGCCTTCGCCGTGCTGCTCGCCCGGCTGTCGGACAGCACCGACATCGCTGTCGGTACTCTTGTCGAGCGCCGCACGGAGACCGAACTCGACGATCTGATCGGCGTGTTCACCGATACCGTGGTGGTCCGCACCCACGTCGATGCCCGGGAACCGTTCACCGAGCTGCTGACGCGCCGGCGCGACGGCGACGCGCAGATCCACGCGCACACCGAACTGCCGTTCGCGATCCTGATCGAGGCGCTGGCCGCGCCCCGGTCGACGGCGCATCATCCGCTGTTCCAGGTGGGCCTGTCGCTGCGCGACCGGGCTGCCGAATCGGCACTGCCGGAACGGGACCTGCCCGGTCTGAGCGTGACCGAGGTCGACGCCGATACCGCCGCCACACCTCTCGATCTGCATCTGAGCGTGGCCGACACCTACGGCGAGGACAGAAACCCCACGGGAATCGGCGGCGCTCTCACCTATGCGACCGACCTGTTCGAGGCCGCCACCGCGACCACGATCGCCGAGCGGTTGACTCTGCTGCTCGCGGAGGTGGCGGCCGACCCCACGACGCCGGTCGGTGACCTGAACATCCTCACACCCGCCGAGCGGAGCCTGCCGGACCCTGGCGCGCCCGGCGAACCGGATCCGGACGCCACCACCCTGCCGGCCCTGCTGGCGGCCGCCGTCGCCACCGCACCGCCGGATGCGGTGGCGCTGGTGGCCGACTCGGCCGATGCCGGAGAGCCCGATCAGGCCCCGGTGCGACTGAGCTACGCGGAACTCGACGCTCGGGTCAATCGCCTTGCGCGACATCTGATCTCGCTGGGCGTGGGCCCCGAGTCGCGGGTGGCGCTGGTGATGCCGCGCGGTGTGGACCTCATGATCGCGACGTTCGCGGTCTCGGTCGCCGGTGGTGCCGCTGTGCCGGTGGACCCCGCTCATCCCGTCGAGAGGATCGGCCGCCTCCTCGCGGCCGCCGAGCCGGTCGTCGTGCTGTCCGCGACGGACCTGCCGGTGCCGCCCGGGCCCGGCGCGCCCGCCGAACCCGCGGTGGTGGCCCGTGATTGGCGCGGCCGCTCCCAATCCATGCCGGCGTTCACCGAGGCGGGCCGGGGTGTGGCCCGCGAGGACGTCGTACGCATCGACGAACTGGACTTGTCCGGAATCTCGCCGCGGCCGGTCGGCGAAGACGATCGGCTCGCGCCGCTGCTCCCGCAGCATCCGGCCTTCGTAATCGTCGGTCCGGGGCCGGACGGTCGGCTCCGGGGCCTCACCGTTGCGCACCGCGCCGCCGCGCGCCAACTGGTCCGGTACCGAACACGATTCGAGCTCGGACCCGACGATGCGGTGCTCCCGGCGACCACCTCGCCCCTCGAGTCGGCGGCCTGGGAGTTCTGGACCGCGGTCACGGCGGCCGGTCGGCTGGTACTCGCCGCACCGGACGCCACCGACGGTTCGCTGTCCGAGCTGATCGAGCGCGAGCGGGTGACCACGCTGCACACCGCGTCCGCGGCACCGCTGGACGATGCGGCGCCCGGCGACGACGCGGAGGTGAGTCCGAGTTCGCTCCGGCGCGTGATCGTCCTCGGTGATGTGCCCGGTACGCCGCCGCAACGTCCGGACGTCTCGCATCCGGTGGAGCTCCACCACCTGTGCGCCTACGCCGAGGGCGGGATCTCGATCGTCGACCGTCGTCCCGACGCGGCGCACGAGGCCGGTGCGGCGTCCCGCAACAGCCATATGTACGTGCTGGATTCACGGCTGCATCCGGTTCCGGTCGGTGTCTCCGGCGAGCTGTATCTGGCGGGGCCGGACCTCGCCCGCGGCTATGTCGCGGGTCCGGCCCGGACGGCGCAACGCTTCGTGGCCGACCCGTTCGGCGGCGGTGGGCGGATGTATCGCACCGGCGATCTGGTCGCGTGGACCGCGGCCGGCGATCTCGACTATCGCGGCCGCACCGATCATCAGGCGCTGGTCGGGGGTTTCCGCGTCCAACCGGGCGAGATCGAGGCCGTGCTGCTGCGGTTGCCGCAGCTCGCGCAGGCGGCGGTGGTGGCGAAATCCGATCCGCGCACCGGTGATCGACTGGTCGCCTATCTCGTCTCCGCCGATCGGGAACTCGATCTGGCGCAGGTGAGATCGGCGTTGCGCGCGGCGTTGCCGGATCGTCTGATCCCCGCCGCATTCGTGGTGCTCGACTCGCTGCCGCTGACCGCGAACGGGAAGCTCGATCGAGACGCGCTGCCGGAGCCGGAATCCCCGTCCACCGGTTTCCGGGCGCCCGTCACCCCGGTGCAGGGAGTCGTGGCCGGTGCCTTCGCCGAGGTGCTCGGCGTCGACCGGATCGGCATCGACGACGACTTCTTCGCGCGCGGCGGCAACTCCGTGCAGGCGGTTCGGGCGGCCGAGAACATCAGCGGCGCACTGGGATTCGCCGTACCGGTGCGAGCCCTGTACGAGGCCGCGACGGTGGGGGCGCTGGCCGCGTGGCTGGAGCGCGGCACACGACCGGCGCTGAGCACGGCGCCGCGGCGGCAACCGCTGCCGCTGTCCTACGCCCAGCATCGGTTCTGGCTGCTCGACCAGTTCGACACCACCGCAACGGATTACATCATCTCGTGCGAGATCCGGGTGTCGGGCGCGCTGGATGTGGCGGTGTTGCGGCAGGCGCTGGCGGACCTGGTGACGCGGCACGACATACTGCGCACGGTCTATCCCGAGGTCGAGGCCGGAACGGGCGTCCCGATTCAACGGGTGCTGCCGGTGGCCGAGGCGACGCCGGATCTCGAGGTCGTGCAGGCCGGCGCGGACCGGGGGAGAGGCGAATTCGGCGGCGGTGTCGACGTCACCGTCGACCTTCCGTTCCGTGTACGTCTCCAGCAGCTGTCCGGTACCGAATCTGTGCTGATGATCGCCGCCCACCGGATCGCCGTGGACGATCTCTCGATGAGGTTGCTGATCCGGGACCTCGCGACCGCGTACACATCCCGGCGCGCGGGCCGAGCGCCGGCGTGGGCACCGCTACCCGTGCGCTACGCCGATTACGCGCAGTGGCAGCTCGCGGTATCGGGTTCCGAGGACGATCCGGACTCCCCGATCTCCGGCCGATTGCGTTACTGGACAACGGAACTCGCCGATCTCGCGGACGAACCGCGCTGGCCCGCCGGTCGCCCGACGCAGCGGAGTTTCGACGTCGGCACGGTCGACATCACCGTCGACCCGCGGGTGCACGCCGCCCTCACCGCGCTGGCGCCGGCGTACAGCTCGACCGTGTCCACGGTGGTGCACGCGGCGCTCGCGGTGGTGCTGGCCCGGATGTCCGGTACCGACGACGTCACGATCGGAATCCCGGTCACCGGCCGTGGCGAACCCGGCCTCGCCGATGTGGTCGGCCCGTTCGCCGACATCCTGGTGCTGCGCAGCCGGGTCATGCCGAATCGCACCTTCGCGCAGTTGCTGACCGAGGTCCGTGACACCCGGCTGCGGGCTGTCGCCAACGCCGGCGTCCCCTTCGAACGCCTGGTGGATGCGCTGGCTCCGCAGCGCGGCGAAGCGTGGCATCCGCTGACGCAGGTGGCGTTCTCGTTCGGCGAACCGGTGGCGTGCGGTTTCGACGTACCGGACCTGAGTTCGGTGGTGGCGGAACCGGTCACCGGCAGCGAGCGGTTCGATCTGCGCCTGAGTCTGCGCGAACATCGCACGGCCGCCGGCGGCGCGGCCGGGATCCGCGGTGAATTCACCTATGCCACCGACCTGTTCGACCGCGAGTCGGTCACGCAGGCCGCTGAGCAACTGGTCCGGATTCTGGCGGCGGTGGCGCACGACGCCGACATCGCGCTCGACGGCCCGGAGATGCCCGGGGCACCCGAGACCGGCGATCTCGTCGCGGATACCGACGTGCCGGTGCGTGCGCCCGTGACGCTGCCCGACCTGATGGCGGCCGCGGTCGCCGCCGATCCGGACGGTCCGGCGGTGGTCGTGGGCGGTCGCG
>NZ_BAFQ01000172.1 GCF_000308375.1 Nocardia aobensis NBRC 100429 | reverse complement strand
TCGCCGACCTGCTACGCAACCGGCACGTCACCCACGCCTTCGTCACCCCTGCCGCCCTCGCCTCGGTCGACCCCACCGGACTCGACGACCTGCACCTGGTGCTCTCCGGCGGCGAAGAAGTCCCCGCCGAACTGATCAACCGGTGGGCAGGCACCGACCGCCGCGGCACCCGCGAATTCCGCATCCTCTACGGCCCCACCGAAACCACCATCCTCGCCACCGCCACCCGGGCGCTGCACCCGGGGGACCGGCCCACCATCGGCACCCCACTACCCGGCATGCACGCGCTGATCCTCGACACCCGCCTGCATCCCGTCCCCGCCGGCGTGGTCGGCGAACTCTACCTGGCCGGCCTCGCCCCGGCCCGCGGCTACCTCAACCGCACCGCCACCACCGCCACCCGCTTCGTGCCCTGCCCCGCAGGCGAACCAGGCACCCGCATGTACCGCACCGGCGACCTCGTGCGCTGGAACACCCACGGCGACATCGAATTCGTCGGACGCAACGACTTCCAGGTCAAAGTGCGCGGCTACCGCATCGAACTCGGCGAGATCGACGCCGTCCTCGACGCCCGCGCCGACATCGCCTTCGCCGCCACCATCGCCCACCGCCAGGGCAACGCCCCCGCCATGCTGGTCACCTACGTCGTCCCCGCACCCGGCGCCACACCCACCGCCACCGAACTGACCACCGCGATCGCCGACGCCCTCCCGCCCTACATGGTGCCCGCCGCCGTCATGATCCTCGACGCGATCCCACTGTCGCCCAACGGAAAACTCGACCGCAGCGCACTACCCGAACCCGTCCTGCACACCGAAACATTCCGCGCACCCGCCTCACCGGTCGAGGAAATCGTCGCCGGCATCTTCGCCGACCTCCTCGGCCTCGACACCGCCATCGGCGCCGACGACAACTTCTTCGACCTCGGCGGCAACAGCCTCGTCGCCACCCGCGCCGCCGCCCGCATCGGCGCCGCCCTCGACACCCGCGTCCCCGTCTCGATGATCTTCGACGCACCGACCGTCGCCAAACTCGCCGCCCGCGCCGAATCCCACGCCGACACCCGCCGCATCGCCCTCACCGAACAACCACGCCCACACCACCTCCCGCTGTCCTACGCACAACAGCGCATGTGGTTCCTCAACCGCTTCGAACCCGACACCCCCGCCTACAGCATCCCCATCGTCATCCGGCTCACCGGCCGCCTCGACACCGACGCCCTGCACGCCGCCATCGGCGACGTCATCACCCGGCACGAGGTACTGCGCACCATCTACCCGGCCGTCGACGGCGAACCCACCCAGAAAATCCTCCCACCCGCCGACGCCGTCCCACCCCTGGCCGTCACCCGCATCGCCGAAACCGAACTCCCACACACCCTCTCGTCGCTGCTGGCCACCGTCTTCGACGTCACCACCACCGTGCCGCTGCGCATCCGGCTCTACGACATCGGCGACGACACCTGGATCCTCGCCCTCGTCGTCCACCACATCGCCGGCGACGGATCCTCCCTGGCGCCACTGGCCCGCGACCTCACCATCGCCTACACCGCACGACTCGACCGCGACGCCCCCGCCTGGCCACCCCTGCCCGTCCAATACGCCGACTACGCCCTCTGGCAACGCACCGTCCTCGGCGACGACAGCGACCCCGACTCGCTCCTGCACGCCCAGATCGACTACTGGACAACACAACTCGCCGACGTCCCCGCACTGCTCGCCCTGCCCACCGACCGGCCGCGACCGCCCGTGCAAACCTACGCCGGCGCCGCCGTGCCCCTCACCGTCGACCCCGAACTCCACGCCGGGCTCCAACACATCGCCCGCGCCCACAACACCACCCTGTTCATGGTCTTCCACGCCGCCCTCGCCGCCGTCCTCGCCCGCCTCGCCGGCACCGACGACATCACCATCGGCACCCCCTACGCCGGACGCGGCGAACCCGAACTCGACGACCTCGTCGGCATGTTCGTCAACACCCTCGTCCTGCGCACCCACGTCAGCACCGACATGACGTTCACCGATCTGCTCGAACAGGTCCGCGACACCGACCTCGCCGCCTTCGGCCACGCCGACGTCCCGTTCGAACGACTCGTCCAGGAACTCAACCCCGCCCGCTCCCACGCCCACCACCCCCTGTTCCAGGTGATGCTCGCCTTCCAGAACCTCACCGGCACCGAATTCGAACTCCCCGAACTCACCCTCTCCGCCGTCGAAGCCGACCTCGACACCTCCCTGTTCGACCTGCAGATCACCGTCTCCGACAGCTACGACGACCACGGCGGCCCCGCCGGCATCACCGGCGGCATCACCTACGCCCGCGACCTGTTCGACCCCGACACCGTCACCGCCATCGCCGCCCGCCTCGACCGGCTGCTCCGCGCCCTCGTCGCCGACCCCACCCGGCTCGTCCACGACGTCGACCTGCTCGACGCCGACGAACGCCACAACGTCGTCGTCCGCTGGAACTCCACCCAGCACGCCCTCCCCACCGACGAGACACTGACCTCCATGTTCGCCGACGCCGTACCGGCATACCGCGACCGCACCGCCGTCACCTACGACGACGAGTCCCTGACCTACGCGCAGTTCTCCGCGCGCGTCAACCGGCTCGCACGCTGGCTCATCACCCGCGGCGTCGGCCCGGAAAAGCTGGTCGCCGTACGGATGCGCCGCTCACTCGACCAGGTCACCGCCCTCTACGCCGCCCTCGCCGCCGGCGGTGGATACGTGCCCGTCGACCCCGACCTGCCCGCCGACCGCATCGACTACATGCTGGCCACCGCCGACCCCGTCGTCGTCCTGTCCACCCTCGACGGCATCGATCTGTCCGGCTTCGATGACACACCCGTCACCGACCGGGAACGCCACGCGCCACTGCGCCCCGACAACACCGCCTACGTGCTGTTCACCTCCGGATCCACCGGCCGGCCCAAGGGCGTCGCCGTCCCGCACGGCGCGGCCGCCAACCAGGTCCGCTGGCTCAGCGACACATATCAACTCACCGCCGACGATGTGGTCCTGCAGAAGACACCGGCCACCTTCGACGTCTCGGTCTGGGAACTGTTCGCCACCCTCGGCGTCGGCGCCCGCCTCGTCATCGCCCGCGCCGACGGCCACACCGACCCCGCATATCTCGCCGAAATCATTGCCGCACAGCAGATCACGATCACCTCGTTCGTGCCGTCCATGCTCGCCGTCTTCGCCGAAGCCGCACCCGCCCGCACCCTGCCCTCGCTGCGCGCGCTGCTCATCGGGGGAGAGGCATTCGGATCCGACACCGTGGCCGCCGTCCGGCGCGTACTGCCCGACGTCGAACTCGACAACCTGTACGGACCCACCGAATTCACCGTGCACGTCACCTCCCACCGCGTCACCGCCGCCGACCAGGGCAGTGTGCCGATGGGTCGGCCCGTCTGGAATGCCCGCGCCTACGTCCTCGACGCCCGGCTCAACCCCGTACCGCCCGGAGTGGCTGGGGACCTGTACCTCGCGGGCACCCAGATCGCCCGCGGCTACCACGCCCGCCCCGGCCTCACCGCCGAACGGTTCGTGCCCGACCCCTACAACGACGGCGGGCGCATGTACCGCACCGGCGACCTCGTGCGGCGCCGCCGCGGCGACGGCGAACTGGAATACCTGGGCCGCACCGACTTCCAGGTCAAACTGCGCGGCCTGCGCATCGAACTCGGCGAAATCGAAACCGTACTCGCCGAACATCCCGGCGTCGCCCGCGCCATCGCCGTCGTCCACTCCAGCGAGATCGCCGCCCAGCTCGTCGGCTATCTCGTACCCGTCGCCGGCGCCACCGTCGACACCGACGCCGTCCTCGCGCACGCCGCCGCCGAACTGCCCAACTACATGGTGCCCACCACGCTCATGGTGCTCGACACCGTGCCGCTCACCGCATCCGGCAAACTCGACCGCGCGCGGCTACCCGAACCGATGGCCGCGGTAGGGGAGTTCCGCGAACCGTCGTCCTGGCTGGAAGGCGAGATCGCCCGCGCGTTCGAACACGTCCTCGGCGTCACCCACGTCGGAGCCGACGACGACTTCTACGCCCTCGGCGGCAACTCGCTGCGCTCGGTGCAGGTCGCCAGCGAACTCACCAAGGAACTGCACTTCGAGATCCCGCTCGGATGGATGCTGTCGGATCCGAATCCGGCCGACCTCGCCAAGCGCATCGAAACCGGAATGAGCAACGGGCATCACGAATCCGGGTCTGCAGCCTTCGGATTGGACGTCGTGCTGCCGATCCGGACCGGCGGCAGCCGGCCACCGCTGTTCTGCATCCATCCCGCGTCGGGACTGTCGTGGTGCTACTACACCTTCGGTGACCACCTCGCCGGCGACCGCCCGATCTACGGCCTGCAGGCGCCGCAGATCGGTGGGGAAGTGCCCGGCCCGCAAACGTTCGAGGAGATCGCGCGCCGCTACTTCGAGGAGATCCGCGCCATCCAGCCGCACGGGCCCTACCATCTGCTCGGCTGGTCGCTGGGCGGGCAGATCGCGCACGCCGTCGCCGCCGAAATGCGTTCGGCCGGTGAGGAAGTCGCGTTGCTGGCGTTGCTGGACGCGGAAGCCGAGGGGATCGACGCCACGGAGGTCGCCGAGGCCACGCCAGGGGAGTTGATCAGCAATCTCGGCCCGGTCATGGGCATCGATGTCGTCGGCGCCGACGCGACCGCCGAAGAGGCCGCCGACCTGATCCGCCGGCAGCTGGGCGACAGCTTCGCCATCGACGCCGCGACCATCGAACGCATGACCGACGCCTACAACCTGTCGATCCGCGCCGCGAGTGCCTGGCAGCCGCCGGTACTCGATGCCGACATGCTGTATTTCACCGCCACGACGGACCGGCGCACCGACGCCACGGGCCACGAGGGATGGGCTCGGTTCGTCAGCGGTCAGATCTCGAACGTCGATATCGCGGCCGAGCATCTGGCGATGACCGAACCCGCGGTGGTCGCCGAGATCGCGAAGATCCTCAACCGCCGGCTGGATCGGTGAGGGGATGGGTCTTCGAGGCCGGACTGCCATTACTTGACATAATGTAGATTATCGGCGCAATGGAACGGGCGCTGTTGGCTGCGTTTACGCCTGTGTGTCAGTGTGTTTCGCGCGCGGGCGTCGGCGCCTCGGCTTATCGCTCGGCTCTTCTGTCTGCTTGCGACGGTGCTCGATGCCGGCGAAGTCTCGCGCACACTCGCCGAAATCCGCCGGATGAACTTTTTCGCCTCAGGTCCGATTTGCCGGAAAATTTTCTGCTGCTCGTGCTGGGTCTATTTCGCCCCTTATCGGCCCACTTCCCCAGCTTCCCGGACTCCTGCCATAAAACGTCACAGTGACGTAATGATGGTGGCTGGGCGGGCCTCTCGCAAGGAGTCGAGATCCGGATCCGCTGAACGTCACCGCGCGCCTTGCCGACGCATTGTGACTCAGGGGCAGTGCACACCGCACGGTTTGGTACCCGCCACGAGAACCTCGCGGGCCCGCTGGTGACTTGTTAGCGTCCTCGCCAGGAGGTGTCATGAAGGCAGCGCGGCCTTTCGATGTCGATGTGGTGATCGTCGGATCCGGATTCGGCGGCAGTGTGACGGCATTGCGGTTGGTGGAAAAGGGATATTCGGTCGCGGTGCTCGAGGCCGGGCGACGCTACGAGGACGCCGACTTCGCCACCACGAGCTGGGATCTGCGGCGATATCTGTGGGCGCCGGCACTGGGCTGCTACGGCATCCAGCGGATCCACCGGCTGCGCGACTGCTTCATCCTCGCCGGCGCCGGAGTCGGCGGCGGATCACTCAACTACGCCAACACCCTCTACAAGCCGGGCCGCGCGTTCTTCGAGGACCGCCAGTGGGCCCAGATCACCGACTGGGACGGCGAACTCACCCCGCACTACGACCAGGCCCGGCGCATGCTCGGTGTCGTCGAGAATCCGCACACCACTCCGGCCGACGAGATCATCCGCTCGGTGGCCGAGGAGATGGGCGTCGCCGACACCTACGTCCCGACCCCCGTCGGCGTGTATTTCGGCGAGCCCGGAGTGGCGAGCCCGGACCCCTATTTCGGCGGCGCCGGACCCGAGCGCACCGGCTGCATCGAATGCGGCGAATGCATGACCGGTTGCCGGCACGGCGCGAAGAACACGCTGGTCAAGAATTATCTGGGTTTGGCCGAACGCGCTGGGGCACAAGTACATTCGATGACCACCGTGACCGCCCTGCGACCGCAGGATGACGGCAGTTGGCGCGTCGAGACGCGCCGCACGGGCCGATTCCGAGGTGGGCGGCGCAGCTTCTCGGCGCGGTACGTGGTGCTGGCGGCGGGGACCTGGGGGACGCAGCGGTTGCTGTTCCGGATGCGCGACACCGGGGTGCTGCCCGCGTTGTCGCCGCAGCTGGGCGTGCTGACCCGCACGAATTCCGAGGCGATTCTGGGTGCGGGCCGCACCCGGGTGGACACCGGCCTGGATCTGACGGCGGGTGTGGCGATCACGTCGTCGTTCCATCCGACCGCCGACACCCATATCGAGCCGGTGCGCTACGGCAAGGGTTCGAACACGATGGGGCTGTTGCAGACCTATCTGGTCGACGGCGGGAAGGCGGTGCCGCGGTGGGTGCGGGTGCTGGCGATCGCGGCCACCCATCCCGTGCGGACGGTGCGGTTGTTGCGCACCCGGCGATGGAGCGAGCGGACGCTGATTCTGCTGGTGATGCAGAGCCTGGACAATTCGATCACCACGTTCACCCGGCGTGGGCTGTTCGGTCGCCGCTACACCAGCAGGCAGGGTTACGGTGAGCCCAATCCGTCGTGGATTCCGGCCGGTCACGAGGTGACGCGGCGGGTGGCGGACAAACTCGGCGCCACCGCGGGCAGCACCTGGCCCGATATTTTCGGTGTGCCGATGACGGCGCATTTCATCGGCGGGTGTGTGATCGGCGGCGACCGTGAGCACGGTGTGATCGATCCGTATCACCGCGTGCACGGATATCCGACGTTGAGCATCGTGGACGGGTCGGCGATCTCGGCGAACCTCGGGGTGAATCCGTCGTTGACGATCGCCGCGCAGGCCGAGCGGGCGGCGTCGATGTGGCCGAACAAGGACGAGCGCGATCCGCGGCCGCCGATGGATCTGCCCTACCGGCGCATCGATCCGATCGCGCCGGTAGCCCCCGTCGCTCCGAACTCCTCCCCTGCCGCGTTGCGGCTGCCGATCGTGGAGGTCCGGCACACCCCGGCGGGTGGCCGCCCGGCCTGAGCCGGCGTGGTTCCGGTTCTCGACGTCAGCGCGTGAGGCGTCCCAGCAGCGCTGAGGCGCAAGCGATTCCGAGGAGGGCGGCCAGGACGAGGACGCCGAAGTCGGTACACAGGTCGGCGGTGCCGCCGACGAGCAGTCCGCGCAGGGCGTCGACCTCGTAGCTGAGCGGGTTGACGTGGCTGACGGCGTGCAGCCAGCCGGGCATGAGCGCCAGCGGGTAGAGGGCGTTGGAGGCGAAGAACAGCGGCATGGTGATGGCCTGGCCGATGCCCATGAGGCGGTCGCGTTGGGTGACCAGCCCGGCGATGGTCATCGACAGGCAGGCGAAGAACGCGGCACCGAGGACGACGACGGCGAGGGCGCCGAGCAGTTTCAGCGGGTTCATCGTGATGTGGACGCCCATGATCAGGGCGAGGACGACGATGATCAGCACCTGGGCGATGGCGCGTACTCCGGCGGCGAAGCATTTGCCGGTGATCAGCGCCGCGCGGGGTGTGGGGGTGACCATGAGTTTGTTGAGGATGCCGGCGTCGCGGTCCCAGATCAGTTGGATGCCGTAGAAGATCGCGATGAACAGTGCCGATTGGGCGATGATGCCGGGTGCGAGGAAGTCCAGGTAGGGCATGTCGCCGGTGGGGATGGTGTGCAGGCGGGCGAAGGTGGTGCCGAAGATCAGCATCCACAGCGCGGGTTGCACTGCGCGGGTGACCAATTCGGTGCGGTCGTGGCGCAGTTTCTGCAGTTCGACGATTGCGAAGGTGGCGATGCGGGAGCCCAGGGTGGCGATGCGGGCGGCGCCGTGCGGGGCGTGGCGCAGGGGCGGCAGTTCAGCCGGCGCGTTGAGCGGTTCGGCGGGTGCTTCGGACACCGCGCAGTCCTCCTTCGGTGGTGGGGTCGTCGTCGAGTCCGGCGTCGGCGTGGTGGCGGAAGACGTCTTCGAGGGTGGCGTGCGGGCCGAGTGCGGCTCTCAAATCCGCGGGTGCGCCGGCTGCGCGGAGTTTTCCCTTGTGCAGCAGGGCGATTCGGTCGCAGAGGCTGTCGGCTTCGGCCATGTAGTGGGTGGTGAGCAGGACGGTGGTGCCGAAGCGGGTGCGCAGGTCGTGGACGCGTTCCCAGACGCTGTCGCGGGCGATGGGGTCGAGGCCGACGGTGGGTTCGTCGAGGATGAGCAGGGCGGGCCGGTTGACGAGGGCCTGGGCGAGTTCGAGGCGGCGGATCATGCCGCCGGAGTAGCCGGCGGCGAGGCGGTCGGCGACGTCGAGCAGGTTCATGGCGTCGAGGGCTTCGGTGACGCGGTGGCGGCGTTCGCGGCGGGGGACGTCGAAGAGGCGGGCGAACCAGGTGACGTTCTGGCGGCCGGTGAGGGTGGCTTCGATGGAGAGTTGTTGGGGGACGTAGCCGAGGTTGTAGCGGATGTCGGTGTCGTGGCGGCCGGCGCGGAAGCCGAGGATGTCGACGGTGCCGTGCTGGATGGGCATGAGGGTGGTGAGCAGGCGGATGGTGGTGGTTTTGCCGGCGCCGTTGGGGCCGAGGAGGCCGAAGATCTCGCCGCGTTCGATGCGCAGGTCGAGGTGGTCGACGACGGTGTGGTCGCCGTAGCGGTGGGTGAGGTCGCGGCAGTCGATGGCGGGGTGGTGTTCGGGTGGGGCGTGCGGGGTCATCGTCGTCCTTGTTCGTGGTCGTGCAGGAGTTCGGTGATCTTGTCGACGACGGCGAGGCCGCGCAGGAGGTCGTCGCGTTCGGCCGGGGTGAGGGCCTCGAGGGCGGTGGCGACGATGTCGTGGCGGCGTCTGCGGATGTCGTCGACGTCGCGCTGGACGTGGGCGGGCAGGCTCAGGCGCATGACGCGGCGGTCGGTGGGGTCGGGTTCGCGGACGAGGAGGTCGTCTTTGACGAGTGCGGTGACGAAGGTGGAGACGCTGTTGGGTGCCAGTCCCATCTCGGCGGCGGCGGATTTGACGGAGATGTGTGGGTTGCGGCCGACGAGGCGCAGGACTTCGGCTTGGGAGGCGCTGACGCCGGGCCGGTCGAAGGATCGGCCGGCGATGCGCCCGACTTGGCGGCGGAAGCGGCCGAAGGCGCTCATGAGCCGAGGGACCAGTTCGGCGTGGGTGGCGGGTGGGGTGGTCACCTCCCCATAATACCTCTGACTCAGAGCTATTTTCCTGTGAGTCTCCCCCGGGTCCCGGGACGGCTCCGGCGACCTGCGCCTGTGTTAGGTTGTGATCGACGTCACGCGGCCGGCGGTCTTCCCGGATCGGACGACAGTGATCTCGGACGGCCGGTCGCAATTCGCATCGACCGGAAGGAGATCGCCGTGGCCACCGACCGGATTCTGGTCATCGTCACCAATGCCGGGGAATACGAGAAGGTCGGCTATCGCACCGGGCTGTGGCTCGGCGAGCTGACCCACTTCTACGACTATGTCACCGAACACGGCTATAGCGTCGACATCGCCAGTCCCGCAGGCGGATTCGTGCCCATCGATCCGGAGAGCCTGGCCCGTGACGTCCTCGCCGATCTCGGCACCGACCGCCGCTACCGCGACCGGGAATTCATGGACCTGCTCGACCGCACGCGCAGTATCGGCGAGATCGAGGTCGAGGATTACGACGCGATCTACTTCACCGGCGGGCACGGGGTGATGTTCGACTTCGGTGGCGACGATCTGGGCGCGCTCACCGCGGCCTTCCACGACAGCGGCCGCGTGGTGTCGGCGGTGTGCCACGGTCCGGTCGGATTGCTGAACGTCCCGCTGGAGAGCGGGGCGGCGCTGATCGCCGGGCGGCGGGTGACCGGGTTCTCGTGGACGGAGGAGGAAGCCGCTCAGCGCGCCGACGCGGTACCGTTCAGTCTTCAGGACGAACTCGTGAAATTGGGCGCCGACTACAGCATGGCCGACGAGCCGTTCGGACCTTACGTCGTCACCGACGGGCGGCTGATCACCGGTCAGAACCCCGCCAGTGCGCGCGGCGTGGCCGAAGCGGTGGTCGCGACCCTGAAAGGAGAGCAGCGGTGAGCGATTCCGGCAGCGATATCGACGTCGAGGTGCCCGCCAGCGGAACCGGGTGTGCGGAGTGTGTCGCCGCCGGCGGTTGGTGGGTGCATCTGCGTCGGTGCGCGCGCTGCGGGCATGTGGGATGCTGTGACACCTCCCCCGCCCAGCACGCCACCGCCCATTTCCGCAGTACCGGCCACCCGATCATCCAGAGCTTCGAACCGGGCGAGGACTGGTTCTACGACTACCGCGACGGCGCGGTCGGTGAGGGGCCGGAACTGGCGCCACCGACCAGTCACCCGGAGACGCAGCCGGTGCCGGGGCCCGCGGGTCACGTCCCCGCGGACTGGCAGGACCACATTCACTGACGGCGCCACGCCGGGTTACCGACCGCTCCGCCGGCCCGGCGTTCAGTGTTCGTCGTAGCGGATGCGGTGCGCCGCGGCGATCGGGTTGATCTTGCGCGGGTCGAGTGCGCCGTCGGTGAGTACGGTGGGGCCTGCTTCGAACAGGTCTTCCAGATAGCATTCCCATCCGCCCGGCGACGATATCTGGAGCACTGTGGGCGGCGGGTCCGAGACCGCGCGCAGGGCGTGCGGAATCCCTTGTGGCAGTAGGACGAACGTGCCCGCCGGTGCGACGAACGACCGGTCGTCGAAGTCGACTCCGAGCTCACCGCTGAGCACGTAGACGCTTTCGTCGGCCACCTCGTGCGTGTGTCGCGGGATGTCTCGGGCCAAGGTCACCTCCAGCAGTGAGAACCGGCCCTCGGTGTCGGCTGTGGCGGCCTTGACCGCGAAGGCGGGTGGCATCGGAACCCGCCCCGGGCGCACCTCACCCGGAGCCACGTGGAGAAATCTGTTGTGCGACATCGTGCTACCCTTCCCGCGGGACAAAACGGAATCGGAATCCGCTTCCGTCTCGATGGTAGACGGAAAGGACGGACAGGTGTCAACACCCGCGACGCCACGAAGAACTCGCGCCGACGCGGCCCGCAACCGCGACCGCCTCCTGGACGCGGCTCGAGAGTTGTTCGCCGAGAAGGGCTCTCAGGTGCAGTTGCCCGACGTGGCACGCGCCGCGGGTGTCGGGGTCGGCACGGTCTATCGCCACTTCCCCACCCTCGCCGAGCTCGTCGACGCGGCGGCCGAGCAACGCTTCACGGAGATCGAGAACTACGCTCGCGCAGAGTGTCTCGCTCACGCCGGCGAGGGGCTGCGACGCTATCTGACGCATGTGGGCGAGCTGCTCAGCGCCGATCAGGGCCTGTCCGCGGCCGTCGAAGCCGCCCGCCGGTCGCCCGGCAGCGAGCCGCGCGGATCGTCTCGCGCCCGGCTGGAAACCGTTGTCTGCGAGATCATCACGCGCGATCGAGAGGCCGGTGCGCTGCGGCAGGATTGCACGGCCGCGGACGCCTACATGCTCGTCGGTGCGATCTCGGCGACGATCCGCACCGGCAGCGGCGACTGGCGGCGCCTGCTGGAACTGATGCTCGACGGTCTGCGGCCGCGCGACTCGTCGTAGCGGCGGCGCGACACCGATGCGAGTCCGCCTTTTCCGGCCTTACGCCCGGATTGACACCTGTAAGGTACGGCGTGCCGGGTGTGTGGGGGCGCCCGGTATTCGCCGGCGGGTGAGCTGTGGCAAGGAGGCGCGAACGTCGTGGACGAGGACGTCGACCTGACCGACCTGGACCGGTTCACCAGCGGATTTCCCCATCCGATATTCGATCGGCTGCGACGCGAGGCGCCGGTCTGGTTTCATCCGCCCACCGCGCACAGCCCCGGCGGCGACGGTTTCTGGGTGCTCAGCCGCTACGGCGACATCGTCGCCGCGGCCACCGACACCACGGTCTTCTCCTCCGAATCCGGCGGCGGACGCGACGGCGGCGGCACGACGCTCGAGGATATGCCGCTGGGCGTGCCGGTCGGGGCGCTGCTGAACATGATGGACGACCCCCGCCACGCGAAGATCCGTCGCCTGCTCGCACCCAGCACCACCCCGCGAGCGCTGCGGCGGATCGAGGACGACCTGCGCCGGCGGGCGGCGGCCATCGTGGATGCGGCCGTGGCGAAGGGTGAGTGCGACTTTCTCACCGACGTGGCCGCGGAACTGCCGCTGCAGGCCGTCGCCGAGCTGGCCGGTGTGCCGCAAGCCGATCGCCACGAACTGATGAACTGGGCCGACGTCACCCTGGACTACGACGGCCGCGAAGTCGGCGAGGTCGACGACCGTCTCGCCCGGGCACAGGCCCGCATGTTCGCCTACGCCGCGGACCTGCTGCAGCGCAAACGCGGCGCACCGGGTGCGGATCTGCTGTCGGTGATCACACACGCCCTCGTCGACGGCCAGCCGCTGACCGACGCCGAACAACACCTGTTCTTGAGCCTGATCGTCGCCGCGGGCAGCGAGACCACACGCAACTCCATCGCCCTCGGCACGGCCGCGCTCAGCGAATCGCCGCAGTTGTGGAAACAGTTGCAGCAGGACAGAACTCGCCTCCCGGGCGCGGTCGAGGAGATGTTGCGCTGGGCATCCTCCACCCCCTACAACCGGCGCACGGCCACCGCGGACGTGTGGATCGGCGGTCACCGCATCGCCGCCGGTGACAAGGTCACGCTGTGGTGGGCCTCGGCCAACCGCGACGACAGTGTGTTCCCCGACCCGCACCGGTTCGATATCACCCGAAACCCCAACCCGCACCTGGCTTTCGGGCGGGGCGTGCATTTCTGCCTGGGCGCCTCGCTCGCGCGGATGGAGATGCGGGTCATGTTCGACGCGCTGCTCGACCGGGTCGAAACCCTCACTCCGCGCGGGCCCGTCGAGTACGTCCGCAGCAACAAACACAGCGGTATCCGGCATATGCCGGTCACGATCGGCGCCCGATGAGCGCCGAGTGGCCCGTGGATGACCCGCCCGGTGAAAGGAGCCGGCCTGTGGCCAGCGAACCGACCGTGGAGAACGTCAGCCGGCTGCAAAGCTCGAGTCGCGACGTCACCCAGTTGCCCGCGCTGCTCGCCGACTGGCTGGCCACGGTCATGCCGGACGGGCAGCGGCCCGAGATCTCCGTCGTCGGCGGGATCGACGCCAACGGTATGTCCTCGGAGACGATCGTGCTCGGCGCCCGATGGGACGACGACGGCGCGCCCGTGCACCGGAAATGGGTGATGCGGGTGGCGCCCACCGGCTCCGACGTTCCCGTCTTTCCCGTCTACCGTCTCGACCATCAAGCCGCTGTGATCGAGGCCGCCGGTCGGGCCGGTATTCCGGTTCCGCGGGTGCGGTTTCTGGAGAACACGGCGACGGTGCTGGGTGCTCCCTTCTTCATCATGGACTACGTCGAGGGGATCGTCCCGCCCGATGTGATGCCGTATACGTTCGGCGGCAACTGGTTCTTCGACGCGGCACCCGAACAGCAGCGCCTGCTGCAGGACGCCACCATCGAGGTGCTCGCCACCCTGCACTCGATCCCCGACGCGGGCACCGCATTCGACTTCCTCGTCGCCGACCGCGCCGGCGACACCGCCCTGCGCAAGAACCTCACCTGGCTGCGGGCGTGGTACGAGTTCGCGGTGGCCGATATCGGTCGGTCACCGCTGGTCGAGCGCGCCTTCGACTGGCTCGACACCCACTGGCCCGAACAGATCGCGGCCGGTGAGACCGTGCTGCTGTGGGGCGACGCGCGCATCGGCAACGTGCTCTACCGCGACTTCCGTCCCGCCGCCGTCCTCGATTGGGAGATGACGACGGTCGGGCCACGCGAACTCGATGTGGCGTGGTGTGTGTTCGCGCACCTGGTGTTTCAGGAGTTGAGCGGGCTCGCCGGACTGCCGGGATTGCCGGACGTCTTGCGCGAGAACGACGTTCGTGACACGTATCGGCGCCTCACCGGTGTCGAACTCGGCGATCTGCGCTGGTTCTACGTCTATTCGGCGGTGGTGTGGGCGTGTGTGTTCATGCGCACCGGCTCACGCCGGGTGCATTTCGGGGAGATGGATCGGCCCGAGGATGTCGAGTCGCTGTTCTACCACGCGGCCCTGCTGCGCACGCTGATCGGGGAAACGACGCAGTGAACCGCTACTGCCCGCCTGCGAGATGGTCGAGGATGATCTCGTTCACCGCCTCCGGTTTCTCCAGGTGCAGGAAATGCCCGGCGTCGTCGATGCGGACGACGCGGCTGCCCGCGGGCAGGTGCCGGTCGAGATCCTGGAAGAAGCCGGGCCGTAGGCAGCCGTCGGTGGCGCCGTAGAGCTGCAGAATCGGATGGATCGGTGGCGACATCAGCAGCCGGTCCGGGTCGCGGGGCCGCGTCGACCGCGGGCGGACCAGTTGCCGGTAGTAGCCGATGATCGCGGAGCGGTGCTGCGGCGGAGCGGCCGCGGCGAGGTGGGCGAGGTCGTCGGTGGCGTCGTATCCGGGAGACCACCGGCGCCACAGGAACGCGGTCATCGGGGTGAAGAAGCGTTCGGGAACGACCGGAAACTGGTTGGCGAGGATGTACCAGCTGTTCACCGACTGCGCCAGTGTCCGCGCCACGTGGCGGGCGAGATCGTCACGGGTGATCCTGACACTCGCCAACGGTGGAACCGCCGCCGCGACGAAGGCCCGGAACGGCGATTCCGGCAGGGCGGCAAGGGCATTCGCGGTGAAGGCGCCCCAGTCGTGGCCGATGACGACGGCCCGCTCGGCGCCCAGGCGCTCGGCGATGCCGAGTGCGTCGGCCACCCGCGAACCGGTCGACACGTCACCGTCGGCCGGCACCGTCGACGGCGCATATCCGCGGCTGAACGGCGCCACGGCGTAGTACCCGTGGCCGGCCAGCGCGGGCCCGAGATGGCGCCACGTCCAGGCGGTGTCGGGGTAGCCGTGCAGGCACAGCGCGAGCGTCGCCGCGGGATCGCCCCAGGTCAAGGCGTGCAAGCTGACCTGTCCCAGATCGAATTCGGTGCGATCCGGCGCGGGAGTGAATGTGGATGCCATCGTGCCTCGTCGGTAGTTCCGCACCCGCTGGGTCCGGCGTCGGCTTTTGCTGTTGACAGGCGTATATCCTAGTGTCTGATTCATGGTGGAGGCCGCGATACAACCCCGCCCGCCCCGGCGCTCGCTGGCCGGCCGCTCCGCCGAGACCGTGGACCGCCTGCTCGACGCCGGTCTCGAGGTGTTGCGGGAGCAGGGCTACGACCAGCTGTCCATGCGGGAGGTGTGCCGGCGCGCCGGGCTCACGCACGCGACCGCCTACGGCTATTTCTCGGCGAAACAGCATCTGGTGGCCGAAGCGTACTGGCGCCGGATCCGCACCTGGTGTGCTCGACCGGTCACCGGCAAGACGCCGTCGCAGCGGCTGGCGAGCGTATTCACCGAGATAGGCGAGCTGATGTCCGAAGAGCCGGAACTGAGCCTGGCCGCCTCCGCCGCGATCCTCAGCCACGACCCCGATGTGTCGGCTCTGCGCACCCGCATCGGCGCAGCGATGAGCGACCGCGTCCGCACCGCCCTGGGCGACACCTGCACCGACGACCTTCTCGACGCGCTGAACATCGCGGTCAGCGGGGCTATGGTCCAGGCCGGGACGGGCTACTACAGCTACCGGGAGATGGCGGTCCGGCTGACCTCGGTGGCCCGCCTGCTGCTGGCGGCCGGCGACCACTGAGCCGATCCACGCGGTGGGGTCGAGCCGTACGGGGGCGAGGCGGCACCGACAGCATTCACCGGAGACGATCATCCGCGGCGCCGGTCGTGGAAGTACCACATTTTCGCCCGGAGGGTCCGAGTTGCCGGTCTAGACTGCTGCGGATCAGCCGATGAGATTCCCGAGATCCTCGCACCGGGATTCTCGCACCGGATACGAGCGACGGCCGGGCAACCGGCCGGGTGCGAGGGTGAGTCGATGAATGGCGGCAAGACACTGCGGGCCTGGTGGAACGATCCGGTCGACTACTGCTGGCTGGTACGCAGCCTGACGGCCCGATCCGCGCTGGGTCCGCTGAAAGTGCTGGTCGGTGTCGCCGGGGCGATGATCGCGGCGATGGGAGCGGTGATCACGGGATCACCGGTGGGACCGCCCGGCCATCCCGGCATCGCGTCCACGGTCGGGGTGTCGTGCGGGGCGCTGTGGGCACTGCGCTGGTGGTTGCTGCGCTGGCCCGGCAGAACCGAATCGCTGCTGCTGATCGGCGGCGCCGACGTGCTGTTCATCCTCGAATTCCTGCAGGTGCCGGATCGGGTGTTCGCGGCGATGGGCACGGTATTGCTCGTGGTCACCGGCAGCTACCTCGGCTTCTTCCACAACGCGCGGGTGTTGGCGGCTCATTCGGCGTGGTCGCTGCTGGCGGTGATCGTGATGTCGGTGCGCATCGCCACCGGCGGCGGACAACTGCGCCTCGCGGTCGCGGTCGGATTGCTGCTGTTCGTGTCGGTGGTCAGCGCGGTACCCGCTCTGCAGATCCTCTACTGGCTGCTGCGCACCGAATCGATGTCGGATCCGCTGACCGAACTGCTGAACCGTCGCGGCCTCGAGATCCGGCTCCCGCTGCTGGTCGACCAGCACCCCGCGGTCAGCGTCATGACCTTCGACCTCGACAAATTCAAAAACGTCAACGACACCTGGGGACACCGCGTCGGCGACACCGTGCTGGTGCGGACCGCCCGGCGCCTGCACGAGGCCGCCGGACGAACCGCGGTGGTGGCCCGTACGGGCGGCGAGGAATTCGTGGTCGCCACGCCGATCGCCGCCGCCGACGCCGCCCACGCCGAGGGCGAACGCCTGCGCCGCACCGTCGCCGAACCGTCGGGCACCACGGTCGAGGTGACCGCCAGCGTCGGTGTCGCGGTCTACGACGCGACGACCTGTCCGCGATGCCCGCGACCGACCCCGGACCGGCTGCTGCAATCCGCCGACGCCGCGATGTACCGCGCGAAGCAGGCCGGGGGAAATCTGGTCGTGGTCGAGGACCTCACCCCGCCGCCGGATCACCACCGGGCCACCGGATAACCCGTGGATGTGCGCTATTCGCCCGCAGGTACGGAGTCGACATCGGCCCGCAGGGGCGGAAGGGGGCGCCAGGACACCGGCACCTGGCGCATGAGCAAGGCGCAGTCGAGCACCGCGGTGCCGGGCGGGAACCGGTCCCGGTCGTCGAAGACCGTGGACCGGACCGATTGGACCTCGACCGGCTCGACGTGCCACGAGTTCGTCTGGAGTTCGAGCCCATCGAGGCGTCGACCGCCACGCGTGGCCGAGAATCCGGCCGAGCCACGCCGAAAGAAGTCCGATGCCTGCGCCAGATCGGCGAACAGTTCGCTTCCCCGGAACCGCTCAGCGGTCCGGACATCCACGCTCACGGAGACCGTCTGGTCCTGACTGGTGAAGGCCACATGCAGGTCCTGCGCTGTTTCCCGCACGTCGAACCGCGCCGAACTGTGCTCACCCGGAAACAGTCGGCCACCGGCGAGGACATTGATCACCGAGCCGCTGTCGCGGCGCGGGATGTACACACCGGTCGAGCGTCCCCGCGGACCATCCCACTCGACCGCGATGCGATGTGCCGCGTTCTCGCTGCGCAGCCCGACCCAGCCGGGTAGCCGACTGGGTCGGAACTGCCCGAGGCGGATCAGGCAGATGCCGGCAACCGCCCAACCGCCCACCAATTGAGGTCGCATCGGCGGCGGCACCAAGCTCGCAGCCGCTTCAGGGGCGACGCGGTAGTTCACCAGAAGGCGTCGCTCGACGACGCTGGACATCCGCGGAGGTCTCATCAGGTTCCCTCGTTCTCGGTGGTTCGCGGTCTGCGCTGTCTGACGATGACCTGCTCCGGGCAGATCGCGCTCAGGAACCTGCCGACACACAGTGCCAGTCGTTCCTCGACAAGGGAGTAGAAGATTCGATTGCCGGCTCGTCGTTCTCGGACGAGCCCGGCTGCCTTGAGTACGCCCAGATGCCGGGAGATCGACGGACCGCTGATCGGAAACTTGGCGGCGATATCCCCTGCGGTCAACTCGCCGGGGCGCAGATCCTCCAGGATCTGCCGGCGCGTGGGGTCGGCCAGCGCGCGGAACACTCCGGTTTCCTCTTCGGGCCTGTACTCGGTCATGCTCACACGTTAGCACTTTAGCTAAATAGCGAATAAAGAAAGCTATTTCAGCCGGGTCACCTCATGCCACAGACATCGGTTTTCGCCGATCGGTGATCAGCCGGTGTGGATCGACAAAGCGATGAGCATCGCCGTGCGTTTGGCCGGATCGTCCGGATCGAGGAAGTCCAGTTCACGCATCCGCCGCATCCGGTGACGCACGGTGTTGGGATGGACGTCGAGAGTGCGAGCCGCGGTGTTCGGATCGCCGTGGGCTTCCAGCCAGGCCCTCAACGTGGGCAGATAGTGGGTGCCGGCTCGCTCGTCGATCTCCGCGAGCTGGGCGACGGGATCTCGGGACGGCAGCCGGCCGGTGGAGGCCATCGACCGCAGGCGCTGAATCAGGACCCGATCCCAGGCGGTGTCATAACAGGGCGGAGCCGGGGAGGTGGCCGCCGGCAGCGCCATGCACTCGTCGGCCTCCTGACGGCTCGCGGGCAACTCCCGTGCGTCGGCGGAGCCGCCGATGCCGGCCACCACGCTCATATGCGCGGGCAGGCTCGCGGCGATATCGGCGATCCACCGATACGCCGGCGCTGGATCGTCACCGGCGGGCAGCACGGTGTAGACGGTATTGCCGAACAGCGTGCTGCGGCCCAGGCGCGACCAGCCGAAACCGGTGGTGGCGCGTTCGAACGCGAGCAGGATGCCGGCGTTGCGTTCCTGCTCGGCATGCGCCTGTAAGGCGATGACGCGAAGATCGCGGGCCGGGATGCCGAGTTTGCCGATCGCGGCCTCCGCGTCGGGGCTGCCCTCGATCAACTCGATGACCAGTTCGGACTCCACCTGCCGTTCCAGATCGGCACTGACCCGGGATCGCAGCAGATGCAGCGCGACAGTGTGCGCGCCCTCCTGCAGGATGCGGGCCCGATCCGCCGACAGCGGCTCGCGACCGGACACCCACACCGAACCCAGCAGTTCCCGGCCCGCGCGCACCGCCGCCACCGTGCGCCCGTGCAGTCCGTGCTCGGGGGCCGGCGGGATGTAGCGAGGCGCATCGGAGCGGGCCAGATGCGCGAAAATGCCCTGCTCCTCGAAGAATCGGCGCACCCGATCGGGCATGCGCCGCCCCAGAATGGTGTCCGAGCGGACCGGGTCGGTGTCGTGGTGCGCGGTGGAGTAGGCCATCACGCGCGAGAGCTGATCCTCGATGGTCACCGGCCCGTCGAGGGAGGCGGAGATGGTGTCGGCGAGGGCGAACAGATCGCTGGGACCGCGCCCGGATTCGGTTTCGCGGCCCTCGAGGACCAGCCCGTAGACGACCGAGGCGATCTGGCTCCAGGACACGCTCGGATCGACGGTCATCAGCGCCGGCCCGCGATCGCCGAGCAACTGCCGGATCCGGGCATCCGGTGTCTCGGAGGTGCGGGCCACGATCACCCGGGCCCGGGCGTCCACCCCCAGGGTGAGGGCTTCGGCGAGGTCGGCCGCACCGACCGCGAGGAACACATCGCCGGTAGCCGCGTGCGGGCGGATCGGGTCGTGAACCGCGACGCTGTGGATCTCGACGGCACGGTCCACGACGGTGCCGTGGAGGCGGGCGCCGTAGCGGCTCACGATATTGATCAACCGGTCCAATTTGACCATCGGTGCAGCTCACGACTCCTTCCGGAACTTCGGGCGATCGTCACGCTGTTCGCACTCGACAACAGCGCCCGTCGAGATTGTTTGGTACCGACAATGTAGCGGGTATGCCGGCGGGTCACTCTGGAGGTGGACCCTCGGTGCGGCGGATGTGGTGTCGTCCGGGGGCCGGGTGTTGTCGGCAGTGGACGAAGAGAATGAGATGACGGGAACCGAAAGCGTCTGGTTGACGCAGGACGCGTACGAGCGGCTGCGGCGGGAATTGCTGGAGTTGCGGGCGGCGCAACACGGCCCCGGCGACGAGGACGGGCAGTCCGCGGCCGGGCGGCGGTTGCGGAGGCTGGAGTTGGAGGAGTTGCTGGATCGTGCCGTGGTCGGGCAGGCGCCCGCCGACGACGGCATCGCCGAACCCGGGATGGTGCTGACCGTCCGGTTCGACGACGAGCAGACCGAAACGTTCCTGCTGGGCCGGCGCGACGGCGCCGACACCGAGGAACTCGAGGTCTACTCGCCCGAGTCACCGCTGGGCAGCGCGCTCACCGGCGCCCGGCCCGGACAGGTGTGCTCGTACCGGATTCCCAGCGGGGCGTCGGTGAACGTGACATTGCTCGAGGCGGTCCCCTACGGCATGCACCTGCGACGGCGTTGATCGCGGTCGGCCGCGGCGGACTCGGCCGGAAAGTGAGGTCGTGAGATGGATTGGCCACATCTGCTCAGGTTCGTCGGTGTCACCGTCGCCTTCTCGGCGCTGGTGCTGCTGATCCTGGTACCGCGGAAGGTGACACGCCGATTGTGCTCGCACTGCGGGCATTCCAATATCGTGCACGACCCGGTATCGGGCCGCTGCCGCAGCGCCGTGGACGCCGGAGTCCTGGTGTCGCGCGATCGCGGCGCCGGGCTGCCGACCCAGCCCTGCCGATGCCAGGACTATCGCGGCGAACTGTGACCGGCTTCAGGAGTGCGTGCCCGGTTGCCGGCGCCCGGCGAGGAAGTAGGCGATCGGCACCGCGCCCGCCGAGTTGAGCAGCGTCACCGCGGTCGCCCACCGCAGTTTCGACCCGCGGATCTCGGCGGCCGGCCGGCGCGCGATATCGATGAGCGCCGCCAGTTTCAGGATCCCTTCCACCACGGTCGCGGCCACGATCAGCCGTCGCGTCCGCTCGTTCAGTTCGCTCCACCGTTTCCTCGCCACGAGCACCCCTTCCGGCTCCGCCACGTTTCGATCACCTCATAGTGCACTGCGGGCAACCGCCGATCCAGGGTCGAAGGGCCCCGCGTTTCGCGGGGGCCGGGTAGGGTCGGTTCGGCGGCCCGGGCCGCGTCACCGGTTCGGCTCCCCGTAGCTCGTTCACTGAAAAACGAACCGCGGCAAGCGGTTTCGTCCGACACGGATCATCAGGTCAGCGGCGGTGCGGCGAAAGGTGAATCGATGTGCCGATTGTTCGGGCTCAGCGCGGCACCCCAGCGGGTGCACGCCACGTTCTGGTTGCTGGAGGCCCCCGACAGCCTGGCCCGCCAGAGTCGCCGCGAACCCGACGGCACCGGGCTGGGCACCTTCGAAGCCGACGGCGAACCGCTGGTGCGCAAACAGCCCATCGCCGCCTACGAGGACGAGCAGTTCGTGCGCGAGGCCATGGAATGCGAGTCGGCGACCTTCCTCGCCCACGTGCGCTACGCCTCCACCGGGGCGACGGTCGCGGCCAACACCCACCCGTTCGAACAACACGGGCGGCTGTTCGCCCACAACGGCGTCGTCGGCGGCCTGCCGGAACTGGAACGCGCCCTGGGTGACTACCGCGATCTGGTCGCCGGGCAAACCGATTCCGAGCGGGTCTTCGCCCTCGTCACCCGATGCATCGATGAACACGACGGCGATGTCGTCGCCGGGATCGGCGCGGCGGTCGGGTGGATCGCGGACAACCTGCCGGTGTTCGCGCTGAACTTCGTGCTCACCACCGCGCAGGATCTGTGGGCGCTGCGCTACCCCGACACCCACGACCTGTTCGTCCTCGAACGCGCCGCGGGCGGACCCGGCGGCGGCAAACATCTCGACCACGCCGGCACCGGGCCCCTCCGCGCCCATTCCTCCGCGCTCGCCGGCCATCCGGCCGTGGTCATCGCCACCGAACGCATGGACGCCGACCCCGGCTGGCGTGATCTGCCGGTGGGCCGGTTGCTGCACGTCGGGCCCGATCTGGTGACCACCCGCCACACCGTCGTCGACCACGCGCCCCGGCACCGGCTCACCCTCGCCGATCTCGGCGAGCACGCCGCGGCCTCACAGCGAGCCACCACCTGAGACAAACGTCTGTAACAGGTTCTATTTCCCGTGTTACTGTCACTTCCATGAGACGGGGAGCCGACGCGGCCACACGCAGTGGTGGGGTCCGCTGATGGTGGATGCGCGCACACCGGTCGTCGTGGGCGTCGGCCAGTCGATCGACCGCATCGACACGTCCGAGTACCGGCAGATGTCGTCGGTCGAACTCGCCGCCGCGGCCGCCCGCGCCGCCCTCGAGGACACCGGCATCCGCTACGCCGAGGCCGCCGCGAGCGTCCAACTCATCGCCGGGGTACGCCAATTCGAGATCTCGGCACCGGTGCGCGCCCCGCTGGGACGCTCCGACAACTACCCGCGCTCGGTGGCGCGACGACTGGGCATCGACCCGGCCCGCGCCGTGCTCGAGGTGGTCGGCGGGCAGGGCCCGCAACATCTGCTCACCGAGTTCGCCGCCGACATCGCCGCCGGGCGACTGGAATCGGTGCTGATCACCGGGTCGGACGCGATCTCGACCGAGCGCTACTACGCCGGCCGAGACGACAAACCCGACTTCACCGAAACCGCCCCCGGACAGCTCGAGGACCGCGGCTTCGGATACGAATCGTTCGTCGACGACAACCTCATCGCCCACGCCGTCATGGGCGCACCCACCCAATACGGCCTGCTCGAGAACGCCCGCCGCGCGCGCGTGGGCGCGACACCGCAGCAGTATCGCCTGCAGATGGGAAAACTGCTGGCCCCGTTCACCTCCGTGGCCGCGAAGAACCCGCTCGCCGCCGCGCCGGTCGAGCGCAGCGCCGAGGAACTGGCGGCCGTCACCGATGCGAACCGGATGATCTGCGACCCGTATCCGCGCCTCATGGTGGCCCGCGATCTGGTCAACCTCGGCGCCGCGGCCGTGGTGATGTCGCTGGGCAAAGCCCGCGAGCTCGGCATCCCCGACGACAAACTGGTGTATCTGCGCGGCCAAGCCGACCTCGAGGAACAGACCCTGCTCGCGCGCCCCGACCTCGGCGCCGCACCCACCGCGTGGACGGCGGCGCGAGAAGCGTTGCGGGTAGCCGGAATCGGCCTCGACGACCTCACCACCATCGATCTCTACAGCTGCTTCCCCGTCGCGGTGTTCAACTTCTGCGACGGCACCGGACTGGCCACCGACGACCCGCGCGGGCTCACCGTGACCGGCGGGTTGCCGTTCTTCGGCGGCCCCGGCAACAACTACTCCATGCACGCCATCGCCGAAACGGTGGCCCGGATGCGCGAGCAGCCCGGCGCTTTCGGCCTGGTGGGCGCCAACGGCGGCATCATGAGCAAATATTCGGTCGGGGTGTATTCGACCACGCCGGCGCCCTGGGTCCCCGACCGCAGCGCACAGTTGCAGCGCGCTGTGGCGGCGGCCCCGCGGGTGCCCAGCCGCGCGCGCGCCGACGGACCGGCGCGGATCGAAACCTACACCGTGCGCCACGCATTCGAGCCGCGCACCGGACTGGTCGTCGGGCGCCTGCACGCCGACGACAGCCGGTTCCTGGCATTGATGGCACCGGAAAGCCTTGCCGCGGTGGACGATCCGATCGGCCGCGACATCCTCGTCACGTCGAGCGAGAAGGGCAACACCGCGGTCATGGTGCCGTGACCGGCCGCGGACGCGGGAACGGAGAGATTGATGGGGTTCGTTCAGCCGGAACTACCGGTCGTCGACCAGCAGCAGTGGCAGAGCAGCGACCGCAGTGAGCGCATCCGGCTCATGGCGCGGCACTGGGCCGAGGTCGGCTTCGGCACACCGGTGGTGCTGCACCTGTTCTATGTGGTCAAGATCTGCCTCTACATCCTCGGTGGCTGGCTGTTCGCGCTGAGCACCAGCGGCATCGACGGATTCACCGACGTCGGCAGCTGGTGGTCGGAACCGATCGTGTTCGAAAAGGTCGTGCTCTACACGATGCTGTTCGAAGTGATCGGGCTCGGCTGCGGATTCGGCCCGCTCAACAACCGCTACTTCCCGCCGATGGGATCCATCCTGTACTGGCTGCGGCCCGGCACGATCCGGCTCCCACCGTGGCCGCGCGTCGTCCCGCTCACCCGCGGCACCACGCGCACCCCGGCCGACGCCGCGCTCTACGCGCTGCTGCTGGTGGTGCTGCTGTGGGCGCTGCTGTCCGACGGCACCGGCCCGATCCCCGCACTCGACACGAATGTCGGACTCCTGCCGGCCTGGCACGTCGGCCTCGTCGTGGCCGTGCTGGCGGTGCTGGGACTGCGCGACAAGGTGATCTTCCTGGCCGCGCGCGGCGAGGTGTACGGCTCGCTGGCGGTGGCGTTCCTGTTCGGCGGCGCCGACGCGATCCTCGCCGCCAAACTCGTCTTCGTCGTCATCTGGATGGGTGCGGCGACCTCGAAACTGAACCGGCACTTCCCGTTCGTGGTCTCGACCATGATGTCCAACAGCCCGATCGTGCGCCCGCGATGGCTGAAGCGCCGCTTCTTCGCCGACTTCCCCGACGACCTGCGCCCGGGACGGTTGTCGCGGTGGGTCGCCCACAGCGGCACCGCGGTGGAGATGTGCGCACCGATCGTGCTGTTCTTCTCCCACGGCGGCTGGCCCACCACGATCGCCGCGGTGATCCTGCTGTGCTTCCACCTGGCGATCCTCACCGCCATCCCGATGGGTGTGCCGCTCGAGTGGAATGTGTTCATGATCTTCGGGCTCGGGGTGCTGTTCGTCGCGCACGCCGACATCGGCTTCGCCGACGCGGCGCACCCCTGGCTGCCGGTGCTGCTGTTCGCGGTGCTCGTCGCGGTCGTGATCACCGGCAACCTGCTGCCCTCGCGGATCTCGTTCCTGCCCGGTATGCGCTACTACGCCGGCAACTGGGACACCACGGTGTGGTGCCTCAAACCCTCGGCGGCACAGAAGATCGACCGCAACATCGTCGCGATCGCGAGCATGCCGCAGGCTCAGATGGAGCGCTACTACGGCAAGGACCGAGCCCAGATCCCGCTGTATCTCGGCTACGCCTTCCGCGCCATGAACACCCACGGCCGCGCCCTGTTCACCCTCGTGCACCGCGCCATGCCCGCCGGTCGCGAAGACGAATACACCATCACCGACGGCGAACGCATCTGCAGCACCGCCATCGGCTGGAACTTCGGCGACGGGCATATGCACAACGAACAACTCATCGCCGCCCTGCAAGAGCGCTGCCGCTTCGAACCCGGCGAAGTCCGGATCGTCCTGCTCGACGCCCAGCCCATCCACACCCAGGTGCAGGCCTACCGCCTCGTCGACGCCGCCACCGGCGAATTCGAAAGGGGCACGGTGCGAGTCGCCGACATGGTCGAAAGCCAGCCGTGGGCCGACAACCTGCCCGTCCACGTCACCAGCACCGCCGGCCCGACCGTGCCCGCCTGACATCGGCGCGACCGCGGGCGCGGTCACCGGGCGTGGGTATGGTGAGTCATGTCTTTCCAGCCGACTCGTTGGACTCCCCCGCCCGCACCCGCCCGGGCCCGCGCCCCGCACAGCGAGCCGCCCATGCCCGAGCTGCGGCTGCTCGAACTCCCCGGCACCGGCCCCGAGGACGTGGTACTCGCACCCGACGGGCGGATCCTCACCGGCATCGCCGACGGCGCCGTTCTCGCCGTCGACCCGGCCACCGGCGCGGTCGAGCAGATCGCCCATACCGGCGGCCGCCCCCTGGGCCTGCACGCCGAGGCCGACGGATCGCTGCTGATCTGCGACGCCGACCGCGGACTGCTGCGCCTGGACCGCCCGCACGGCACTCTGGAAACTCTCTGCGACCGGGTCGACGGCGTGCCGCTGAATTTCGCCAGCAATGTCGTCGCCGACACCGACGGCACCGTGTACTTCTCCGAATCCACCCGCCGCTACCCGCTCGACGACTATATGGGCGACATCCTCGAACACTCCGGCACCGGCCGGCTGTTGCGCCGCACCCCCGACGGCGGCGTCGACACCCTCGTCGACGGGCTGCAATTCGCCAACGGCATCGTCCTGGCCCCCGACCGCTGCTGCGTGCTGGTCGCCGAAACGGGCGGCTACCGCATCGCCCGCCACCACCTCACCGGACCCCGCGCCGGTGACACCGACTACCTCGTGGAGAACCTGCCCGGCTGCCCCGACAACCTCGGGCTCGGCAGCGACGGCCACATCTGGGCCGCGCTCGTCACACCGCGAAACCCCATCCTGGACAGGCTGCTTCCGCTACCCGGCGTGCTGCGCCGCCTCGTGCGCGCCATTCCGCAAACGCTGCAGCCGAAACCCGCCCGCACCGTCTGGGTACAGGCCTACGACTTCGACGGCAACCTCGTCCACGACCTGCAACGCGACGCAGACCGGTACGCGATGGTCACCGGCGTCGCCGAATCCGGCGGCACCCTGTACCTGGGCAGCCTCAGCGAACCGGCCATCGCGGTCGTGCGCCTGCCCTCCTGAGACGGCCTGAGTCGAATCATTGTGCTGCAACAAGTTTCACTGGCGTCGCAGTGTTCCGGTGATAGCGCCGATCGGACCGGTCATCGAATAGGCGAGCGTGCGATCCGGGTTCAGCGTGAGGGTGGAGGACTGGCCGTCGTCCATACAGGTCGGCCCCGACACCAAGCGGGCGCGCAGCGTGATCACGGACTCGCTCGCCGAGGTGAGGGTTTCGGCGCGCCGGCAAGTGACACCACTGGTCCGGCCGGTATTGCTCGCACTACCCAACTCCGTCCCTACCGCGCCCGCGCGCAGGGTGACGACGATGTCGTAGGTGGCCAGCCCGTCGGTCGCGGTGCCCTTCCACGTGCCCGCGTAATCGGCGGGCAGCGCCGACAACTCACTCGCCGCGGCCGTCGTCTCGGCCGTCGCCTCCGGCGTCGACGTCTCCTCGAAAGCGCCGGTCTCCACCGCGGTGTCGGTACCGGCTGCCGATCCCGGACCGTCCGAGGACGCACTGCGGAAGGCGAGCGTGGCACTGATCACCGCCGCGGCCACCAACAGCACCACCACGCATCCGATCACGACCACCCGGCGCCGCGACGAATCCCGCTGTGCGAGAGGGCTTTCGCTGTGCCCGGTGCCCGGGGGGACGCCGGGCGGAGCCCAGGGCGAGGGCGACGGCGCACCGGGTGTGTTCGGATGCCCAGCGGCGCCGGTCCGGCCCGCCGGCCCGATCAGCGTCGAGGGAAGTTCGGGCGTTCCGGGCCGCGGTGACGGAATGTGCGGCGCCGGATCGGAATCCAGATCCAGCAGCATCACCGCCTGCCGGCTGATCGCCTCCAGGATCGGTCCCGGCAACCACCCCGACCGGGCCTCACCCAAAGCCGCACACTGTCTTTCGATATCGGCGGGCGTCGGGCGATTGCCGGGCTGTTTGTCCAGACACGCCCCCGCGATCGGACGCAACGCCGCCGGCAGGCCGTCGAGCCGAGCCGGTTCCTGCATCACCCGCCACAGCATCGGAATCGAATCACCCGAACCGAACGGCCCGCTGCCGCTGGCGGCATACACCAGCACCCCGCCGAGCGCGAACACATCGACCGCCGGCCCCACCGGCGCATCGCCCGAAATATGTTCCGGCGCCATATATCCCGGCGAACCGATCACCTTGCCGGTCGTGGTGAGCGAGTCGTCGTCGACGGCGCGGGCGATGCCGAAATCGATCAGTCGCGGCCCGTCGAGGGTCAACAGCACGTTGGACGGTTTCAGGTCGCGGTGCACCACCCCGGCCGCGTGCACATCGGCCAGCGCCCGCGCCAAACCCGCCGCCAGCGTCACCAGCGCCGATTCCGGCAGCGGCCCGAACGAGTCCACCGCCTCACGCAACGACAACCCCGCCACGTACCCGGTCGCCAGCCACGGCCGCTGCGCCTCCACATCGGCATCCAGAACCGGAACCGCGTGCGCACCCGTCACCCGTCGCGCGGCGGCCACCTCCCGCCGGAATCGGGTGCGGAACTCGGGATCATCGGACAGATCCGGGCGTACCACCTTCACCGCGACGGTGCGGCCACCGGCGTTGCGGCCCAGATAGACCCGGCCCATCCCACCGGCGCCGAGCACCCCGAGCAGACGATACGGGCCGATGGTCGCCGGATCACCGGACTCCAATGGGAGCATCTGGGCTCGTCGTTCCTTCCCGGCCGTGCCTGCCGCATGCGGGCTCGCTCGATCACACACGAGCGCGGCATCCGCCGCAAGCCGGAGCTCGGGTGGCTCAGGTCGGCTGCGGAACCGGTTCCTCGTCGGCCGCGTCGGGAACCTCGGTACCGGCCAGCGAAACGCCCGCGGTCTCCCGCAGGAAGAACCACGCCACCAAACCCACAAGGCACGCCCCGACCATGTAATAGGCGGGGAACAGATGCCAGCCGGTGGCATCGATGACCGACTCGTTGATCAGCGGCGCGGTACCACCGAACGCGGCGGTGGAGATGTTGTAGCCCAACGCGAATCCCGCGTAGCGCACCTGCGTCGGGAAGATCGCCGGGAACGTCGCCGAAATCGTCGACAGCTGCGGAACATACAGCAGGCCGAGCACCACGAAACCGACGATCGCCCACGCCGCACCCTGACCCATCAGCCAGTACATGGGGATCGCCAGCACCGCCAGCCCCACCAGCGACACCAGCCACATCGGCCGCCGCCCCACCCGGTCGGAGACCGCACCCGAGAGCGGCAGCACCAGCGCCATCACGATCTGACCGATCAGCACCATCGCCGTGGTCTCGGAATCGCCCATGCCCAACGTGTTGTGCAGATAGGTCGGCTGATATGCCAGCAGCGTGTAGTTGACGACGTTGAGCGCGACCACCAGCCCGGCGATGGTCAGCAGTTCGCGGCGGTAGTCGCGCAACAGAATCCGCAACCCGCCCTGGGCCTTCTGATGCTCGGCGACCTCGGTGAACACCGGCGATTCGTCGAGCTTGCTGCGCAGATACCAGCCGATCAGACCCAGCGGCACCGCCAGCAGGAACGGGATCCGCCAGCCCCACGATTCCATCGCGTCGTCGGAGAGCAGAACCTGCAGGATCAGTACCACCGTGGAGCCACCGACGAATCCGCACAGGGTGCCGAACTCGAGGAAGCTGCCGAGGAATCCACGGCGGCGCTCATCGGTCGATTCCGCGATATAGGTGGCCGCGCCACCGTATTCACCGCCGGTCGAGAAACCCTGCACCACGCGCAACAGGATCAGCAGGATCGGCGCGGCGATACCCACCGCCGAATGGGTGGGCAGGATGCCGATGCAGCCCGTGGCCGCGGCCATCAACAGGATCGTGGTGGCCAGCACGACTTTGCGGCCCACCCGGTCGCCGAGCGGACCCCACACCATGCCGCCGATCGGGCGCAGCACGAAGGAGATGGCGAAACCGAGCAGTGTGCCCAGGGTGCCCAGCGAGCCGGGGAAGAACGCGTCGGTCAGATAGGAGGCCGTGGCCGCGTAGACGCCGTAGTCGTACCACTCGGTGGCGTTACCCATGGCCGCGGCGGCCACCGAACGTCGTTGCTGGGCGTGCGGCAGGCTGGTGCTCACGCGCGCTCCTCCTCACCTGTTTTCGGTTGCTGCGCGCCCGGCCGTGAAACTGCGACGGGGGACACGAAACACACGGGTACCCGGTGGGCGGTCCGGCAAACCGGGCGCCGGCGGCGCGGCCGGCTCGAGCGGTGGGATCCACCTGCGATGATATCGGGGTGGGTGACTCCGCTCACAGCGCCACGCGGCCGGTGAACGCGAGTCACCGGCCGGTGCAGCGCCGGATTTGCCGGATATGGTGTCTGATTTGCCGTTTTGTGCTGCGGGGCAGCGCATCCGGTCCGCGCGACTCCGGTGGCGGCCCACGTACATTGACCCGGATATCGCTGGACTCCGGGATGCCCGGACAGATGCTCCCGAGGGGGACCACGTGACCGCCACCGCCACCGGACGACCGCGTTCGGCTTTGACGGAATGGTTGCTGCAGGGCGCCGACGAGGACCGCTACTCCCACCATCCCGGCCCGATGGTGAAGCAGACCGAAGAACAGCACCAACGGTCGTGGTGGCAGGTGATGTGCCTGACCGGCGTCGACTACTTCTCCACCCTCGGCTATCAGCCCGGTATCGCCGCCCTGGCCGCCGGTGTGCTGTCCCCGCTGGCGACGCTGGTCCTGGTCGCGCTGACATTGCTGGGCGCGCCGCCGGTGTATCGGCGGGTGGCCCGCGAATCCCCGCACGGCGGCGGGTCGCTGGCCATGTTCGCCGACATCCTGCCCCGCTGGACCGGCAAACTGTTCATCCTCGTCCTGCTCGGATTCGCCGCTACCGACTTCGTGATCACGATGACGCTGTCGGCGGCCGACGGCGCCGCCCACATCGTCGAGAACCCGTTCGTGCCGCACGCGCTGCGCGGGCACGGCCTCGCGATCACCCTCACCCTCCTCGCTCTGTTGGCGGCGATCTTCCTCGAGGGATTCGCCGAGGCGATCCGGATCGCGATCGGGCTGGTCGGGGTCTATCTGGCCTTGAACCTGGTCGTCGCGGTCGTGGGCGTGTGGAAGGTCGCCACCGCCTCGCACCTGATCGTGGACTGGGGCCACGCCATGACCGCCCAGCACGGCAGCGTCTTCGCGATGGTGGGCATCTCGTTGCTGGTGTTCCCCAAACTCGCGCTCGGACTGTCGGGTTTCGAAACCGGAGTGGCGGTGATGCCGCAGATCAAGGGCGGCCCCGACGACACCGAGGAGCACCCGGAACGCCGCATCGTCGGCGCGCGCAAACTGCTGACCACCGCCGCGCTGATCATGAGCGCGTTCCTCATCGTCACCAGCTTCATTACCGTGGTGCTGATCCCGGAGCGCGAATTCGAATCCGGTGGATCCGCCAACGGCCGCGCACTCGCCTATCTGGCCCACCAGTACCTGGGCAACGGCTTCGGCACCGTCTACGACATCTCCACCATCGCCATCCTGTGGTTCGCCGGCGCCTCGGCCATGGCCGGACTGCTGAACCTCGTGCCGCGCTATCTGCCCCGCTACGGCATGGCCCCGGAATGGGCGCGCGCCACCCGGCCGCTGGTGCTGGTGTTCGCGGTGATCGCCTTCGGCATCACCTGGTACTTCGACGCCGACGTCGATGCCCAGGGCGGCGCCTATGCCACCGGCGTGCTGGTGCTGATCACCTCCGCCGCCGTCGCCGTCACCCTGTCAGCGGCGCGAAAACATCAGCGCGGCAAGGCTTTCGGATTCGGCGCCGTGGCGGCCGTGTTCGTCTACACCACCATCGCCAATATCGTGGAACGCCCCGAGGGCGTGCAGCTGGCCTCGCTGTTCATCATCGCCATCATCGTGGTGTCGTTCGTCTCACGGGCGCGGCGCGCCTTCGAACTCCGGGCCATCGAGGTCGACTTCGACGACAAGGCCGCCTGGCTGATCGACAAGATCGCCGCCTCGGGCACCATCCGCATCGTCACCCACGACCTCGACGACGTCGACGCCCGCCGGCCCGACGACTACCGGCAGAAGGAAACCGAACAGCGGATCGAGAGCCACATCCCGGCCAAGGCGCCGATCCTGTTCCTCGAGGTGATCGTCAAGGACGCCTCGGAATTCTCCACCGACCTGCACGTCGGCGCGGTCGAAATCGACTGCTACAAGATCCTTTCCGTCGAAGCCGCCGCGGTGCCCAACTCGATCGCCGCGATCCTGCTCGCGATACGCGACCGCACCGGCATGAACCCGCACGTGTATTTCGAATGGACCGAAGGCAATCCGCTGCTCAACCTGCTGAAATTCCTGTTCGTCGGTGAGGGCGAGGTGGCGCCGGTGACCCGGGAGATCCTGCGGCGCGCCGTCGCCGATCCGAATCAGCGCCCGCACGTTCACGTCGACAGCTGACCGCCCGGCCGCACGGGGTAGTTCACGGCCGGCGGTGCCCCGGCATATCGCGAGCGAAAACGCCCGTCGCCCCCGCGAGACCGTGTGCGCGGTTGTGTTGGGACAATAGGGCGGGCCGACGGTGCGACTGCCGGGGGCTGCGGCGGCCCGGACGCGCGTGAACCGGACAGCTGGTGTTTGCGCAACGGTAACCCCAATGTGAGACAACCGGACGTCCGATAGCCGGAACGGGAGAGGCAGGCAGAAACGTGATCGTCGGTTCGCAGTCGGGCGCGGGCGCTGCCGATGCGCCGCCCACCGCGCCCTCGGGCAGCGACACGAATGGTGAGCCCCCCGAAGCCCTGGCGGACTCCGAAGCACTCACAGACTCCGAGGCCGTGACGAACGCAGAAGCCGCGACAGACTTCGAAGCTTCGACGGACGCAGAAGCCCGCACGGATTCCGAGACCGCGACAGACTCCGAGACCGCCTCCGACTCCCGAACCGGCGCAGATGTCAGCCCCTCCGGCCGGACGGTGGCCGGCACCGACGGGCAATCGGCACCCGAGGCCGACGACCCGGACTCCGCGCAGCGCACGTCACACGCTCCGGTCTCGCCGCTGCTGCGCGGGGCTGCGGCGGCGCAGCCCCGGACACTGGTCGACATCCTCGCCGAAACAGCACACGCATACCCCGACGCCGATGCCGTCGACGACGGCACCGAGGTGCTGACGTACCAGGAGTTGCTCGCGGCGATCGACGCGTCGGTGGCCGAGTTGCGGGCGGCGGGTATCCGTCGCGGCGACCGGGTCGGCGTGCGGATCCCGTCGGGAACCGCGCGGCTGTACGTGACCATCCTCGCCGTCCTGCACGCCGGGGCCGCCTACGTGCCCGTCGACGCCGACGATCCGGAGGAACGCGCCGAGCTGGTCTTCGGCGAGGCCGCGGTCGCCGCGGTCGTCACCGCCGAGGGCATCACCGCCATACAGCGAGACGACACCCCCGCAACCCGGCGAGACGACCCTGCCGCCGGGCCGGAAGGCACCGCCACGCGCCGCGACGACGACCGGGTGGCAGCCGATCCCGACGCGACCGGGCCCACCGTCGACGACGACGCGTGGATCATCTTCACCTCCGGCTCCACCGGAACCCCCAAAGGTGTGGCGGTCACCCACCGCAACGCCGCGGCCTTCGTCGACGCCGAAGCGCGAATGTTCTTGCAGCAGGAGCCGATCGGGCCCGGTGACCGGGTACTGGCCGGACTGTCGGTGGCCTTCGACGCCTCCTGCGAGGAGATGTGGCTGGCATGGCGGCACGGCGCATGCCTGGTCCCGGCACCGCGCGCACTGGTGCGCAGCGGGATGGATCTGGGGCCGTGGCTGGTGCGCCGCGAGATCAGCATCGTGTCGACAGTGCCCACGCTGGCCGCCATGTGGCCGGCCGAGGCGCTCGACGCGGTGCGGCTGCTGATCTTCGGCGGCGAAGCGGTCCCCCCGGAACTGGCCGAACGGCTCGCCGGCACCGACGACCGCGAGGTGTGGAACACCTACGGGCCCACCGAGGCCACCGTGGTGGCGTGTGCGGCGCAGCTCACCGGCACCCCGCCGGTGCGCATCGGATTACCGTTGGACGGCTGGGACCTGGCCGTCGTCGACACCGACGGCAGGCCTGTCCCCGAAGGGGAATCCGGTGAACTGGTCATCGGCGGCGTGGGACTGGCCCGCTACCTGGACCCGGCCAAGGACGCCGAGAAATACGCGCCGATGCCGACCCTCGGATGGCAGCGCGCCTACCGCTCCGGCGATATGGTGCGCAACGACCCCGCCGGAGTGATCTTCCTCGGCCGCGCCGACGACCAGGTCAAAGTCGGCGGACGGCGGATCGAACTCGGTGAACTCGACGCCGCGCTGCAACATCTGCCCGGCGTCACCGCCGCCGCGGCCGCCGTGCGCACCACCGCCACCGGCACCCCGATCCTCGTCGGCTACCTGTCCACCGGCGACGACGACATCGACCTGCCGCGCGCGCGGGAACTGCTCGCCGAACGACTGCCCGCCGCCCTCGTGCCCCGCCTGGCCGTCCTCGACGAATTGCCCACGCGCACATCGGGAAAGGTCGACCGTGACGCGCTGCCGTGGCCGCTGCCCGGCGCCGGCGGCGAACCCGGCGCGGGACTGGACGGCACCGCGTATTGGCTTGCGGGACTGTGGCATTCGGTGCTCGGCGCCGACATCGACGGCCTGGATTCGGACTTCTTCGACCTCGGTGGCGGTTCGCTGTCGGCGGCGCAACTGGTCACCGCGCTGCGCGAACGGCTGCCGCAGATCACCGTCGCCGACCTCTACGACCATCCGCGCCTGGGCGCGCTGGCCGAATTCATCGACGCCGCCGCGCCGTCCGAACAGGCACCCACCCGCCACGTCACCCCGACACCGAGACGCGCGCAATGGATCCAGGTGCTGGCCTCGGTGCCGCTGACCACCCTCACCGGCCTGCAATGGCTGACCTGGCTCGGCGTGGTCACCAACATCGCCTCCCGCTTCGGTGCGCTGCCGTGGATGCCGGGACTGTCGTGGTGGTGGGCGCTGGCCGGATTCGTCCTGTTCATCTCACCGCCCGGCCGGATGGCGATCTGTGTGGCCGGCGCTCGGCTGCTGCTGCGCGGCGTGCGCCCCGGCAGCTATCCGCGCGGCGGCTCGGTCCATCTGCGCCTGTGGACGGCGGTGCGCATGGCCGAGGCGGCGGGCGCGGAAAATCTGTCCGGCGCACCGTGGATGGTGCCGTTCGCCCGTGCGCTCGGGGCACGCATCGGGCACGGTGTCGATCTGCATACGCTGCCGCCGGTCACCGGGATGCTCGAACTCGGCGACGGGTGCAGTGTCGAACCGGAAGTGGATCTGGCCGGATACTGGATCGACGGCGACCTCGTGCACATCGGTGAGATACGCATCGGCCCCGGTGCGGTGGTCGGGTCCCGCTCCACGGTGATGCCCGGCGCGGTGATCGGCAAGAACGCCGTCATCGAACCCGGCTCGGCCGTGTTCGGGAAGGTGAAGGCCGGACAGAGCTGGGCCGGGTCGCCCGCGGTGAAAGTCGGCCCCGCCGAACATCGCTGGCCCGCCACCACACCGCCGCGGGCGCTGCACTGGGTGCTCGCCTTCGGGGTGACCTCGATGCTGCTGTCGGCGCTGCCGGTGATCGCCCTCGCCGCGGGCGGACTGCTGCTGGCCTGGTGGATCCGCGACGAAACCACCCTGACCGGGGCACTGGCGCACGCGATGCTGATGCTGCCGGTGGCCGCGCTGATCGTGCTCGCCGTCTTCGCCGCCGTGACCGTCGTCTCCATCCGGGTGCTGTCGATCGGATTGACCGAGGGCTACCACCCGGTGCGCAGCCGCGTCGGCTGGCAGGCCTGGGCCACCGAACGGCTCACCGACTCCGCGCGCACCTTCCTGTTCCCGCTGTATGCCAGTCTGCTCACCCCGCTGTGGCTGCGGCTGCTCGGCGCCGACGTCGGCAAGGGCGTCGAGGCGTCGACGGTGCTGCTGCTGCCGAAATTCACCAAGGTCGCCGACGGGGCGTTCCTCGCCGACGACACCATGATCGCCGGCTACGAACTCGGCGGCGGCTGGATGCACATCGGCGGCGCGAAGGTGGGAAAGCGGGCCTTTCTGGGTAACTCCGGGATGACCGCGCCCGGACGGCGGGTGCCCAAGAACGGTTTGGTGGCGGTGTTGTCGGCGGCTCCGGAGAAGGCGAAAGCGGGTTCGTCGTGGCTGGGCAGCCCGCCGGTGCGGTTGCGCCGCACCGCCGGCGATTCCGACACCGCCCGCACCTTCGACCCGCCGCTGAAACTCAAACTGGCCCGCGCGCTGGTGGAGACCTGCCGGCTCGTTCCCGTGATCCTCAGCTTCGGCATCGGCCTGGGTGTGCTGTTCACACTGGCCTGGCTGGCATCCGGGCCCGGATACTGGCTGGCCGCGCTGTGTTCCGGTGTGGTGCTGCTGATCGCCGGTGCGGTCGCCGGGGCGTGCGCGGTGGCGGCGAAATGGCTGATCGTCGGCCGTATCCAGCGGGTGGAACATCCGCTGTGGAGTTCGTTCGTGTGGCGCAACGAGGTGTGCGACGCGTTCGTGGAAACCGTTGCCGCGCCGTGGTTCGCGCGCGCGGCCACCGGCACCGCGGTGATGAACATCTGGCTGCGCGGGCTCGGCGCGCGCATCGGACGTGGAGTGTGGTGCGAATCGTACTGGCTGCCCGAGGCCGATCTGGTCAGCCTCGGCGACGGGGCGACCGTGGAACGCGGCTGTGTCGTGCAAACACATCTGTTCCATGATCGGATCATGTCCATGGACAGCGTGACCCTCGACGCCGGCGCCACCCTCGGCCCGCACTGTGTGGCACTGCCGGCGGCGCGCATCGGCGCCGGTGCGACGGTGGGCCCGGCGTCGCTGGTGATGCGCGGGGACACCGTCCCGCCGTCGACCCGGTGGCAGGGCAATCCGATTGCGCCGTGGCCGGATACCCGGCGCGGCAAGTGAAGGCAGGTCGTCGATGAAGCTGGGTAGAGGTGGCGCCGAGGCGCCGATCGACGACTATCTGCCGCAGAACGGCAACCGCGGCTATCGGGTCTCGCGCTACGAACTGGATCTGGGGTACAAGGTCGCCGCCAACCGGCTGACCGGACGGGCCACCATCACGGCGGTGACCACCGCGGTGCAGCCGCGGTTCGCGCTGGATCTGTCGCAGACACTCAGTGTGGCAAAGGTTTTCGTCGACGGCGCCAAACCCGCCAAATACACTCACACCCGCGGGAAGCTGACGATCACACCCGCCCGGCAGGTCCCCGCGGGAGCGGCACTGTCGATCGTGGTGCACTACGGCGGCACCCCGAAACCGGTGCGCGGACCGTGGGGTGAGGTCGGCTGGGAGGAGCTCACCGACGGTGTGCTCGTGGCGAGCCAGCCCAACGGCGCGGCGTCGTGGTTCCCGTGCGACGATCACCCCAGTTCCAAGGCGAGCTACCGGATTTCGATCACCACCGACTCCCCGTACCACGCACTCGCCAACGGCGTGCTCACCGCCCGCACCACCAAATCCAGCCAGACCACCTGGGTCTACGAGCAGTCCGAGCCGATGGCCTCCTACCTGGCCACCATTCAGATCGGGCCCTACCGGTCGCACCGCATCGACCCCGGACGCGCCACGAAGGTGCCGATGACCGCGGTGCTGCCGCCGCGGCTGCGCACCGCCTTCGACCACGACTTCGCCCGGCAACCACAGATGATGGCCGAATTCGAGCGCCGGTTCGGGCCCTACCCGTTCCACGGCTACACCGTGGTCGTCACCGACGACGACCTCGAAATCCCCATCGAGGCACAGGGATTGTCGATCTTCGGCGCCAACCACTGCGACGGGCAGCGCGGCGCGGAACGGCTCATCGCGCACGAACTGGCCCACCAGTGGTTCGGCAACAGCCTCACCGTGCGGCAATGGCGCGACATCTGGCTGCACGAGGGATTCGCCTGCTACGCCGAATGGATCTGGTCCCAGGCCGGCGGCGGACCCAGCGCCGACCAGCTGGCCCGCGCCGCCCGCCAGAACCTCTCCCGCGACCCGCAAGACCTCGTGATCGGCGACCCCGGACCGGCATCGATGTTCGACGACCGGGTCTACAAACGCGGCGCCCTCACCCTGCACGCGCTGCGCCTGCGCCTCGGCGACGACGCCTTCTTCACCCTGCTGCGCGACTGGACCGCCCGGCACCGCTACGGCACCGTCGCCGCCGAAGACTTCACCGACCTCGCCGGCCACTACAGCCCCGCACCCCTGCGCGAGCTGTGGGACAGCTGGCTCTACCGCACCGCGCTGCCCGAACTGCCGCAACACGGGTTGGGTGCGGTCGGCAGCTGAGCCGGATATCCGAGGCCCCCGCGCGAGGCGCCGGTCTCAGGCATCGAATCCGACGTTCGCCAATTGTTTTGCCGCATCCGCTGATTGGCGCAGCCCGGCCTCATAGGCAGGAGACAACGCGGCCGGGTTGAACACGTCGAAGCCGAACACCGACACCGCGTCGGCGTCGGGGGCGAGCGAGATCTCGGTCGCCGCGCCGTGTGCGCTGTCGGCGCGGGTGCGGGGGAACATGTGCGCGAGCGGTTCCATGATCACCACGATCTCCGCGCCGGCGGCCAGGTCGGCATTGAGGGCCGAGCGCACGCCGCCGTCGAAATAGCGGGATTCGCCGATCGGGATCGGCGGGAAGACTCCCGGCACCGAAGTACTCGCGGCCAGCGCCTGCGGCAACGTCGCCGCCGTGTCGCGGGTCCACACCTGCAGTTCACCGGTGCCGATATCGATGGTGGTGACCCGCAGGTCGGCATCCGGCCACTCGGTGACACCGGCCAGCCGGGCGATCCGCTCGACGTGGTCGCCGGGATCTCCGGCATCGGCGGCCAGCGCCAATTCGCCCATGCGGCGGCGGATTTCGCGGGCGTCGCCGCCCGAGGTCCGCAGCGAGAAGATTTCGGCGAGCCGCCGCGGATCCGGCGCGAACGATTCACCGCCGGGCGCCCGGGTGGCGCCCAGGTGTTCCAGATCTCCTCCGGCCGCCAGCACCGCGCCGACCACCGAACCCGCCGACGTGCCCACGATCCGGTCGGCGCGCGCGGGATCGAGCCCGGCGGCACGCAATCCGACCATCACCCCCGCCATCCACGCGATCCCGACGGGGCCCCCACCGCCCAGTACCAATGCGGTGCGGAATCGGTCGGGCGAAGGTGCAGCACACATGAGCGCGACACTACCGGTGAGCTCGCCGCCGCGCAGCGCCTCGGATCATCACGGACCGCGATGTCGGCGGCCTCGCCGGAGTGGCGCACACCACCGAATAATAGAGCAGTTGCTCTGTTACGGTGAGGATGTGCCCCGCCCTCGCGTTCACGATCTCGATGTCGTTCTCGACCATGCCGAAGCGCTCGCCGTGGCCGCCGGTGTGCCGGCGGTGACCATCCGCGCGGTCGCGGCTGCCAGCGGGATGTCGAACGGGGCGATCTACCACAGTTTCGGCTCGCGCGCGGAACTGGTGGCGCGCATGTGGATTCGCGCCGCACGCCGGTTCCTGGACGTACAGAGCGAACTCGTCGACGCGGCGCTGGCCGACGGTTCCGGCAGCGACGCCGCCGTGCAGGCGGTCGTGCGCGCGGCCGAGGCGCCCGCGGAGTTCGCCGAACGGTATCCGGCCTCCTCGCGCCTGGTGTCGATGCTGCGCCACGACGAGGTCCTGGCCGCGGAGCTGCCCGAGAGTGTGGCCGCCGAGGTGCGCGCACAACACCGCGAGCTCGTCGCGGTGATGCGGAGGCTGTCGGCGCACCTGTGGCACCGCGAGGACCGGCGCGCGGTCGAGGTGATCACCGCCTGCATCGTCGATCTGCCCACCGCGCTGCTGCTGTCGCGCGACCGCCTCGCCGACCCCGACACCCGCATGCGGTTGCGGGCGGCCGTCCGTGCCGCCGTCACCGCCGGGCCACCACCGAAACGCTGACCCGCACAAACACCGCCATCACCGAAAAACCGAAGGAGACCCGATGTCCCCCACCCTCACCTACCGTGACAGCATCGCCGTCCTCGACCTCGGCACGGACGAGAACCGTTTCTCCCCCGAGTTCCTCGCCGCCGTGGACACTCACCTCGACACCGTGCTCGCCGACGGCGCCACCGGATTGATCACCACCGCCGGCGGCAAGTTCTACTCCAACGGACTCGACCTGGACTGGTTGAGCGCCAACGGCGAACGCACGCCGTGGTACGTCGAACAGGTGCAGGGGCTGCTGGCGCGCGTGCTGACCCTGCCGGTACCGAGTGTGGCGGCACTGCCCGGCCACGCCTTCGGCGCCGGCGCCATGCTCGCCCTCGCGCACGACCAGCGCGTCATGCGCGCCGATCGCGGCTACTTCTGCTTCCCCGAAGTCGACATCCACGTCCCGTTCACCCCGGCGCTGGCCGCGCTCGTTCGGGCGAAGCTGTCGGCGGAAGCCGTCACCGCCGCCGTACTCACCGGCCGCCGATTCGGCGGGGTCGAGGCACACGAATACGGCCTGGTCGACGCCACCGCCGCCGCGGGCACGGAGGTCGACACCGCCGCCGCGCTGCTGGCCCCGCTGGGCGCCAAGGATCAGGGCACCCTGGGCTCGATCAAGTCGGTGTTCTACGCGGACGCCTACACCGCTCTGACCGCGTGAATGTCCCGCGTGGCGCTGCTCAGCGGCCCTTCCACTCCGGCGTGCGCTTCTGCGCGAACGCCAGCACACCCTCGGCCGCATCCTCCGACGCCAGCGCACTGCCCGACACCTCGAGCTGGCGGGTGAACGCGACATCGGTGGACCAGTCCGGTGATTCGTCGATGATGCGTTTGCTCGCCGCCAGACTCAACGGCGCGTTCACCGCGATCCGCTGCGCAAGCTCCAGCGCGGCGTCGAGCGCCTTCCCCGATTCGGTCACCTGATTGACCAGTCCCAGCGCCGCCGCGCGGTCGGCGGAGATCGGATCACCGGTCAGCGCCAGCTCCATCGCCACCGCACGCGGCAACCGCTGCGCCAGCCGCAACACGCCACCGCCGACGGCCACCAGTCCGCGTTTGACTTCCGGGATCCCGAACGTCGAATCCTGGGCCGCCACCACCAGATCCGCGGCCAGCGCCAGCTCGCAGCCGCCGGCCAGAGCAGGCCCCTCGACCGCCGCGATCAACGGCTTCACCGGCGGCTGCGCGGTGATACCGAGCGGGCCGCGCTTCTCGGTCATCGGTGTCTCACCGCGCGCGGCGGCCTTGAGATCCATTCCGGCGCAGAAATATCCGCCCGCGCCGGTGATGATCGCGACCTGCGCCGACGGATCGGCCTCGTAGGCGTCCAGGGCCCGTTCCAGTCCGAGGGCGGTGGCCAGATTCACGGCATTGCGCACCTGTGGGCGGTTCAGCGTGATGATCGTGATCGGGCCGCGCCGCTCCACCAGTACCGGTGGTGCGGGCGGGGCCGGCAATTCCACCCGTTCGCGGCCCTCGACGCTGATGTCGTGGCCGGATACCGTCACCGGCAGGCCCAGCAGATCGCCGTCGACCAGTTCCGCGATCAGCTCGGCATCGGTGTTGCGCAGCAGGATTCGGCCGCCCGCGGGTTCGATCAGGCTCAGGATCGCCGCTTCCGGCTGCCCGTCGCGGGCATAGGCGACGGTGTAGGCCTCCACCACCGCCGGACCGTCGTGGGTGCCGCGGGCCGGACGCGCCGGCGGATTCTCGATGATCGGGCGCAGATGCCGGTAGGGCTGGGCGGGCGGCAGCGACGAATACACGCCCAGGGCGTGTTTGGTGACATACCAGCCCAGCGAACTCGCCAGGCCGAAGGTGCCCGGTTCCGCCCGCAACCGCGCCACCATCGTCGCCACCGCGTGGCCGCCGTAATTGTTGCCCGGACCGCCGCCGAAGGTCAGCCCGCCGGTCACCGACAGCGGACGTGCCGGATCGTCGATCGCCAACCCCAATTCGCGCGCCGCGATCTGCACCGCCACCGGGAAACACGCGTAGAGATCCACATGGGTCAGCGCGTCGACACCGATACCGCTGTGTTCGAGCACCGCCCGGCCCAGCGTCGCGATCGCCGGTGAGGCGGCCAGCTCGGCGCGTTCACTGGTGAACCACTCGTCGTGGCCGGAGGCGCCGGCGTGGATGAAGATCCACTTGTCCTGCGCGATTCCGGCCTCCTGCGCGGCCGCGGCACTGCACATCACGATGCCGCTGGCCATATCGACGGTCAGATTCGCGCATTCCAGCTTGGTGTAGGGCGTGGAGACCATGCGATTGTCCGGACCGGGCGTGGCGATCCGATCGGCATCGAATTCTTCTGGCTGCCAGGCATATTCGTTGCGCGCGGCCACCGCCGACAGCCGCGACCAGAGTTCGGCCACGGCCTTGGCGTGATCGCCGGGACTGCGGCCGAGCCGATGCCGGTTCGCCGACTCCAGCAGGGCGTACATATTGATCGGCGCGATCAGGCCCGCCGCCGTCTCGGCCGGATTGTTGGCCGGCTTGTCGATACCGATCGAACGAGTCGGCGCGACCTCGGAATCCTGCTGCGGCCAGGACAGCTCCACACCGGCGCGCTGCGCGGCGGCCTGCGTCGCTCCGGCCTCCGCGCCGGTGACCCAGAACCATGTCGTAGTCACCGGCTGCGATCGCCGCCGCGGCCTCGTTGATCACCAGCTGACCGCCGTCGCCGCCGAACGGACTCGACTGCGCGGTGTCGATACCGGCCACGCCCAATCGCTGCGCGACCACCGCGCCCATATCGCGGTACTGCCACGACGTGCACGCCACCGCGAACACCGCGTCCGCGCGGCGCAGCAGGTCCTCCCCTGCTCCGCTGTCGGCCGCGGCGCGGCGCAACGCGGTGACCGCGAGCGCGGCCGGATCACCGTAACCGGAATCCGGTATGCGCTGGGTGATCTGCCCGACGCCCACCAATACGGGGGTTCGCGGATCGATATCAGTGCCCGAGGCACGGTGCCGAATGGGCTGCGCCGCACGCTTTTTCACCGGCCCGGCCGCGGCGATCGCTTCCGGCAGCCGGGCCAGGGACTGCTCCATCGCCTCGCCGAGGCTGCGGGCCACCGACGCGCCCAGCGGGCCCTCGACCGGCGGCCCGCCCAGCCCGGCATCGAAATACACCGTTGTCTGATTGCCGGAACCGGCGACGGTCAGCCAATATCCCAGCCGCACGCCCTGCGGCCCCTCCCCGGCCAGGGCGAAACCGCGCTCACCGGCCTCGACGACCGTCCAGCGCAACTCCGCAGGGATGCCCATCACCAGCGCCTGCTGTGTGAAGGTCAGGCCCTCCCGGACGGCGCCGGGGGCTTGGCCGCGCCAGCCGGCGTGCAGGGTGAACCAGTCGGCCAGCCGGCTCAGATCCGACAGGTAAGCGGCCACCGTGTCGGGTGCCACGGCGATGCTGCGGCGGGCGTGCGCGGATTTGGCGTAGTCGCTCACCCCGGCTGGCGTGAGGTAACCGTCCGCCTCTTCGGCGTGGACGGCCTCGGGGGCGGGCTGTGATCGGGCGGCGCCGACCAGGCCGGTGATCAGGTCACGGGCGATGCGCGGATCTTTGCGCACGGCCGCGAACAGGGCACTTCCCGCCTCGAGCTTGGTGCGTGCGGCGCGGATTCGATCCGATCCCGGCAATGGCGACACCGACAACCTCCTTGTTGCGTCTCGAGACAATTAATCACCCGCTCTTTCGAGGCGTCAAAGACTTGTGATCTGCATTACGTAAGTCTACACTTACGGTGCGTGGGGACTTACGAAGATGGTGCGCTCGACGCTCTCGGGGACCCGACCCGGCGAGCGATCTTCGAACGACTCGGGCGTGGACCCTGCGCGGTCGGCGAGCTGGCCGCCGAACTCCCGGTCAGCCGTCCGGCGGTCTCCCAGCACCTGAAGGTGCTCAAACAGGCGGGGCTGGTCCTCGACGAGGCGATCGGCACCCGCCGGATCTACCGGCTCGACCCGAACGGCATCGACGCACTGCGCGGCTACTTCACCCGGTTCTGGACCACGGCGATGTCGTCGTTCCGCGACCGGGCCGAGGCGGCGGCACGCGCCGGGCAGCCGATTTCGGCCGAAACGCTCAGCGGCACAACCACATCCGAGGAGAAGCCATGACACAGCAAACCAGCGACACCCAGGTCCGCGTCGAACTCACCGTCGAGGCGCCGATCGACACCGCCTTCGACGTCTTCACCACCGGCATGGACAGCTGGTGGCCTCGTGAACATCACATCGGCGCGGGGCCGCTGGCGGAAGTGGTGGTCGAACCCCGCGTCGGCGGACGGCTGTTCGGCCGCGAGGCCGACGGCACCGAATGCCCGTGGGGCCGTGTCCTCGTCTGGGACCGTCCCGGCCACTTCGCCTTCTCCTGGGACATCTCCCTGGACTGGAAATACCAGCCCGACCCGGCGCTGACCAGCCGCGTCGATGTCACCTTCACCCCCGTCGACGCCACCCACACCGCCGTCACCCTGGTCCACGGCGACTTCGGCAACCACGGCGAGGGCTGGGAATCCATGCGCGATGCGGTCAGCTCCCCGGGTGGCTGGCCCGCACTGGCCGACACCTACGCCCGCGCCGCCGCGGCCGCCTGAGCGCTGCTACTGCCTGGGCATGCATCGGCTGCTTCGAGCCGGCATCGCGGCGCGGTGAACAATGGGGCGTGGCCGGATTCGCGCCCTGCGGTGCATTCGTCCGGCCGCTGTCCCGATTCGGGTTGATGTGTGGTGGAGGTTTGTGAGTATGGCCGGAATTTCTTCGGTGCCGACGGCGGCGTTGGCCGCCGGTGGGCTGCTCGGCGGTTTCGCGCTCGCGCAGGCGACCGAGCAGCGGCAACTCGGCGGGGTGGTTTTCGCCGCGGCTACCGCGGCCGCGGTCCCGCGCTGGCGTGCGGCGGTGGGCACTCCCGGGGCGGCCGCGCTGACCGGGCTCTCGGTGGGCGCCATGGGCGCCTCGCATCCGCTGGCCAAGAAGATCGGCGCGTGGCCGTCGGTGGCGGTGGTCTCCGGCGCGGTGGCGATCACCTCGTGGGTTCTCGCCGACCGTCGCGCCTGAACGGCCGAGCCGGCTCGCACCCTGTGCCCGGCCACGGGCACAGGGGATGCCGTTCTCTTCGGACGGCAGCGGGCGCATTCGGCTGATCCGCAGGTGCGACACCCGCGGATCGGCTATCCGGCCCGCAGTTGCGTTGGCTTGCACCTGCATTCACTGCGAACATGCAGCCGGTGCACCGCGCACTCTGTGCTCAGGCGGTCACCCGATGCTCAGAGGGTGATGCCCAGCAGTGCGTCGACCGCCGTGCTGACCAGTCCCGGCGCCGCGGTGTCCGGACCGCCGTACTCCAGCGCCTGCTGCACCCAGCTGTCCACGGCGGCAAGTGCTTTCGGGGTGTCCAGATCGTCGGCCAGATGCTGACGCAACCGCGCGACCGTCTCCTCGGCCGCCGGACCCGACTCCAGCGCCGCCGCCTGCCGCCAGCGCGCGAGCCGCTGCTGCGCCTGCTCCAGCACGGCATCCGACCACTGCCGATCGGTGCGGTAGTGGTCGGCGAACAGGCCCAGCCGGATCGCGGACGGATCCACGCCGGCGCGCCGCAACTTCGACACGAACACCAGATTGCCCCGCGACTTGGACATCTTCTCGCCGTCCAGGCCGATCAGCCCGGCATGCACGTAGTGGCGGGCGAAGCGGCGATGCGACACCAGCGCCTCGGCGTGCGCGGCCGAATACTCGTGATGCGGATAGATCAGATCGCTGCCGCCGCCCTGAATGTCGAATTCGGGGCCGAGCCGGTTCAACGCGATCGCCGCACACTCGATGTGCCAGCCCGGGCGGCCTTCGCCGAACGGTGCCGGCCACGACGGCTCACCCGGCCGCGCCGCCCGCCACAGCAGCGCGTCGATCGGGTCGCGTTTACCCGGGCGCTCCGGATCGCCGCCGCGTTCGGCGAACAGCCGCTCCATCGTGGACCGGTCGTAGCCGGACTCGTAGCCGAACTGTTCGGTGGCGTCGTGGCGGAAGTAGATGTCGCGGTATTCGGCGTCGTCGACCACATACGCCGCCCCGGCGGCCAGCAGCTTGTCCACCAGCTCCACCACCTCGCCGACCGATTCGATCGCGCCGATGTAATCGCGCGGCGGCAGCACCCGCAGCTGCGCCATATCCTCGCGGAACAACTCGATCTCGCCGGTGCCGAGTTCGCGCCAGTCCACCCCGTCGCGTTCGGCCCGCTCGAACAGCGGATCGTCGACGTCGGTGATGTTCTGCACGTAGTGCACCTCGTGGCCACCGTCGCGCAGGATCCGGTTGACCAGATCGAAGGCCAGATAGGTCGCCGCATGCCCGAGATGCGTGGCGTCGTAGGGTGTGATGCCGCAGACGTACATGGTGGCGGTCGCTCCGGGCGAGACCGGGCGCACCTGCCGGTCGGCGGTATCGAACAACCGCAACGGCGGTCCGGATCCGGGGACGGCGGGAACGGAGATTTCGGACCAGGACTGCATGATTCGAGGGTAAGGGTCCGCGCGGGCGCCTCGCCCGCCGACCCCGCCTACCGGGCCCGTCGCGGGGTATTCGCCACCACATCCGACCTCGGCCGAGGCGGCCGATCCGGCGAAGTCAACCGTTGCGCGCCGCGCGCACCGAATGCGGCCCGCACGTCGGCGGATCGACGCGACCGGAGCCGCCGCGGATCAGAACGCCGGCCAGGGAATGGGGCGAGAGCTGATCGGTTGCGGCAGCACCGGATCGTTCAGCAGCTCACGCGCCCGCGCCTCGAGGGCCTCGATCTCGTCGTCGGTGATGTGCTCGGCCAGCGCCGCGCCGATGGGACCCGAGAGACGGTCGGCGAATTCGGCGATATCGCCGAGCAGTTCCTCCCCCACCGGTTCCCCCGCCCAGCCCCACAGCACCGTACGCAATTTCGGTTCGCTGTGCAGGCAGATGCCGTGGTCGACACCGTAGACGCCGCCGTCCACGCCTTCGAGGGCATGCCCGCCCTTGCGGTCGGCGTTGTTGAGCAACACGTCCAGCACCGCCATCCGGCGCAGCCGCGGATCGTCGGCATGGACCAGCGACACCCGCGCACCCGTGCCGTCCACCGCCCGCAGCACCTCGCGGAATCCGGCGGGCACCGCACCGGCGGGCACCAGATCCACCAGATCCAGGCGCTGCGGCGCCGACTCACCCGGGTCGACTGTCTCGATCCAGCGCTGCACCATGCCGGGGCCCAGCGGTCCCTCCCGCAGGATCGTCTCCGGAATCACCGACCAGCCCAGCGCGGCCGACACCAGATACGAGGCCACCTCACGTCCGGCCAGCGTGCCGTCGGGAAAATCCCACAGCGGGCGCTCACCGCGGACCGGCTTGTAGACCACCCGCAGCGGTTCCCCGCCTCCGTCGACCGGCGGAGCGTCGATCTCGCAAACCAGGGTCAGGTTGCTGGCAGTGGTCACCCGCCCGATGATCGATAGTTCACCGCTGTAGAGGCCGTCGCGGGCCGCGCCCTCGTCTGCGGCCGCCGCGCGCGTGGTCACCGGTCCTCAGTCCTCCAGATCGGTCGCGCCGAAGATGTCGCCGCGCTTGTAACCGTTGGTGCGCACACACATGTGGCCCTTGGGCGAAAGCGGTTCCCCGCACAGCGGGCACGGCGGGCGCCCGGCCGCGATCACCTTCGCCGACCGCAACGCGAACTCGCGCGCCTGCTCCGGGGTCAGGAACACCCGCACCGCGTCGGGTCCCTCCTCGGTGTCGTCGAGCACCACCGATTCGTCGACCTCGGTCTCGGTGATCGCCAGCAGTTCCACCACCACCGCCCCCGCGTCGGCGTCCCAGCCCAAACCCATTGTCCCGACCCGGAATTCGGTGTCGATGGGCATCTGGAGCGGAGCCGTGTCGTTGACGTCCTCGGCCTGCGGCGGCACCGTCGCGCCGAACCGGCGGGCCACCTCGTCCAGGAGCAGGCCCATCCGGTCGGCGAGCACCTTCACCTGCTGCTTCTCCAGCAGCACGCTCACCACGCGGGGTTCCTGCACGGCCTGTAGGTAGAAGGCGCGATCCCCTGGCTCACCGACGGTTCCGGCGACGAAACGGTCGGGGGTGCGAAACACATGGATTGCTCGGGCCATCTGCACCTCCTGAAACCGACTGCATCACTGATTACGCTCGTTCCCCGAATCGGGGGGATCCGCAATATTCCCATTATCCGCCCGCGCCGCGGCGCCCACCTCACCGCCGGGGACGGGCCCCGCGCGCTGCTCGGATGGTTGCGCGACCGCGGCCAGCGCCGACAGGTCCGAACCGGTGTCGTTGACCCGCCACACGTAGGGGGCGGCCGGGGTGTAGCGCACGACACTGATCGAGGCCGGTTCCACCACGATGCGCTGGAAACCGTCGAGATGGATACCGAACGCGTCGGCCAGCAGCGACTTGATCACGTCGCCGTGCGTGCACGCCACCCACAGCACGTCGCGGCCGTGGCGTTCGGCCAGCTCGGCGTCGATCGCGCGCACCGCGGCCACCGCCCGGTACTGCACCTGGGCCAGGCCCTCACCGCCGGGGAACACCGCACCCGAGGCGTGCTGCTGCACGACCTTCCACAGCGGCTCCTTGACCAGCTCCGACAGCAGCCGGCCGGTCCACTCGCCGTAATCGACCTCGAGCAGGCGCTCGTCGGGTTCGGGTTCGAGGCCGAGTTTGTCGGCCAGCGGCGAGACCGTGCGCGTGCAGCGCAGCAGCGGGGAGTGCGCGATGTGCTCGATCGGTAACGGTGCCAGGCGTTCAGCCACGGCCAGTGCCTGCTCGGTGCCGCGCTCGGTGAGCTCGACGCCCGGGCTGCGGCCGGCCAGCGTGCGCGCGGTGTTGGAGGTCGACACCCCGTGCCGCAGCAGGATCACCGTCATGGGACCAGACTAGGCGATCACCACCGCCGAGCTCGCGCCGTCACCGGCCCGCGACCTCGGACGCAGCGCCCGTCGATGCGGAACACGCTGGTGTGCAACGTGTTTCGCTGTCGGAGGAATCGGCGTCCGGGATCCGGGCCGGGCTCCCCGCACCGGCGGGCGCTGTGGTGCACCTCGCATCTTCCGGCGGTTCGGGAGTGGTATCCGTTTCCGGGACCGGTTGTGGCCCTAGGCTCGGACACTGTGACAAGAGCTGGGGCGGTGTGGTGATGGAACAGCGGGCGGTGGGTCGTAGTGGCCTGCGGGTATCGCGCATGGGGCTGGCCACCCACACCTGGGGCCGGGAAACCGATGCCGAGGACGCGGCGGCGCAGCTGGTGGCCTTCGTGGAGGCCGGCGGAACGCTGGTCGACACCTCGCCGGTATATCAGGGCGGAGCCGCCCAACGCATGCTCGGCGAGCTCGTGGGTGAGCTGGTGCCGCGCGACGACCTGGTAATCAGCGGATGCGCGGGCCTGGTGCCGGTGCCCGGTGTCACCGACCCCGACGGCGGGCCCGTGGCGGGCATCCACTGGAGTGTGGACGCCTCACGCCGCACCCTGATGCGTCAACTCGACCGCACCCTCGCCGAACTGGGCACCGACTACCTCGACATCTGGAGTGTCGCGGCCTGGGATCGGCACACCCCGCTCGACGAGATCGCGGCCACCCTCGACCACGCCGTGCGCTCGGGCAAGGTGCGCTACGCAGGTGCGCGCGGCCTCAGCGCGTGGCAGCTGGCCACCCTGGCCTCGGCCGCCCCGATCGTGGCCGCGCAGTCGCCCTATTCGCTGCTGGCACGTGGCGCGGAAAGCGAACTGCTGCCGGCAGCCGGACACCACGGGGTCGGATTGATCGCGGCCTCGCCGCTGGCCGGTGGCATTCTCACCGGCAAATACCGCGACGGCGTGCCCGCCGACTCGCGCGGCGCCGACGAGGCGACCGCCGCCGAGATCCGCGAACGTCTCGACGAACACGCCACCCGGGTCGTGGACGCGGTGGTCACCGCCGCCGACGGACTGGGCACCTCACCCCTCGCGGTGGCGGCGGCCTGGCTGCGCGACCGGCCCGGCGTCGCGTCGATGATCGTGGGCGCACGCGATATCGGCCAGCTCACCGGCGTGCTCGCCGCCGAAACGCTGGAACTTCCGCGCGCGATCGCGGCCGCCCTCGACGACGTCAGCGGCATCTGACCGGCCGAGCCGGGCGAACGTGCGGGGACAGGGCGATGACAACCCGTCCGCGCGACCACTTAGGCTTGCCTACATGAGGTGTCTCGACGTCCGTTCGGCCCGCGCCGCCTCCGCCGCACCGGCGGGGCAGAAGGCTGGGACGACCGCACAGAACCGTTCGGCATCGACCGAGCCGGGGGCGTGGCGGATGGCCGGTACCCGGTGGTTGTTCACGCTGCTCGGGGTCGTGCTCGTCGGAGTCACCACCGCGTGCGGCGGCAGCGGCACCTCGGGCGGGCAGCAGGGGGCGGCCACCGCGACCCTCGCGAATCTGGATCCGACGCCGATCGGCCCCGCACCGGCACCGGCGCTACCGGTCACGGTCCACTCGTTCGACGGCGCCGAGGTCACCGTCACCTCCGCGGAGCGGATCGTGGCCGTCGACCGTTACGGCACCCTCGCCCAGACCGTGTGGGCGCTGGGTCTGGGGTCGAAACTGGTGGGCCGGTCGACGTCGGCGTCCTTTCCCGCGGTGCGTGATGTGCCCAACGTCGCGGGCGGCAACGGCAGCATCAACATCGAAGCCGTTGCCGCGCAACGGCCCACGGTCTTCCTCACCGACACCACCAGCGCCACCCCCACCATGCGTGATCAGCTGCGTGCGCTGGGCATCACGGTCGTCTACTTCGATCCGCAGCGCACCATCGACGGCGTCGGCCCGCAGATCCGGTCGGTCGCCGACGCGCTGGGCGTCCACGACCAAGGGGTGAAACTGGCCGACCGCACCCACGCCGAAATCACCGCCGCCACGGCCGCGGTGCCGAAACACCAGCCGCCGTTGAAGATCGGATTCGTGTATCTGCGCAGCACCGCGATCACCATGCTCGCCGGGCCCGGCTCGGGCGCCGATTCGCTGGTGACCGCGCTGGGCGGCGTCGACGCCGGAACCGCGGCGGGACTCACCGAACCGTTCACCACCATCACCAGTGAGGCGATGATCAGCGCCGCACCGGACGTGCTGCTGGTGATGTCGGACGGGCTGAAATCGGTCGGCGGCGTCGACGGCCTGGAGAAGGTGCCCGGTGTCGCGCAGACGCCGGCCGGACGCAACCATCGCATCGTCGACATGTCCGATGCGGTACTGCTCAGCTTCGGACCCGAAACCGGGCATGTGCTCGAAGCGCTGTCCAAGGCCGTCTACGGCGCCCAGCCCGCATGACCCCCGGCGATTCACCCGGCGAGGAGTCCGCCGATTCCGATCTTCGTCCTGCGGCGCTGATTCCGGCGCCTCCGGACCCGGTCCCCGACGCCCGCGCGGCCGGGGAAGCCGTCGTCGGCCCGCGCACACCGCGTCGCTGGTCCCGCATCACCGTCGTCTTCGCGGTATCGATCGCCTTACTGGTGATCCTGGCGCTGATCTCGGCCGCTGTCGGACAGGTTCCCACGACCCCGCTGGAGGTGGCCGGTAGCGTGCTGCACCGGATCGGGCTGGACTGGGGGCCGATGCCGCACCACCCCGCCGGTGAGGTCACGCTGTGGCAGGTGCGGTTCCCGCGCGTGGTGCTGGCGATGCTGGTCGGTGCGGCGTTGGCGACCGCCGGTGCGCTGCTGCAGGGTGTGTTCGCCAATCCCCTCGCCGAACCCGGCGTGATCGGTGTGTCCGCGGGCGCGGCCGTCGGCGCGGGCGTGGTGATCGTGGTCGGCGGCGCGTTCGCGGCGGCCTGGTCGGTCGCCGGTGGCGCCTTCGTCGCCGGCCTCGGGACCACCCTCGCCGTATATCTGCTGTCGCGCTCGGGCGGGCGCACCGAAACGGTGACGCTGGTGCTGACCGGTGTCGCGGTCAACGCCTTCGCCGGCGGTCTGATGTCGTTTCTGCTGTTCACCGCCTCCCCCGCCGCCCGCGATCAGATCGTGTTCTGGCAGATGGGCAGCCTGAACGGCGCCACCTGGCAGGCGGTGGCCGTGGTGGCGCCGCTGGCGGCGGTGGGCGTGGCGGCGGCGGTCGTGATGGCTCCGCGCCTGGATCTGCTCGCCCTCGGGGAATCGGCGGCGCGCCACCTCGGTGTCGACGTGGAACGCTTGCGGCGCAACGTGATCGTCGTCGTCGCGATCCTGGCCACCGCCGGGGTGGCCTTCACCGGCATCATCCTGTTCGTCGGATTGATCGTTCCGCACGTGGTGCGCATGCTCGTCGGTCCCGCGCACCGGGTGCTGATCCCGCTGTCGGCGATTCTCGGTGCGGTGGTGCTGCTGGCCGCCGACATCGGCGCCCGGACCCTGGTCCACAACGCCGATCTCCCGCTGGGCATGCTGACCTCGCTGGTCGGCGGGCCGTTCTTCTTCTGGCTGTTGCGGCGCACCCGCGCCCGATCGGGAGGCTGGGCATGAGCGGCACGGGCACCGCACGGATGCGCGCGCTGATCCGCACACTTCGTCCCGCACACGGCATCCCGCAGCCGACGCCCCGCGGCGCGGTCACCCTGCGGGCACGCGGTATCGATATCGCACGCGGCGGGCGACCGGTGCTCGAATCGGTCGACATCGACGTCGTCGCCGGACAGATCCTGGCCCTGGTGGGTCCCAACGGGGCGGGCAAGTCGACGCTGCTGGGCGCGCTGTCGGGCGAACTCGAACCGGCAAGCGGCACAGTCGAACTCGACGGCCGGCCGGTCGCCGACTGGACACCCACCGACATGGCGCGCCGACGCGCGGTGCTGCCGCAGAACCACACCGTCGGCTTCCCGTTCACGGTCCGCGAGGTCGTCGCCATGGGCCGCTCCCCCTGGGCTCGCACCCCGCGCCAGGACGTCGACGATCAGGCGATCGCAGCCGCGCTGGCCGCCACCGATATCGAACATCTCGCCGCGCGGCCCTTCCCCGCGCTCTCCGGCGGCGAGCGCGCCCGCGCGGCGCTGGCCCGGGTGCTGGCGCAGGACACCGAGACGTTGCTGCTCGACGAGCCCACGGCCGCATTGGATCTCGGCCATCAGGAACAGGTGCTGCGCCTGGCCGCGGCTCGTGCCGCCGAGGGGGCGGCCGTGGTGGTCGTGCTGCACGATCTCGGTCTGGCCGCCGCCTACGCCGACCGCGTCGCCGTGCTCGACGGCGGCCGCCTGGCCGCGGTCGGCCACCCTCGCGACATTCTCACCACCGACCTGCTGACCACCGTCTACCGCCATCCCGTCGAGGTCATCGACCACCCCGTCACCGGCGCCCAGCTGATCCTGCCCGTGCGCCGCTGACCTCGGCTCAGCCCGCGATCGAATCCGGGTGGCCGAACAGTGCGACCAAGGCCGGATCGTGGAACTTCACCACGCGCGACACCCCGGCGGCGGTCGCCGCCAGCACCACGATCCCGTCCGCGCGCAGCACTCCGTCCGCGCAGCGGTGGTAGACGACGGCGGCGGGCTGGCCGTTGGCGGTGGTGGCGGCCATCCGCCACTCGCCGGGCACACCCAGCACGTAGGTGTCGAGCACGCGGATGCAGTGTTCACGTCCGGCCTGCCAGTCGCGGAACGGGGTCGCCTCCAGGGTGGCGTCGGTGCGCAGCACCTGTTCCAGCAGGGCGGCATCGGATCGCTCGAAGGCCGCGATGTAGCCGTCGAGCAGCGCTCGCGCGCGCCGGTCGGTCGGTTCCAGGAGTGCCTCGGGGGCGGGTTCCAGTTCGTCGAGGCGGGCGCGGGCGCGCTGCAGGCCGCTCTTCACCGCCGCGGTGGTGGTGCCGAGAATCTCCGCGGTCTCGGCCGCGGAGAAGGCCAGCACCTCGCGCAGCAGGAGGATGGCGCGCTGGCGGGCGGGCAGGTGCTGCAGGCTCGCGACCAGCGCCAGGCGCAGCGATTCGCGCGCGACCACAACCGCCGCCGGATCGCCGGTGTCCGCCGCGACCCAGCCGTCCGGCAACGGTTCCAGCCACGAAAACTCCCCTGCCGCAATGTCTCTCGGTGGCCGACCGATATCACCGTCCGGGCCGTTGAGACCCGAGGGCAGGACCCGCGTGCGGCGCGATGTGCGCGCGGTGAGGCAGACGTTGGTGGCGATCGTGTACAGCCACGACCGCATCGACGCCCGGCCCTCGAATCCGGCGTAGGAACGCCAGGCCCGAAGGTACGTTTCCTGCACCAGATCCTCGGCATCCTGTGCCGAACCGGCCGTGCGGTAGCAGTGCGCCAGCAACTCCCGGCGGTAGCGCTCGGTGTCGGCGGCGAATCGGTCCCGGTCCGCCGCCCGTGGCTGCGCCGTCATATCGCCGAGTGTAGGAGTCGTGGTCACGGCCGCAGTGCCAGTTTGCCGATGGTCGTGCGGTTCTCCAGTTCGGCCAGCACCTTCGGGCCGTCGGTCAAGTCGTAGACCGTGGGCTGGGCGGGTGCGATCACACCGGCGGCGACGAGGTCGGACAACTCCGCCATGACGGAGCCGAAGATTTCCGGCGCCGCCTGGATCAGCACGCCGATATTGAGGCCGATGAGCTGGATCTGGTGTTCGTAGATCAGCTGCCAGTTGCTGATCGCGGCATCGCCTCCGGCCGCGCCGAATTCGACCACCCGGCCGGTGACCCGTTGGGCCGCGGCCAGGCTGTCCGTGAAGCCGGGGCCGCCTGCGGATTCGAGCACCAGATCGACGCCGGTGCCGCCGGTCAGCTCCCGCACCTCGGCGGCCGGGCTCGCACCGCGCGAGTCCACGACATGGTCGGCGCCGAGCCCGCGCACGATGTCATGTTTGCCCGGTGCGGCGGCGGCGATGACCGTCGCCCCGTAGTGCTTGGCCAGGGTCACCGCGGCCTGTCCGGTCGCCCCCGCCGCGGCCTGGATCAGCACGGTTTCACCGGCTACAAGGCGACCCAGCGGTTTCAGCGCGGCGAGCGCGGTCGGGTGGTTGACGGTCAGGCCCAGGGTTTGTTCGGGTGTCCAGCCCTCCGGCACCGGGACGGCCGCGACCGCCGGCAGGACCAGGTATTCGGCGAAGGCTCCGTCTCCCACCCCCGCCACGTGCGCTCCCGGCCGGGGTTCGGTCACACCCTCGCCCACCGCCACGACCTCGCCGGCGGCTTCGAACCCCGCCAGGTACGGCGGCCGCGGGCCGCCGCCGAACGTGCCGTGACTGCGCGAGATGTCGGCGAAGTTGACCCCGGCCGCGGTCACGCGGATCAGGATCTCGCCCGGGCCGGGGTGGGGCACCGGCGCGTCGGTGATCAAACGAATGTCCTGCGGCCCCAGCAGCGATGTCTGCTGCAGGGCCCGCATGGTCGCGGGAACGGTCACGGCACTCAACTCTCTTCCTCGGCTCGTTGCGGCCCACCGGTTCGGTGCCGCCGACCATGTAGACCTCGGGCGCTGTGAAAAGGAATCGGTGCGCCGGCGCGAGAGCGCGGAGCGAACGGTCGTGACGACCCCGGTCGAGCGAATGACCGTACCGGTCTGACCGTTCGCCTGAAATCGGTTGGTGCCGAGCAGTTTCGGCTTACAGTGGCTGATGGAGGCGGGGTTCGCAGGCCGACTTTCCACGCCGCCTCCGAGAGGGGAGATGTGCGATGACGGCGCCGAAGTCGCCTGGGAAGCCCTCCGGATCGCGGTCATGGCCGCGGCGGATGCTGCATTGGTCCGGCTGGCCGAAGGTGGCGGCGATGGCGACCGCCGTCGGTACGCTCGGCGCCACACTCACCGCCGCCGTCGCCTTGTGGTTCACCGCTCAATCGCTGCGCGCGACGAACAATCAGTACGCACTGTCCGAGCAGGTCGCGGTGACCGACCGTTTCCGGCTGGCCGCGGAGCAATTGGCTTCCGACAAGATCAACGTCCGGATCTCGGGCATCTATCTGCTGGAGCGGCTCGCGAAGGATTCGACAGCAGACCATCCGACGGTGTTCTCCGTGCTCGAGGCGTTCGTGCGCACCCAGATGGGCGCAGCGGCATGCGACGACTCCGAAGCGCGGCCGGATTCTGCGGTCGAGCCGCCCGCCGACATCCAGACCGCGCTCACCGTCATCGGCCGCCGGGACGCGGCTCGGGACGGTGACCACCGGGTCGATCTGAGCCGCACGTGTCTGAACGGCGCGACTCTGGACAGCGCCCGGCTCGCGGGTGCCGATCTCACCGGCGTGCGCCTGATCGGCGCGAAGCTCGGCAAGGTGGACCTCACCGGCGCGAAGCTCAGCGGTACACGCCTGGCCTTCGCCGACCTCACCGCCGCGAATCTCGGCAACGACGACCTCACCGGCACCGATTTGCACCGGGCGGATCTCACCGGCGCGCACCTCACGGGCGCGAATCTGACCGGCGTGCACCTGACCGGCACCAAGCTCAACGATGCGAACCTCGCCGGCGCGAAACTGACCGGCGCACTGCTCACCGGCGCCGACCTGACGGGCGTGACATACGACGACGGCACCGCATGGCCTGCCGGGTTCGCTCCCCCGCCGCGGTGACCGGCCGGCCCGACCGCCCGATGCCGGTCAGCGCCGCCCGCGGAACGTGCGGCGCAGATCGTCGATCCACAGATCCGGGATCTCCCACGGGATGAAGTGGCCGCCGCGGTCGTGGACGGTGAGGTTGACGTGGTTGTACCACCGGGCGCGGTCGCCGGTGCGGAAGTTCTCCACGCGGCTCTCGGTGTCGACGCCGGGTGGGTTCTCGTAGCCGACGAAGGTGATGCCGGTGGGTGCCTCGACGACCGGAAGGCGGTCGTGCGACGGCGTCCAGGGGTAGCGATTGTTGTTGGCGTAGAGGCGGATCGACGTACCGATGGTGTTGGTGACCCAGTAGATCGTCGCGTGGGTGAGCAGATCGTCTCTGCTGAACACGGTTTCGACATCACCGCCGCTGTCGCTCCACTTGCTCCAGCGTTCGAGGATCCAGGCCAGCATGCCCGCCGGGGAATCCGACAGAGCGTGAGCGAGGGTGCTGGGGGCGAGCAGGTGTGCGGCCAGGTGGACAGCGAAACGCCTGTCCAGCTCCACGAAACGCGCGTGCACCTCGGCGGGCAGGTCGTCGGGAATCGGCCGTCCGCCACTGAAGTCCCAGGCGCGATCGCCGTTGAACAGGGTCAGTTTCAGCCCGGACCCGATGTGGATGGCATACAACTCGTCGGCGTATTTGTGACCGAGCTGCGCGGTGACCAGCGCGCCCACGTCGCAGCCCGCGGCGGCGTATTTCTCATGGCCCAGCACCTCGGTCATCAGCGTGTGCCAGAGGTCGGCGACCTTCCAGAAGTTCAGATCCGGGCGGTCGGCCAGCGGACTGGAGAATCCGAAGCCGGGAAACGACGGCACGATCACGTCGAACGCCTCGCCCGGGTCGCCGCCGTGCGCACCCGGATCGGCCAGCGGGCCGGCGACCTTGGACCAGTGCCAGAACGTCCAGGGCCAGCCGTGCGTCAGGATCAGCGGCGTCGGATTCGGTCCGATGCCGGGCTTGCGCATGAAGTGAATCGGCACCCCGTCGATGTCGACCCGGTAGTGCTGGAAGGTGTTGATCTCGGCTTCGGCTGCGCGCCAGTCGTATCCGCTGCGCCAATAGTCGACGAGCTCCCGCAGATAACTGCCGGGCACGCCGTAGTACCCGTCCTCGTTGCCGGTGTCGTCGGGCAGACGGGTCAGTTCCAGGCGCTGCCGCAGGTCGGCGAGCGCACTGTCGGGGACGTGAATCGTCGTGGGAGTCAAGGGGAACGGTCGGGCATCGTGGGTGGTATCGCTCATGTGACCTCCTGCGCCGTGTGGTCGCCACAATTGCATAAGCAGCTTATTTAAGCAACTTGTATAAGTTCCGGATATAGTTGACCGTGTGGACGACATCGACGTGGACGGATTCGCCGCGGTGATCGAGGACTTCAACCGCGTCTACATCCGCATCCCGGTCCGGGAGAAACTGTCGTTCACCACGCTGTCGGTGCTCGACACCCTGGCCCAGCGCGGCCCGATGCGGCTGACGGAACTGACCGAGACCGAGCAGATGACCCAGCCGGGCATCACGCAACTCGTCGCGCGCCTGGAACGTGACGGTCTGGTGCTGCGCCGCCGCGACCCCGGCGACGGGCGAGCCGTACTCGTCCACCTCACCGAGGCAGGCCGGCAGATCCGACAGAGCCGCCACGACGACCGAGTCCGCTACCTGGTACCGCTGATCGGCAACCTGAGCCCGGCCCAGCGCCGGGCGCTGGCGGCCGCGCTGCCCGCCCTCACCCGGCTGGCGCGGCTGCAGCGGGAGCGTTGACACATCGCATCCCTCTCACCTCGGGTTGCGCAGGGCTCGCAGCAACAGTGCTCAACTCTTCGCGGCGATCTCACGACGCTGCGCGGCAGGAGTTTTGTGCAGCAGGGCGGCGAGCATGCTCACCGCCACACCAGTTTCAGTACCGCGGGGGTCAGCAGCATGCGGATCACCGTGGCATCGAGGATCAGCGCCGCGATCATACCGTAGGCGATGTACTTCATCAGCACCAGATCCGAGAATCCGAACGCGCCGGTGACCACGATGAGAATCGCCGCCGCCGAGGTGATCACCCCGCCGGTGTGGGCGATGCCGTAGCGGATCGCCTCCGCCGGTGGCGCCCCGTCGGCGCGGGCCTCGGCCATGCGCGACTGCAGGAACACCTCGTAATCGGTGGACAATCCGAACAGCACCGTCACGATCAGCACCAGCACCGCGAACATCAGCGGCCCGGGCGTGAAGCCGAGCAGGCCCGCGCCGTGGCCCTCGACGAAAATCCACGTCAGAATGCCCAGTGCCGCACCGAGACTCAGCGCGCTCATGATCACGGCCTTCAACGCCAGCACGATCGAGCGGAAGGCGATGTACATCAGCACCAGCGCCGCGGTCGCCAGAATCGTTGCCAGCAACGGTAATCCGTCGATGAGGCCGTGGATGGCGTCGCGTTCCAGGGCCGGCACCCCGGCCACCATCACCTGCACACCGGGCGGATGCGGAATCGCACGCAGCGCGGCGATGGCGGCGTCGGCATCTGATTTGTGCACCAGACCGGTGGACAGCACATTGATGCCGTTGGTCGTCGGCGCCGCCGCCTCGAACGGGCCCGTCAGACCGGGCGCGAAATTGGCCTGGAACCGGATATCGGACAGCTGCTGCGGATCGGCCCCGACCACCACCAATTTCACCGGCTCGGTGCGGAATTCGGGAAACAGCGTGTCGAACTTCTCCTGCGCCACGCGGGCCGGGTTGTCGGCCGCCAGATACCGCTCCGACAGGCCGCCGAATTCGATATTGCGGAACGGGATCAGCAGGAACAGCAGCCCGGCCACCACCGGCACGATCACCCGCGCGGGGTGGCGCATCGCGAAAAGGGCCAGCTTGGAGAAGAATCCGTTGTCGATCTCCTGGGCGCTGCGGATCCC
>NZ_BAFQ01000173.1 GCF_000308375.1 Nocardia aobensis NBRC 100429 | reverse complement strand
GCGCGCGGGCCCGGGTGGCGCTGACCCCGCGCGCTGTCGACGGGCCGGTGCCGCTGTCGCTCGCGCAGCAGCGCATGTGGCTGCTCAACCGTATGGACGAACACTCCGCCGCGTATACGATCCCGCTGGCCATGCGGCTGAGCGGCGATCTCGACGTGGCCGCGCTGAACGCCGCGTTCGCCGATGTGGTGGCCCGGCACGAGGTGCTGCGCACGGTGTATCCGCAGACCGAGGCCGGACCGGTGCAGGTGATCCTCCCCGTCGCCGACGCCTCGGCGCCGCGGCTGGCGCCGGTGCCGCTGCCCGGTGCCGACATGCTCGACGCGGTATCGCAGTTCGTCACCGAGCCATTCGACGTGACGGCCGCGGTGCCGCTGCGGGCCCGGCTGTTCGCCGTCACCGACGCACCGGGCAGCGAGTACGTGCTCGTCGTGGCCGTCCACCACATCGCCGCCGACGGTTCCTCCCTGGTCCCGCTGGCCCGCGACGTGATGACCGCGTACGCCGCCCGCCGCACCGGGACCGCGCCCGGCTGGACGCCGCTGCCGGTCCAGTACGCCGACTTCGCGCTCTGGCAGCGGGAGGTGCTCGGCTCCGAGGACGATCCGGATTCGCCGGCCGCCCGCCAGATCGGCTACTGGACGCGCGCGCTGGCGGGGCTGCCCGACCAGCTGGCGCTGCCCACCGATCGGCCGCGTCCGGCGACGGTCTCCACCGCCGGCGCCGCCGTGGACTTCACCGTGGAAGCGGCGGCACACACCCGCCTGATCGAGATCGGCCGCGCCCACGGCGCGACGCTGTTCATGGTGATGCACGCCGCTTTCGCGACCTTGCTGGCGCGGCTGACCGCCTCGACGGATATCGCGATCGGCACGCCCATCGCGGGCCGCGGCGACGGAGCGCTCGACGAGTTGGTCGGCATGTTCGTCAACACCCTGGTGTTGCGCACCGAGGTCGATCCGGGGGCCGGCTTCGCCGCACTGCTCGCGGGTGTGCGTGACGGCGATCTGGCCGCCTTCTCCCATGCCGACATCCCGTTCGAGCGGTTGGTCGAGGTGCTGAACCCGGTCCGGTCGACCGCCCGGCATCCGCTGTTCCAGGTCGGATTCTCCTTCCACAATCAGGCCGCCGCGGAGTTCGCGCTGGACGGATTGACGGTGAGCGCGGCGGACTTCGACACCGCCGTCTCGCAGTTCGACCTGCATCTGGTGATCACCGACCGCTACGACGCGTCCGGTGCGCCGCTCGGCATGGCCGCCTCCCTCACCTACGCCACCGCGCTCTTCGACGCCCCCACCGTGGCCGGTTTCGGCGAGCGGCTGCTGCGGCTGCTGGATGCGGTGTGTGCCGATCCGGACCGGGCCGTCGGCTCGGTGGATCTGCTCGCACCGCGGGAACGGGTGCGGATTCTGCAAACCTGGAACGACACGGCCGAACCGGGTTGCGCGACAACGCTTCCTGAGATGTGGAACGCGACGGTGGCAGCCGCCGGTACGGCACCGGCGCTGATCATCGATCGCGACGGCACCGGTGAACCCGTTTCCTATGCCGAGCTGTCGGCGCAGGTCAATCGGCTCGCCCGGCATCTCATCGCGCTGGGCGTCGGACCGGAGACGCGCGTGGCGCTGGCCCTGCGCCGTTCCCGGGAGCTGATCGCCGCCATGTACGCGGTCAGCGTGGCCGGCGGTGCGTATGTGCCGGTCGATCCGGACCAGCCGGCCGAACGCGTCGGCTACATCCTCTCGACCGCCGCACCGCTGTGTGTGCTGACCACCTCGGATATCGCGCCGACGCTGCGAGACGAGTCGGTGCGAGTGGTGGACGTCGACGCCGTGCCGGATCTGGCCACCGCGCCGGTGACCGATCGGGACCGCCGTGCTCCGCTGCTGCCGCAGCATCCGGCCTATGTCGTCTTCACCTCCGGATCGACGGGCCGGCCGAAGGGCGTCACCGTCTCCCAGGAGGCGATTGTCAATCAATTGCGTTGGAAGACAGCGGAATTCGACCTGCGCGCCGACGACGCGGTGTTGCTGAAGACCGCCGCCACCTTCGACCTCTCGGTCTGGGAATTCTGGTCCGCCGCCGTCTCCGGCGGCCGGCTCGTGGTCGCCGCACCGGACGGTCATCGCGATCCCGCCTACCTCGACGAGCTGATGCGGCGCGAACAGGTGACCACGCTGCATGTCGTCCCGTCGATGCTCGACGCGCTGCTCACCGCCTCCGGTGGCAGCCTGCCGGCCTCGCTGCGCCGCGTGCTCGCCATCGGCGAGGCCCTGCCCGCCACCACCGCGCAGCGCGTGCGCCGGGACAGTTCCGCCTCGCTCTACAACCTCTACGGCCCGACCGAGGCCGCGGTCTCGATCACCGTCCACGCGGTCGACGACACCGATACGGTGGCGGTCCCGATCGGCCGTCCGGAGGCCAACAGCCGGGTGTACGTGCTGGATTCGCGGCTGCTGCCGGTGCCGGTGGGCGTGCCCGGTGAGCTGTATCTCGCCGGTGCGCAGCTGGCTCGCGGCTATCACGGCCGCGCAGATCTGACCGCGGAACGGTTCGTGGCCGATCCGTTCGAACCCGGAACGCGCATGTACCGCACCGGCGACGTGGTGGCGTGGAACGCGGCCGGCGAACTCGAATACCGGGGCCGCACCGATTTCCAGGTGAAGGTGCGGGGCTTCCGCATCGAACTCGGGGAAATCGAGGCGGCGCTGCTCGCGCTGCCGGCACTCGCCCAGGTCGCCGTGCTGGCGGTCTCCGATCCGCGCACCGCCGACCGGCTGGTCGCCTACCTCGTCCCGTCCGCCGGGGATATCGATGTCGCCGACGTGAAAAAGGCGCTGGCGCAGACACTTCCGTCGTACATGGTGCCCGAGGCGTTCGTCGTCCTCGATGCGCTGCCGCTCACCGTGAACGGCAAGCTGGACCGGGCCGCGCTGCCCCGCCCCGCCTTCGAGGCGACGGCCTACCGCGCCCCCGCGGGCCCGGTGGAACAGACGATCGCCGACATCTACGCCGAGGTGCTGGGGTCGCCTCGAGTCGGCGCCGACGACGATTTCTTCGCCCTCGGCGGCAATTCGCTGCTGGCCACCCAGGTATCGGCCCGCCTCGGCGCGGCCCTGGACGCCCGGATTCCGGTCCGGCTGCTGTTCGAGGCATCGACGGTGGCCGCGCTCGCGGTGCGGGTGGACGGCCACATCGGCTCCGGCGGCCGCACGGCGCTGACCGCCGGACCACGGCCCGAGGCGCTGCCGCTGTCGCTGGCGCAGCAGCGGATGTGGTTCCTCAACCAGTTCGAACCCGAATCCGCGGCCTACAACGTGCCCGCCGCCGTGCGGCTGCAAGGTGAGCTGCGGGTCGACGCACTGCAGCAGGCGGTGCTCGACGTGCTGGGCCGGCACGAGGTGTTGCGCACCGTCTACCCGCAGACGGCTCAGGGCGTCGTGCAGCACATCCTGCCCGCGTCGCAGGTGGACGCGGATCTCACGCCGCGGCCGGTCGGCGCGGAGGAGGTCGCGGCCTGCATCGCCGAGCTGGCCTCGGCCGGGTTCGACGTGAGCGCCGAGGTGCCGATTCGCGTTGCGCTGCTGCGACTTTCGGCCGACGAACACGTGCTGGTGTTCGTGGTGCATCACATCGCCGCCGACGGCTGGTCGATGCGGCCGCTGACCCGCGATGTGATGCTCGCCTATACCGCCCGCCGCGCGGGCGAGGCTCCACACTGGTCCCCGCTGCCGGTGCAGTACGCGGATTACGCGCTCTGGCAGCGGCAGGCGCTCGGCTCGGAAGACGATGCGCGGAGCCTGATCTCGACGCAGGCTCGCTATTGGCGCGAGCAGCTGGCCGGCCTGCCGGACGAGGTCAATCTGCCCGCCGATCGCCCGCGTCCGGCGGTGCAGTCCGCGCGCGGTGGACGAGTGGTGTTCTCCCTCTCGGGGCAGCTGCGCGCGGATCTGGTCGAGCTGGGTCGCGCCCACAACGCGACACTGTTCATGGTGGTGCACGCCGCGTGGGCGCTGTTCGTGGCACGGATGGCCGGTACCGACGACGTCGCCGTCGGCACCCCGATCGCGGGCCGCGGCGAGGCCGAACTCGACGATGTGGTCGGCATGTTCGTCAACACCCTCGTGCTGCGCACCCGGGTACCGGGCGAGGTGAGCTTCGCCGAATTGCTCCGCGCCGCACGCGATACCGACCTGCAGGCGTTCGGGCACGCCGATCTGCCGTTCGAACGGTTGGTGGAGCTGGTGAATCCGGAGCGCTCCACGGCACGCCATCCGCTGTTCCAGGTGATGCTGACCTTCCAGAACCTGCCGCAGCGCGATGTCGCACTGCCCGGTCTGCGGGTCGAGGCCGTCGATTTCGATTTCGACGCCGAACAATTCGATCTGTCGCTGACCGTGCAGGAGACCGGGGAGGGTCTGCTCGCCGACCTCTCCTACGCGCGTGATCTGTTCGACCACACCACGGTCGAGTCGTTCGCCCGGCGCTTCACCGGACTGCTCGCGGCCGTGGCCGCCGCGCCGGAGCAGACCGTCGGCAGCCTGCCGTTGCTGTCCGAGGCGGAGTACGAGCAGTTCACCCGGATGGACGGCGGCCCGGTCCTCGCCGAGGGGCTGCTGCCGGAGATCTTCACGCGTGGCCTGCGTCATGGCGCCGACCGGGTCGCGGTGCGCATCGACGGCCGATCGGTGACCTACCGTGAGCTGGACCGGCAGTCCTCGCAGCTGGCCCGCACGCTCATCGACGCGGGGGTCGGGCCGGAGCGGTCGGTGGCGATCGCGCTGCCGCGCTCCTACGAGATGATCGCCGCGGTCTGGGCGGTCGCGAAGGCCGGCGGCGCGTACGTGCCGGTCGATCCGAGCTACCCGCCCGATCGGGTGCGGCACATGGTGGTCGACTCCGCCGCCGTAATCGGCATCACCACAGGGGAATTCGCCGCCGATCTGCCCGCGGCCACCACCTGGTTGTCACTGGACGACGAGACCACCGCCGCCGCCTGCGCGCGCCGCTCGCCCGATCCCATCACCGACGCCGACCGCCTCCGTCCGCTGCGCCCGGACAACGCCGCCTACACCATCTACACCTCGGGTTCGACCGGTCTGCCGAAGGGCGTGACGGTCACGCACCGGCGGGTCGCCAATCTGGCCGCCCATGCCACCCGACTGTGCCGGGTGGAACCGCGGCACCGCTTCCTGCACGTCTGCTCGCCGAGTTTCGATCAGTCGCTGGAGGAGTGGCTGCTGACCTTCGGCAGCGGAGCCACCCTGGTCATCGCGCCGCCGTCGGTGCTGGGCGGACAGGAACTCGCCGATCTGCTGCGCGACGAGCGGGTCACCCACACCATGATCACCCCGGCCATGCTGGCCACCGTGGATCCGTCCGGACTGCCGGACCTCGAGGTCGTCGGCGCCGGCGGCGACGCGACCACGCCGGAACTGCTGGCCAAATGGCAGCCCGGCCGCCGCTTCGTCAACAGCTACGGCCCGACCGAGGCCACCATCTCCTCCGCGTACGCGGTTCTGGTCGCGGGCGTGCCGATCACCATCGGCACCCCGGTGCCGGGCACGACCACGCTCGTGCTCGACGCGCGCATGCAGCCGGTGCCGCCCGGTGTCGCGGGTGAGCTGTACGTCGTGGGCGAGGCCCTGGCCCGCGGGTACCACGCCCGGGCAGGGCTGAGCGCCGACCGTTTCGTCGCCTGCCCGTGGGGTGCGCCCGGCACCCGGATGTATCGCACCGGCGACCTGGTCCGCTGGATCGTCGGCGGCACCGGTGAGTGGGAGCTGGAATATCTGGGCCGCACCGACTTCCAGGTCAAGGTGCGCGGCTTCCGCATCGAACTCGGCGAGATCGACGCGGTGCTCACCGGTCACGACGACGTCGATTTCGCGGTCACCCTGGGCCGCGAGACCCCGGCCGGTGCCACCGCGCTGGTGTCGTATGTGTGTGCGGTGCCGGGACGTTCGATCGATCCGCAGCAGCTGACCACCTACGCCGCGCGCAGTCTGCCGTCGCATATGGTGCCGGCCGCGGTCGTCGTCCTCGACCGCGTGCCGCTCACCCCGGTGGGCAAACTGGATCGAAAAGCGTTGCCGGAACCGCAGTTCCAGGCACGGCCGTACCGCGAGCCGGCCACGCCGCAGCAGCGTCTGGTCGCCGCGGTGGTGGCCGAGGCGCTCGGCGTGCCCCGGGTCGGCGCCGACGACGACTTCTTCGAACTCGGCGGCAACTCGCTCATCGCCACCCAGGTCGTCGCGCGCCTGGGCGCCCGGTCGGCGACCCGGATCCCGGTCCGCACCGTGTTCGAGGCGCCGACGGTGCGTGCGCTGGCCGAACGGCTCGCCGCCCACGCCGGTACGGCGAGGGTCGAGCTCACCGCCCGGACCCGGCCGCACCGGATCCCGTTGTCGCCGGCCCAGCAGCGGATGTGGTTGCTCAACCGCATGGATCCCGCCTCCGCGGCCTACAACGTACCGTTCGCGGTGCGCCTGACCGGTGCGGTGGACGCCGCGGCACTCGAGCTCGCCTTCGCCGATGTGGTCGAGCGGCACGAGGTCTTGCGGACCGTCTACCCGCAGGCCGACGACGGACCGTTCCAGCAGATCCTGGCCGACGCGGATGCCGGGTTCACGGTCGGATCGGTGACCGCCGGCGAGGTGGAAAGCGCAGTCTCGCACATACTTTCGCGCCCTTTCGACGTCACGCGTGACATTCCGGTGCGCGCGGCACTGCTGCGGGTCACGGATACGTCCGAGCACATCGTGGTGCTGTCGATGCACCACATCTGCGCCGACGGCGCCTCGGCCGTGCCGCTGACCCGGGATCTGCTGACCGCCTACGCGGCGCGCACGGCCGCGGCGGCGCCGCAGTGGTCCGCGCTGCCGGTGCAGTACGCCGATTACGCACTGTGGCAGCGCGAACTGCTCGGCGCGGAGGACGATCCGCGGTCGCTGGTCGCGGGTCAGCTCGCGCACTGGCGGTCCGCCCTCGCGGATCTGCCCGAACAGCTGCCACTGCCCACGGACCGGCCGCGCCCGAAGGTGCAGTCGCTACGGGGCCGGGCGCTGACGTTCGAGATCGGCGCCGAGCGGCATGCCGCCCTGCACCGGTTGGCACGGACCCGGCACGCCTCCCTGTTCATGGTGGTCCGCGCCGCGCTGTCGATCCTGCTGGCCCGGCTCGCCGCCACCGAGGATGTCGCGGTCGGTGCGCCGATCGCGGGCCGGGGCGAGGCGGAACTCGACGACCTGATCGGCATGTTCGTCAACACCCTGGTCCTGCGTGCTCGGGTCGCGCCGCAGGCATCGTTCGCCGAGCTGCTCGACCAGGTGCGCGAGACGGATCTGGCCGCCTTCGCCAACAGCGATGTGCCGTTCGAGCGGCTGGTGGAACTGCTCGATCCGGTCCGGTCCACGGCACGGCATCCGCTGTTCCAGGTGGGTCTGTCGTTCCAGAACCTGAATCGGACCGAGGTGCGGCTGCCCGGCGTGACGGTCAGTGAACTCGAGATCGACACGCGCACATCGCAATTCGATCTGCACTGGTATCTGACGGACACCTACGACGAGCAGGGCGCCGCGGCGGGCATCTCGGCCGCCGTCACCTACGCCACCGACCTGTTCGACGCCGCCACGGTGCAGCACTTCGTGCAGCGCTTCCTGCGGGTGATCGACCGGGTCGCCGCCGACGCGGAGGTCACGATCGGCGATATCGACCTGCTGGACGACGCCGAACGCACCCGCATCCTGGTCGACTACAACGACACCGCGCGGGAGCTGCCGCCGGTTTCGGGCAGTGAACATCCGGACACGCTGACCGCCCGGTTCGCGTCCGCGGTGGCCGCACATCCGGAGGCGGTGGCACTCGCCGAGGATCGCTCGGGAAGTGCTGTGGCACAACGGGTTCTGACCTACGCCGAATTCGATGCCCGGAGCAACCGGCTGGCGCGGTATCTGATCGGCCGCGGGATCGGCCCGGAGCAGCGAGTGGCGGTGGCGCTGCCGCGCTCGGTCGAACTGCTGGTCGCCGTCTACGCGGTACTCAAGGCCGGCGCCGCCTATGTGCCGATCGATCCGGATCAGCCGGACGAGCGCGTTCGGCACATCCTCGACATCGCGGCGCCGGAATGC
>NZ_BAFQ01000174.1 GCF_000308375.1 Nocardia aobensis NBRC 100429 | reverse complement strand
GGCGGCGCGCCGACGACGCCGGGACAGGGGTGCCGGCGCGGGTGCTGGGCAATTTCTCGATCGCCGCGCAGGTGACCTCCGTGGTGGGGCTGCCGCTGGGTGGACTGCTGGCGGGGGTGTTCGGTTGGCGCGCGATCTTTTTCGTCAACATCCCGCTCGCGCTGGTCGCGCTGGTGGCGACGCTGACCGGTGTGCCGAAGGATGAACCGCGCCGCCGCGATCAGGGGTCGCTGCCGGCCGCGATCGACATCGTCGGCATCGGCCTGTTCGCCGGTGCGGTGATCGGCATGCTGACGTTTCTGTCGGATCTGCGCTCACCGCTGTGGTGGTTGCTGCCGGTGACGCTGGGGCTGGCGACCGCGCTGGTGGCGTGGGAGTGGCGAGCCCGCAGCCCGCTCATCGATGTGCGGATGCTGACCCGCAACGGCGGGCTGTTGCGCACCTACCTGCGGCAGGCGGTGGTGTCGCTGGGCACCTACACCGCCCTCTACGGGACCAGCCAATGGATGGAACAGGCCGCCCACTACAGCGCCTCCCAGGTGGGGTTGATCCTGCTGCCGCTGTCGGCGATCAGCATCGTCATCGCGCGCCTGGTGTCCAACCGTGGCTGGGTGCGGGTGCCGCTGGCCGCCAGCGGCGCGGCGTTGATCGCGACCGGGCTGGTGATGGTCGTGATCACGCACGACTCGCCGGTGATCATGCTGATCGCGATGTCGCTGCTGTTCGGAGTGGCCGGCGGCGCCAGCGGGTTCGCCAACCAGGCCGCGCTGTACGTGCAGGCGCCGGCCCGGCAGGTCGCGGTGGCGTCGGGGCTGTATCGCACCTTCGCCTATATGGGGGCGATCTTCTCCTCCAGCCTGATCGCGCTGACCTTCGGTTCGGCCACCACCGACGCCGGATTGCATGCCATCGCGTGGGTGATCGCCGGTCTCGGTGTCGCCGTCGCGCTGATGACGTTGCTGGACACCACGATTCCGGTCCGCACCGGCCGGGAGGCGGCGCGGTGACTCAACTGTAGGTGGCGGTCAGTTCGATGACGCGTTGCCGCGGCCACGGGCATCGGATCTCGCCCTGGGTGGCGGCGAAGAACAGTTCGAACTGCACCTGCCAGGCGGCCAGCAATGCGGCGCGGTGCGCGGCGAGGCGGTGGGGCAGGGTGTGGGTGAAGTCGACGCGGGTGCCCAGTCGCGGATCGGCGACGATCTCCCACCGCGCCCGTCCCGCCGGCTGCCCGTCCACCGACACCTCGTATTCCAGCAGCCGCGGCGGATCGCATGCGGTGACCGGTCCGGGTTCGATCTGCGGGTTGGTCGCGCGGGCCGGTGGCATCGCACCGACGCGCGGCGACTGGTCCTCGACCAGGATCGCCCAGATCGTGTCCGCGGGCCGCCACACCAGATCACGCGAAAACCGCAGCACCACATCGGATTCGGGGTCCGCGCCCGGTTCGGCGCTGCCGCGGGCCAGCCCGAACTTCTCGATATAGGCTTCGGCGCGCGCCAGCCATCCGGTCGTCGGGTCCTCGCTCACCTCGGTCTCGTCGAGTGCGGCGGTCAGGCTCGTCAGGCAGCCGTCCCATCCGGCGGCGGTGCGGGCGGCGCCCAGGCGGCCGGTCGGGCCGTCGCCGAGCGCGTGGGTGAACACCAGCCGGCAGCCGTCGCCGTCGGCGAGCAGTTCGAACCGCAGCACGTCGCGGTTCCAGCGGAACATGAACACCTTCGGCGGATCGACCTCGAGGACTTCCCCGTCCCAGGTGCCGTCGACGGGCGCTTCGTCGTCGAAGACGAACCGCATCGGCGCGCCGGGGCGCAGTTCGGTCTGCACGGCGGCGGGAAACCACGCCGTCATCTGCTGCGGATCGCTGATCGCCCGCCACACGCGTTCGCGGGGGTGGGCGAAGCGGCGCTCGAATCGCAAGGTCGGGGTGCCGTCGATCGTGGTCAGTTCGGCGGACGGGTCACTCATCGTCATCACTCCTCGCGGTCTCGGCATCGGTGGGTGTGGTGCTGTCGTCGGCGGCGGCCAGGACGTCGAGGTGGCGGGCCAGCGCGTCGAGGCTGGTGTCCCACAGCTGCCGGTAGGGGGCCAGCCACAGGTCGATCTCGGTGAGCGGCTGCGGTCGCAGCCGATACCAGCGGCGTTGGGCGTCGTGGCGGACCTCGACCAGTCCGGCGCCGCGCAGGATCTTCAGATGTTTCGACACCGTCGGCTGCGCGAGCCGCAGCTCCGTGACCAGTTCGCCGACCAGGTGTTCGCGCCGGCGCAGCAGGTCGAGGATTTCGCGGCGCCGCGGTTCGGCCAGCGCCTCGAACGTAGATGCCATATCGGCAATATAGCCGAAACGGAATATAAGTGGAAGGCGTGCGGAGTTCACATGCGCAGCGGCAGGCCGGCGCGGATGCGCTCCATGCGGTCCTCGTGCACGACGTGCGCGCGGTCGAGAAGCGCGGTCAGGTCGTCGGCGCGGAAGCGGTGCACATATTTGTCCGGCAGTCCGGCCATGGCCCGCTCCGAGTCCAGCATGCGCGCGTAGGTGCGTTCGCGGACGGCCTGGTCGGCCTCGTAGCCCAGATCGAGGTAGCGGGTGGCGTAGCGACGCGCTCCGGCGACGGCGGTCTGCGCGCGCCCGGCCGGGCTCCACAGCGAAACCACCACCGTCACAACGAGAATCGCGACGATCACGACCAGCGACCACCCGGTGGGGATCTCGGCCACCGGCACCGGGTCGCCGTCGTTGACGAACGGCACGCTGTTGTGATGCAGGGCGTGCAGGATCAGCTTCACCCCGATGAAGCCGAGCACGGCGGCCAGCCCGAAACCGAGATAGATCAGCCGGTCCAGCAGCCCCTCGAGCAGGAAGAACAGCTGCCGCAAACCCAGCAGCGAGAACGCCGTGGCGGTGAACACCAGGAACACGTTCTGGGTCAGGCCGAAGATCGCGGGAATCGAGTCGAGGGCGAACAGCACGTCGGTGCCGCCGATCGCGATCATCGCCGACATCATCGGGGTCAACCGGCGCCGCCCGTCCACGATCGTGGTCATCGCGTCACCGTCGTAGAAATCGGTGGTGCGCAACAATTTCCGGGTCGCGCGCACCACGAACCCGTCACCGGAGTGGGTGTCCTCGCTCTCGGGGCGCAGCATATTGCCCGCGGTCACCAGCAGCACCCCGCCGAACAGGTAGAACACCCACGCGAAACGGTTGATCAGCGTCGCCCCGAGGAAGATGAACCCGGTCCGCGCCACCAAAGAGATCACGATCCCCACCAGCAGCACCTTCTGCTGGGCTGCCGCGGGCACCCGGAAGGCGGTGAAGATCACCAGGAAGACGAACAGGTTGTCCACCGACAACGCCTTCTCGGTGATGTAGCCGGCGAAGTATTCGACCCCCATCTCCGACCCGCCCAGCGCCCACACCACGAACCCGAACGCCACGGCGACACCGATGTAGGCCGCCGACCACACCGCCGACTCGCGCAGTGTCGGCGAATGCGCACCGCGCACGTGGAAGACGAAGTCGAACACCAGCAGCACGACGATCAGCGCCAGCGCACCGGCCCATGCCAGCAGCGGAACGGTCACGGCGGCCTCCTGGGCGGCGAGGGGTCTCGGGTGACTGTAGCGTCCGCGCCCACGCGCCCGCGGCGATCGACATGCTCCCCCCGGACGCCCGGATGCCCCGCGCACCGGCGGTGGTGCGCGGGGCATCCGGGCGTTACGGGATCAGGCCAGGTCGAACCGGTCGGCGTTCATCACCTTGTCCCAGGCGGCGATGAAATCGTCGATGAACTTGGCCTTGGCGTCGTCGGCGGCATACACCTCGGCCAGCGCCCGCAGTTGCGAGTTCGAGCCGAACACCAGATCGACGCGGCTGCCGGTCCAGCGCTGTTCGCCCGTGGCGCGGTCCGTGCCGATGTAAGTGCCGTCGTCGGCGGGCGAGGGCTTCCACTCGGTGCTCATGTCGAGCAGGTTGACGAAGAAGTCGTTGCTCAGCACACCGGGATTGTCGGTGAGCACACCCAGCGGCGACTGTTTGTGGTTGGCGCCGAGCACGCGCAGCCCGCCCACGAGCACGGTCATCTCCGGCGCGGTCAGCCGCAGCAGGTTCGCCTTGTCGACCAGCAGATACTCCGCCGGCAGGCGGGTGCCCTTGCCGAGGTAGTTGCGGAAACCGTCGGCCTTGGGCTCGAGTGCGGAGAACGACTCCACGTCGGTCTGCTCCTGAGTGGCGTCGCTGCGGCCGGGGGTGAACGGGACGGTCGCCCCGAAACCGGCATCGCGGGCGGCCTTCTCGATCGCCGCGACACCGCCGAGCACCACCACATCGGCGAACGAAACGCGCACGCTGCCGGTCTGTTCGGTGTTGAACGCCTCCTGGATCGCTTCCAGGGTGCGGATCACCTGGGCCAGTTCGTCGGGATCGTTGACCTCCCAGCCGTTCTGTGGTTGCAGCCGCAACCGGCCGCCGTTGGCGCCGCCGCGTTTGTCGCTGCCGCGGAACGAGGCAGCCGCCGCCCACGCCGTGGACACCAGCTGCGGCACCGTCAGGCCCGAATCCAGGATGCGCGCCTTGAGGGTGGTGATCTCGGCGTCACCGATCAGGTCGTGATCGACGGCCGGGATCGGGTCCTGCCACAGCAGGGTCTCCTCGGGCACCAGCGGACCCAGATACCGGGATTTGGGTCCCATATCGCGGTGGATCAGCTTGTACCAGGCCTTGGCGAACTCCTCGGCCAGTTCCTCGGCATGGTCGAGCCAGCGCCGCGTGATCGGCCCGTAGATGGGGTCCAGGCGCAGCGACAGGTCGGTGGTCAGCATCGCGGGGGCCTGGGTCTTGGACGGGTCGTGGGCGTCGGGCACCGTGCCCGCGCCGGCGCCGTCCTTGGGCACCCACTGCCACGCCCCGGCGGGGCTCTTGGTCTGCTCCCATTCGTAGCCGTAGAGGGTTTCGAGGAAGCTGTTGTCCCACTGGGTCGGGGTCGGGGTCCACGTCACCTCGATACCGCTGGTGATCGCGTCCTTGCCGACACCGGTGCCGAACGAGCTCTTCCAGCCCAGGCCCAGCTGCTCGAGCGGCGCGGCTTCGGGTTCGGGGCCGACGTTGTCGGCGGGTCCGGCGCCGTGGGTCTTGCCGAAGGTGTGCCCGCCGACGATCAGCGCCGCGGTCTCCACATCGTTCATCGCCATCCGGTGGAACGTCTCGCGGATGTCGATCGCGGCGGCCAGCGGATCCGGATTGCCGTTGGGCCCTTCGGGATTGACGTAGATCAGGCCCATCTGCACGGCCGCGAGCGGGTTCTCCAGATCGCGCTGCCCGGAGTAGCGGTCATCGCCGAGCCATTCCAGCTCCGGACCCCAGTACACCTCCTCGGGCTCCCATTCGTCGACGCGGCCGCCACCGAAGCCGAAGGTCTGGAAACCCATGTGCTCGAGGGCGACGTTGCCGGTGTAGACGATGAGGTCGGCCCACGACAGTTTGGCGCCGTACTTCTGTTTCACCGGCCACAGCAGCCGCCGCGCCTTGTCCAGGCTGGCGTTGTCGGGCCAGCTGTTGAGCGGGGCGAAGCGCTGCATACCGGAGCCGGCGCCGCCGCGGCCGTCCTCGATGCGGTAGGTGCCGGCCGCATGCCAGGCCATGCGGATGAACAGGGGGCCGTAGTGGCCGAAGTCGGCCGGCCACCAGTCCTGCGAGGTCGTCATCACCTCGATGATGTCGGCCTTGACCGCCGCCAGATCCAGGGTGGCGAATTCGGCGGCATAGTCGTAGTCCGCGCCGAACGGGTGAATTTCGGCCGGATTGTGTTGCAGCACTTTGAGGTTGAGTTGTTCCGGCCACCAGTCGCGGTTGCCGCCACCTTCGACCGGTCGCTTCATGCGGCCGACGACGGGGCATCCGCTCTCGGGCGGTTCGGTGTTGGCCTCGGCGATAGGTGGATGTTCCTCAGGCACGGTATTTCCTTTCCGAGAGAGTGAAACGGGCTGTGATCACGGGTTCGATCGAGACGTGGGCGGGGAACAGGAGGGGCACACCCCCCAGTAGATGACCTCGGCCTCGTCGAGGACGAAGCCGTTGTCGTCGGCGGCGGTCAGGCACGGTGCGTCGCCGACCGCGCAGTCGACGTCGGCGATGACGCCGCAGGAGCGGCACACCAGATGGTGGTGGTTGTCGCCGACGCGGGTCTCGTAGCGCGCGACCGATCCCATCGGCTGGATCCGGCGCAGCAGACCGGCCTCGGTCAGCGCCCGCAGCACGTCGTAGACGGCCTGATGGGAGACCGTGCCGAGGGTGCCGCGGACCAGGCCGAGGATGGTGTCGGTGTCGGAGTGCGGGTGGTCGGCCACAGCGGTCAGCACCGCGATCCGCGGGGCTGTCACCCGCAGCGCGGCCCGGCGCAGCATGCGCTCGAAATCCGCCGTAGTGGACACGGTCCGAAGTATGACTCATTCAAGTAACCGGTAGGTGCGGATTGGAGAACCCAGTTTCCGAACATCTGCCCTCCGGCGCGGGAACCGGCGGGTCGCACCCGCGGTATCGCGCGCTCGGCGGCCGAGAGCGGGCCCCGGGCGAGCCGGACGGACCGGGTACCTCGCTGGGCTACAGGTCCCGCGCCGTAGAAATCTGTGATTGTTGTGATTTCTGTGGTTTCTGATGCCGGTGACCACACCGAAATTCGAGCCTCGTCGGGGCTCGATTTCATAACGACCGTCACGAAAACCGCGGGCCGCGACCCGGAGCGTCCCCTTCTTCCCACATCCGACCGGGTGAAAGTCCGACTATCTGGTACCGGGGAAACTTCACAGTTATCAAAAAATTACTTTTTATCCGGGCGTGTCCCGCCACCGAATCTACCTACGACACACTGCCGTGAGGCTTCACGTGCCAGAAGGTGATCCGGTGAACGCGATGAATACCAACGATGTGGGTAACCCGCCCGCTCCGCCGGGCCCGCTCGCGGGCCACGCCGTCCCGCACGAGGTATGCGGCCGGCACGGCGGCGGTGACGGCTCCGAACCCCGGGGTGGCGTCGAATCCGCGGACCGGCGATCACGCGATCACCGGCTCCGCCGCAAACGCAGGCACTGACCTGGCCCGACGGCCCACGGAGGCGGTCGGCGCGGCGTGTCGGGGCGCCGTGACCACCGCCTTCGCGCCCGGACGAATATCCGCCCACAGCACCGCGCGGGCGTTGTTCGTCGCGCCTGAATAAATTCTGGGCGCACATTTCGACCTGCTTCACGCATTACGGCGAACGTCGTTTCGGAGAACGGTCCGGCGTCTTATCACTGCGTCGAAGTAAAGAGATCCGATGGAGGACCGGTGACCCAATTCAAAAGCAACTTCGGCGGCGATCGACAGACCCCGAAGTCACCGCGGATCGGGGCAGCGCCACTGGGCGGTCACCAGGCATCCGGTACCGGAACACACGCACTCGGCTCGGGACACGTATTCCCGCGCCCGGCCCCGGACGGCGTATTCAAGCTGACCGCGGCGCAGCGCGGAATATGGTTCGCCCAGCATCTCGCGGGGGAGTCCCCGATTTCGGTGGCGCAATACGTCGAAATCGTCGGCGAATTGGATACCGACCTGCTCGTCGAAGCCTGCCGCGCCGCGAGCATCGAATTCGGCTCCGGGCATCTGCACATCATCGAGGTCGACGGCGAACCCTGCCAGTACGTCGACCACTTCCGCGGCGCCCCGATCTCGGTGGTGGATCTGCGCCGCCACGCCGACCCGGTGGCCACCGCCCACCGGCTGATGACCGAGGACTACGCCGCACCCCTGGATCTGCTGCACGACCACCTCATGGTCTGCGTCATCTACCAGGTCGGCGACAACCACTACCTGTGGTATCAGCGCGCCCACCACATCGCCCTCGACGGCTTCGCCGCGGTGACCATGCTGCAGCGCATCACCGAGCTGTACAACGCGTGGCTGCGCGGTGAGGAGCCCGGCACGGCCGCGGCGAAGGATCTGGTCGACATCACCGAACAGGACCTGGCCTATCGCGGGTCGACGCGCTTCGACAACGACCGCAACTACTGGACCGAACATCTGGCCGGCGCCCCGCCGGTGGTCAGCCTGGCCGGTCGCGTCGCCAAACCGACCATCCATCCGGCGCTGGTCAGCGAAGCGCTCTCACCCGAGACCGCGGCACTGCTGGATGCCGTGGTCGCCGAGCGCAGCACCAGCGTGACACCGATCGTGGTCGCCGCCTTCGCCGCCTACCTGGCGCGGATGACCGGCAGCACGGAGGTGCTGCTGAGCCTGCCGGTGTCGGGCCGGCATTCGGCCATGCTGCGCCGATCCGGCGGCATGGTCGCCAACGTGGTGCCGCTGCGTGTGCGGGTCGGTTCCCGCAGCGTCGGCGAACTGATCGACGCGGTGCAGGGCGAGCTGACCAGCGCGCTGCGCCGCCAGCGCTACCGGCAGGAGGACATCTTCCGAGATCTGGGCATCGCCCGCGACGAGACCGCCTCCTTCGGTCCGGCCGTGAACCTGATGATGATCGACAACGACGTCGTCCTGGGCGACACCACCGGGCACCTGCATGTGCTCACCTCCGGGCCCACCGCCGATCTGTTCGTCAACATCTATCCCGGCGCCGGCCGCGACAGCACGCACATCGACTTCCAGGGCAACCCGAACATCTACCGCCCCGACGAACTCGCCGGCCACCACGGCCGTTTCCTGATGTTCCTGCACGAATTCCTCGCCCGCGGAACCGATCACCGCATCGACCGGCTGCCGCTGCTCGCGCCGGCCGAACAGCAGCGGCTGCTGCCCGTGCACGGCGACGACGCGGTCGCGCCCCGGCTGCTGCCCGACATCCTCGCCGACAGCGCCTGCCGCCACCCCGCCTCCGACGCGATCGCCACACCCGAGACCACACTGACCTACGGTGAACTCGACACCCGATCCTCCCAGCTGGCCCGGCAACTGATCGCGCACGGCTGCGGACCCGGCACCACCGTCGCGATCATGCTGCGCCGCTCGATCGACTCGATCGTCGCCGCCTGGGCCGTCGCCAAATCCGGCGCCGCCATCGTGCAGGTGGACCCCGAATATCCCGCCAAACGCATCGAGCACATGATCGCCGACAGCGGCGCCGGTGTCGGCATCACCGTCGGCGCCTACCGCGGCCGGCTGCCACACACGGTGACCCCGGTGGTGCTCGACGATCGCAGCACCGCCGCCGCCTGCCACAACACCACCGGCGCCCCCATCGGCGACAGCGAACGCCCGCGCTCGCTGCGCCCCGACGACCTCGCCTACATCACCTACACCTCCGGATCCACCGGCATCCCGAAAGGGGTGCAGGTCACCCACGCGGGGTTGGCGAACCTCATCGCCGACCGCAGCGACGTGTGCGGTGTGGACGCGAGCGCGCGGGTGTCGTATGCGCTGTCGCCCAGTTTCGACGCCTCGCTCGAACAGTTCCTGGTGTGCTTCGCCAACGGCGCGACCCTGCTGGTCGTCCCGCCCGAGGTGATCGGCGGCGACGAACTGACCGAACTGCTCGCCGCCCAGCACGTCACCCACCTCACCCTCACCCCGGCGATGCTGGCGACCGTGGATCCGCGGCAGCTGAGCGAACTGCGGGTGGTCGTGGTCGGCGGTGACGCGTGCCCGCCGCACGTGATCGAACGATGGACCCACACCGCGGTGATGTTCAACGAGTACGGGCCCACCGAAACCACCGTCACCGCCGCCAGCGCCGCCATCACACCCGGCGCCGATCTGACCGTCGGCGGCCCCATCCGCGGAATGTCGGCGATGGTGCTCGACCGCTACCTGCAGGCCGTTCCGGCCGGCACCGCGGGCGAGCTGTATCTGGCCGGGCCCGGCGTGGCGCGCGGCTACAGCCACCGGTTCGCCGAAACCGCGGCCCGTTTCGTCGCCGACCCCCACGGCGGGCCCGGAGCCCGCATGTACCGCACCGGCGATATGGCGCGCTGGGTCGGCGACGGACCCGTACCCGAGCTGGAGTTGCTGGGGCGCACCGACTTTCAGGTCAAGATCCGCGGCTACCGCATCGAACCCGGCGAAATCGACGCCGCGCTCGCCGCCCACGCCGACGTCGACATCTGCGTCACCGTGCCGGTGCGCAACAACGCCGACGCCACCGTGCTGGCCTCCTACGTGGTGCCGGTGCGCGGCCGCCGCATCGACCCGCTGGAACTGCAACGCTTCGCCCGCGACACGCTGCCGCCGCATCTGGTTCCCGCGGTGATCATGGCGTTGGACACGCTCCCGATGAACGCGTTCGGCAAACTGGACCGCGCCGCCCTGCCCGCACCCGCCTTCGGCGCCGCACCGGCCGGTCGGGCGCCGTCCAGCCCGCGCGAACAGCGCGTGGCGGATCTGTTCGCCGACATCCTGGACGTGGCCAGCGTCGGCGCCGACGACAGCTTCTTCGCCCTCGGCGGCGACAGCATCCTGTCCATCCAGCTGGTGGCCCGCGCCAAGGCCGAGGGGCTGAGCTTCTCCACCCAGGACGTGTTCGAACACAAGACGGTGGCCGGTCTGGCCGCGGTCGCCACCGACGCCGGCGGCGGCCCGCAACTGGCCGAACTGCCCGGCGGCGCGGTCGGACCCATGCCGCTGACCCCGATCATGTACGCGATGCTCGACCGCGGCCGATTCGACCGATTCGCCCAGGCCACCCTCATCGAACTGCCCGAACACGTCGACGACGCCCACCTGGTGGCGGCGCTGGCGGCGGTGCTGGAGCGCCACGACATGCTGCGCGCGGTCCTGCGCGGCGCCGGATCGGCCGACCCGTCGGTCGAGGTCGCCGCATCCGGCACGGTCGACGCCGCCGCACTGTTCGAGTCGGTGCGGTTGCCGCGCCGCGACGCCCCCGAGATCGACACCCGCTTGCAGGCGGCCGCCGACCGGCTCGATCCCGCCCACGGTGTGCTGGTGCACCTGGTGCGGATGAGCGACGACACCACCGGCCCCGACCTGATGTGGGTGGTGATCCACCACCTCGCGGTCGACGCGGTGTCGTGGCGGATCGTGCTCGCCGATCTGGCCGGCGCGTGGCAGCAGATCAGCGCCGGCACCGAACCCGCCTTCGGTCCGCCCACCACGTCGGTGCGGCGCTGGAGCCACGGACTCACCGAACAGGCCGCGAGCCGCCGCGCCGACGAACTCGAGTTGTGGAAGAGCGTGCTCGCGCCGGGGGAGACGCTGCTCGGCACGAGACATCTGGACCCGGCACGCGACACCGTGGCCACCGCGGGCCGCGTCGAGGTGCACGTGCCCGCCGACGTGTCCGAAGCGGTGCTCACCACCGTCCCGGCCCGCTTCCACGGCACACCCAACGATCCGCTGCTGGCGGCGCTGGCGCTGGCGCTGCGACAGTGGCGTCGCCACCGCGGCGTCGACACCGACACCGAACTGATCTCACTGGAAGGACACGGCCGCGAGGAACACGCCGTTCCCGGCGCCGACCTCAGCTCCACCGTCGGCTGGTTCACCACCCGCTTCCCGGTGCGCCTGGACCTGCGCGGCGTCGACGCCGACGACGCGTTCGCCGGCGGCGCCGCCGCGGGGACGGCGATCGTGCGCGCCAAGGAACAGTTGCGCGCGATCCCCGACAACGGCATCGGCTACGGCATGCTGCGCCGCCTCGACCCCGACGCCGGCGCCGAACTGGCCGCCGTGCCCGAGCCGCAGATCGCGTTCAACTACCTCGGCCGCGTCGGCGTGCACGAACAGTCCGGGCCGTGGACACCGACCACCGAATTCACCTCCCTCACCGCGACCGGCGACCCGGCGATGGCGCTGCCGGCCGTCCTGGACGTCAACGCGATCGCCGAACCCGGGCCCGACGGCCTCGAACTCGACGCCACCTGGGAATTCGCCACCGACGTGCTCGACACCGCGGACGTGGAGGAACTGGCCGGACTGTGGGTGCGGGCACTGCGCGGGCTCGCCACCCACGCCCGCACCGACACCGCCGGCGGATTCACCCCCTCGGATTTCCCGCTCGTGGACCTCACCCAGGACGATATCGACCGCTGGCAGCTGGAATATCCGACCATGACCGACGTGTGGCCGCTGACCGCACTGCAGTCCGGACTCCTGTTCCACGCCGTCTACGACACCGACCGCGCCGACGGCTACACCGTGCAGGCCACACTCACCCTCGACGGGCAGGTCGACACCGCCCGCATGCGGGTCGCGGCCCAGACCTTGATCGACCGCCACGACAGCCTGCGCACCGCCTTCGTCGAATCCGCCGCCGGGCCCCGCCAGATCGTGATGAGCGGCGTGCGCGCCGACTGGCACGACAGCGACCTCACCGACATCGCCGACGCCGGGGAACGCGCCCGCGAACGCCGCCGCATCACCGACGCCGCGTCCGCCCCGTTCGACCCCGCCCGTCCGCCGCTGCTGCGTTTCCACCTGATCCGCACCGGCACGAGCCGATTCGAACTGCTGCTCACCAACCATCACATCGTGCTCGACGGCTGGTCGATGCCGCTGCTGATCCACGAACTGCTCACCCTCTACGCCGCCGACGGCGACCCGGCCACCCTGCCACCGGCCGGCACCTACCGCGACTACCTGCACTGGCTGCACAACCAGGACCGCGACGCCGCGATCACCGCCTGGCGCGACGTGCTCGCCGGCATCGAGAGCCCGACCCTGGTCACCGGGCGCCCCGACCGGACCGTGCCCGCCGACAACGCCGACGTCAGCCGCAACCTGTCCACCGAGACCACCGCCGCGATCACCGACCTGGCGCGCGCCTACGGTGTCACCGCCAACACCACCGTGCAGGTGGCGTGGGCGCTGCTGCTCACCACCTTGACCGGCCGCGCCGACATCGTGTTCGGCAACACCGTCTCCGACCGCCCACCCCAGCTGCCGGGAGTCGAACGCATGGTGGGGCTGTTCATCAACACCCTGCCCGTGCGGATCCGGCTCGAACCCGCCGAAACCGTCGCCGACCTGCTGACCCGGGTGCAGTCCGAACAGGCCGCCACCCTCGATCACCGGCATCTCGGGCTGGCCGAACTGCAACGCGCCACCGGTTTCGCCGACATGTTCGACACGGTGACCGTCCTCGAGTCCTATCCGCTCGATCGCGAACAACTGACCCACAATCTGCACGACGCCGGGCTGCGCCTCGTCGACATCGACGCCCACGACGCCACCCCGTACCCGCTGAGCCTGCAGGTGACCCCGCCACGACCCGGCCGCGACAACGACCCCGACGCGGCAACCGCCGCCACCCACACCGTGATGCTGCGCTTCTCCTGCGACCGGCTCGACACCGACACCGCCGCCACCCTGCTCGACCGCTACGAACAGATCCTCGACCAGATCACCGCCGACCCCACCGCGACCGTCGCCACGATCAGCGCCGGCACGAATACCGAAGCGGCCGAACCGATTCCGGCGCGCAGCGCACCGGCCGGGCGCACCCTGCGCGACATCCTCGCCGACACCGCCCGCGCGCACCCGGACGCGGTGGCCGTGCGGGCCGGGACCACCACCCTCACCTATCGGGAACTCGCCGCGCGGGCCCACCGCCTCGCGCAGCGGCTGCTCGCCCGCGGCGCACGCCCGGAAACCGTTGTCGCCGTGGTCGTTCCGCGATCGATCGAGCTGGCGGCCGCGATCTGGGCGGTCGCCGAAACCGGGGCGGCGTTCCTACCGCTGGATCCGGGCAACCCCGACGAACGCATCGCCGAACTGCTCGCCGACTCCGGCACCGCCCTCGGCGTCACGACCAGCGCCCTCGCCCACCGGCTACCCGGCACCGTCGACTGGGTCCACGCCGACACCGACCTGACCGCCGAACCCGACACCACCACCGTGCACGAGGTGCGGCTCGACCACGCCGCCTACCTGATCTACACCTCCGGATCGACCGGCACCCCCAAAGCCGTGCACCTGACACACCGCGGCCTCGCCGGACTGGCCGCCGCACACGCCGACGCATTCGGTGTCGACACCACCTCGACCGTCTTGCAGGTCGCCTCACCAGGATTCGACGCCTGCCTGTCGGAGCTGCTGCTCGCCCACGGCCACGGCGCCGGCCTCGTGATCGCCCCGCCCGACGTCTACGGCGGCGCCGGACTCGAAGAACTGCTGCACACCCACGGGGTGACCCATGCCATCATCACCCCGTCGGTGCTCGACACGATGGATCCCGCGCACGTGCCGGCACTGACGACCATCGCGGTCGTCGGGGAGGCCACCAGCAGCGACCTCGTCACCCGCTGGGCACCCGGGCGGCGGCTGATGAACCACTACGGTCCCACCGAAACCACCGTGTGGGCCACCGGATCCGACACACTCACCCCCGGCGAACCCGTCACCATCGGCACCCCGATCCACGGACTGTCGGTCACCGTGCGCGACATGTGGCTGCGGCCCGTCCCCGCCGGCGTGGCCGGCGAACTGTACGTGCGCGGCCCCGCCCTGGCCCGCGGCTACCTCGACCGCCCCGCCACCACCGCCGCCCGCTTCGTCGCCGACCCGGAATCGTCTCGCGGACAACGCCTCTACCGCACCGGCGACAGCGTGCGCTGGCTGCACACCCCGCACGGACCGCAACTGGAATACCTCGGCCGCAGCGACCAGCAGGTCAAGATCCACGGCCTGCGCATCGAACCGGGGGAGATCGACGCCCGGCTGGCCCGCCACGACACCGTGGCCGCCGCCGCCACCGTCGACCGCCCCGGACCCGCCGGCGAACCCGTGCTGGTGTCCTACGTCGTCGCCGCACCCGGCGCCACCCTCGACCCGGCCGCCCTGCACGCCGACCTGGAACGCGAACTGGCCCACTACATGAACCCGGCCGCCATCGTCGAACTGCCCGAGATGCCCCGCACCCCGGTCGGCAAAATCGACCGGAAAGCGTTGCGCGCACTCGACTTCCGGACCGACGAGACCAGTGGACGGGCACCGGCCACCGCCGACGAACAGCTCATGGCGAAACTGTTCGCCGAAGTCCTGCACCGCGACACCGTGTACGCCGACAGCAACTTCTTCACCCTCGGCGGCGACAGCATCGTGTCCATGCGCCTGGTGGCGCTGGCCCGCGAGGCCGGGCTCACCCTCACCCCCCGCGACGTCTTCGAAGCCAAAACCGTTGCCGCCCTTGCCGAACTGGTTCGCGGCACCGTCGCCGCCGACCCGTCGCCGTCGCGCGAACCGGCCCACCGCGCCGAAGGCCGCCCCCCGCGCCCCGCGGACTTCCCGCTCGTCGAACTGACCACCGCCGACGTCGAACGACTCGACCACCGCTACCCGGAGCTGGCCGACGTGTGGCCGCTGTCGCCGATGCAAGCCGGAATCCGCTTCCACTCCACCTACAATCCCGGCGCCGGCGACAACTACACCGTCCAGACCGCGATCGGCTTCACCGGCACCGTCGACGCCGAACGGCTGCGCCGCGCCGCCCAGGCCCTCGTCGACCGCCACGACATCCTGCGCGCCGCCTTCACCGACACCAGCGCCGGACCCTGCCAGATCGTGCTCTGCCACGCACCCGTCCGCTTCCGGCACATCGACCTCACCGATACCGACCACACCGGCCTCGACCGGGTGGCCGCCGACGACGCCGCCGAAGGGTTCGACCTGTCGGCACCGCCGCTGATCCGGTTCACCCTGATCACCGTGCGCCCCGACACCTTCCGGCTGCTCGTCACCAACCACCACGTCATCCTCGACGGCTGGTCCATGCCGCTGCTGATGAGCGAACTACTCACGTACTACGCCACCCCCGCCCACATCGACACCGCCGAACCCGCCCCCAGCTACCGCGACTACCTGAGCTGGCTGCACCGCCAGGACCTCGCCGCCTCCACCGCCGCCTGGGCCCACGAATACGCCGATGTCGAATCACCCACCCGCGTCGCCCGCGCCGACGCCGCCCACCGCGACACCTCCGCCGGCGAAATCGACACCCTGCTGCCCGCGCGGCACGTCACCGACCTGCGCCGCGTCGCCGCCGACGCGACCGTCACCGTCAACACCGCCGTCGCCGCGGCCTGGGCGCTGACCCTGCGCGAACTCACCGGCGACACCGACGTCGTCTTCGGATCCGCCGTCTCCGGCCGGCCCCCCGAACTCCCGCAGGTCGACCGCACACTCGGCATGTTCCTCAACACCATCCCCGTGCGCGTCCCCCTGGACCCCACCCTGACCGTCGAGCAGCTGCTGACCCGCATCCAGCAACACCAGACCCGCATGCTCGGCCACCACCACATCGGACTGCCCGACATCCACCGCGCCGCCGGAATGACCGCCCTGTTCGACACCGCCGTCGCCTTCCAGTCCTTCCCCGTCGACCGGCCCGCCCTGCAGCACCTCGTCGACGCCGCCGGCCTGCGCATCGACGACATCACCGGCGTCGACGCCACCCCGTACCCGCTCAGCCTCGTCGTCGCCCCCGAACCCGCCGACACCCACACCGACCCCACCGCCGCCCCAGGACTGCGCATCACCCTGCGCTACCTCGACGACGAATTCGACACCCACCGCGCCCGCTGGATCCTCGACCGGTTCGTCGCACTGCTGCACCGCATCGCCGACCACCCCGCCGGCCACCTGGCCCGCCTCACCACGCCCGGCGACACCGAACCCGCCCACCCGGACCACGCCCACCACCAGCCGCGCACCTTCGGCGACATCCTCACCGCCACCGCCGCCGCCCACCCCGACGCCGTAGCCGCCACCTGCGGCACCGACACCGCCACCTACCGCGACCTCGACCAGCGATCCAACCGACTCGCGCGACTGCTGCTGCGCCGCGGCCTCCCCCCGCACACCGTGCTCGCCAGCGCGCTGCCACGCTCCCTGGACGCCGTCGTCACCATATGGGCCGCCGCGAAGACCGGCGCCGCGTTCGTGCCGATCGACCCCCGCCTGCCCGCCGACCGCATCGCCTTCCTGCTCGACGACTCCGGCGCCACCCTCGGCATCACCCACACCGCCGGCACCCACCCCGACAACACCCGCCCGACCCAGCGCATCGACTGGCTCACCCTCGACGACCCCGACACCGTCGCCGCCCTCGACACCGAATCCACCGCACCGATCACCGACACCGAACGCGGAGCCACGCTCACCCCCGACCACACCGCCTACCTCATCTACACCTCCGGATCCACCGGAACCCCCAAAGGTGTCCTGGTCACCCACCGCGGCCTCACCGACCTCGTCGCCGCCCAGCACCGCCTCCTCGGCGTCACCGCCGACTCCGCCGTCCTGCAGGTCGCCTCACCCAGCTTCGACGCCTCGATCTTCGAACTGCTCATGGCCCACGGCGCGGGCGGCCGGCTCGTCGTGTCCCCACCCGACGTCTACGGCGGCCCCGACCTGGCGAAACTCATTCAGTACGAACACATCTCACACGTCGTGCTGACACCGTCGGCGCTGGCGACCATCCCCGGCGACCGCTTCGACACCCTGCGCGTGCTGGCCACCGCCGGCGAACCCGTCGGACCCGAACTCGTCGACCGGTGGGCGCCCGGACGCACCATGATCAACCTCTACGGACCCACCGAATCCACCATCTGGGCCACCGCCAGCGCACCACTGACCCCCGGCGCGCCGATCACCATCGGCACCCCCGCCGGCCCCGTCACCACCACCGTCCTCGACACCTGGCTGCGGCCCGTCCCGCACGGCGTCGCGGGGGAGCTGTACCTGCTCGGCCCCGGACTCGCCGACGGCTACAAAGACCGCACCGCACTGACCGCGACCCGCTTCGTCGCCTGCCCCTTCGGCGCACCCGGCACCCGCATGTACCGCACCGGCGACATCGTGCGCAGCACCGGCAGCGGCGACCTGGAATTCGTGGGACGCAACGACTTCCAGGTCAAAGTCCGCGGCAACCGCATCGAACTCGCCGAAATCGACGCCGCCCTGGCCACCCACCCCGACGTCGCCTTCGCCGTCACCATCCCACGCACCGACGACGGCCGCCCCACCACCCTCGTCTCCTACGTGACACCCGCCGCCGGCACCACCCTGTCCGACACCGACCTGAAAACCACACTCGCCCAGGCACTTCCGCCCTACATGGTGCCCGCCGCCGTCATGATCCTCGACGAGGTGCCGCTCACCCCGACCGGCAAACTCGACCGCGACCGACTACCCCGGCCACCCGAAACCGCCCGCACCTTCCGCGCACCCACCACCTGGGCCGAAGACATCGTCGCCCGCGCCTACGAACAAGTCCTCGACGCCGAACACGTCGGCGCCGACGACGACTTCTTCGCCCTCGGCGGCGACTCGCTCAGCGCCGCCCTCGTCGCCGCCCGCATCGGCGCCGCCCTCGACGTGCGCATCCCCGTCCGCACCATCTTCGAAGAACCCACCGTCGCCGCCCTCGCCCGAGCCGCCCGCACCCTGCACGGCACCGCCCGCATCCCACTCACCGCCGGCCACCGCCCCGACCCCATCCCGCTGTCGCTGGCCCAGCAACGCATGTGGTTCCTCAACCGCTTCGAACCCGACTCGGCCGCCTACAACATCCCCGTCATGCTGCACCTGTCCGGACGCCTCGACACCGACGCACTGAGCGCCGCCCTCGACGACGTCCTCGCCCGCCACGAAGTGCTGCGCACCATCTACCCCGAAACCGACGGCGAACCCCGCCAGCTCATCCTCGACCGGGCACCGGTCACCCTCGAAACCGGCCACCCCGCCCGCGACACCCTCCCGCAACTGCTCACCGAATTCGTGCGCCGCGGCTTCGACGTCTCCACCCAGGTACCGCTGCGCGTCGCCCTGTTCGACATCACCACCGACACCGACACCACCAGCCGATACATGCTGATCCTCGTCGTGCACCACATCGCCGGCGACGGACAATCCATGGGCCCGCTGGCCCGCGACGTCATGACCGCCTACGCCGCCCGCCACACCGGACAACCCCCACACTGGCAGCCACTGCCCGTGCAATACGCCGACTTCGCGCTGTGGCAACGCCGAGTCCTCGGCGCCGCCGACGACCCCACCTCACTGATGTCGACCCAGCTCGACTACTGGCGCACCACCCTCGACCGCGCACCCGACCTGCTCGACCTGCCCACCGACCGGCCCCGGCCCACCGTCGCCACCCTCACCGGCGGCCGCGTCCCCCTCGACATCCCCGCACCCCTGCACCAGCACCTGCAGACACTGGCCCGCGACCACGGCACCTCCCTGTTCATGGTCGTCCACGCCGCCCTCGCCGTCCTGCTCGGACGACTCGCCGACACCGACGACATCGTCATCGGCACCCCCGTCGCCGGACGCGGCGAACCCGGCCTCGACGACCTCGTCGGCATGTTCGTCAACACCCTCGCCCTGCGCACCCCCCTCGACCCCGGCGAACCGTTCACCGAACTGCTGGCCCGCACCCGCGACACCGACCTGCACGCCCTCGACCACGCCGACGTCCCCTTCGAACGCATCGTCGAAGAACTCAACCCGCACCGCACCACCGCCGCGCACCCCCTGTTCCAAGTGGTGCTGGCCTTCCAGAACACCGGCGCCATCGACATCGCCCTCCCCGACGTCGTCGTCTCCCGCGCCGACGTCGACACCGGCACCAGCCAATTCGACCTCCAACTCGTCATCTCCGACACCTCCACCGAAACCGGTGCCGCCCAAGGCCTCTCCGGCATGCTGATGTACGCCCGCGACCTGTTCGACCCCGACACCGTCACCGGATTCGTGCACCGACTGCTGCGCATCCTCGAAACCGTCGCCACCACCCCCGACACCCCCGTCGGCGACATCGACTGGCTGCACCCCCGCGAACGCCGCACCCTGCTCTCCAGCATCGGCCCACGCACCGCACCCACACCCGAATCCCCGCTACTGCCCGGCATATTCGCCGACGCCGTCCGCCGCAACCCCGACGGCCTCGCCCTCACCACCGGCGATACCGACCTCACCTACACCGCACTCGACCGGCGCTCCAACCGCCTGGCCCGGCTACTCATCGACCACGGCGCCGGACCCGAAATCCCCGTCCTGGCCGCCGCGCCCCGCTCCGCCGAATCCGTGCTCATCTGGTGGGCGGTGGTGAAAACCGGCGCCACCTACGTACCCGTCGACCCCGCCTATCCGGCCCACCGCATCGACCACATGATCACCGATTCGGCTGCCGCACTGGGCATCACCGTCACCACCGCACGCCCACAACTACCCGACACCGCCCACTGGATCACCCTCGACGCCCCCGAAACCATCGCAGCGCTCGACACCCACCCCGACAGCCCGATCGACGATCACGACCGGCTCCGGCCCCTGCGCCCCACCACCACCGCCTACGTGGTCTTCACCTCCGGATCCACCGGCCGCCCCAAAGGCGTCGCCGTCACCCACACCGGCATCGCCGACCTCGTCGCCACCCAACGCGCCGACTACCACATCGAACCCGGCGCCCGATTCCTGCACTTCGCCTCACCGTCCTTCGACGCCTCCCTGATGGAAATCCTGTTCGCCACCGCCGGCGCCGCCACCCTCGTCATCGCACCCCCCGCCACCTACGGCGGCGACGACC
>NZ_BAFQ01000175.1 GCF_000308375.1 Nocardia aobensis NBRC 100429 | reverse complement strand
ATTGGCCGGCGACGCGCACGCGGTGTGGGCCGACAGCCAGCGGTTCGCCGACGCCCGCGAGCTGGCCGGGCGCGCCCGCGCCCCGCAGTTGGCGGTGTCGGCGGCCGCTGTCGCGCTGATCCACGGCCTGCGCGGTGACCTTCCCGCGCAGGCTCGATGGCAGGCGAGCGCCGCCGAGCTGTCCGGGGCGCCGGCGGCCTGGCGAGCGGTCTTCGCCGCCCTTCAGTCGTTGCACGCCGGACATGCGGACCGAGCCTGGGCCGAATTGGCCATCGCACCGGACGATCTGGACGAGCAGGAGCTGTGGATCTGGCGGCACTGGTACGTGGCGCTGCGCGCCGAGGCGGCGGTGCTGGCCGGTCGGCCGGAGGCGGCGACGATCCTGGATTCCGCGCGGACCACGGTGGTGGGCAACCCGGTCGCCACCGCGATCGTCAGCCGCGGCACCGCTCTGCTCGCCGGCGATCGCTCCGCGGTACTCGCCACAGCAGCCGACTTCGAGGCCGCGCACTGCCCCTACCAGCAGGCCCGCAGTTCGATCCTCGCCCGCGACCCGGACGGCGCGGCCCTTCTGGAATCCCTCGGCCTCGCCCCGAACCGCTCGCCGCAGTGAAGCGTCAACCTGCCCGATGACCACGCTCACGTAGCCGACTACTCGTCTCGGTCTGCGGGCGTACCTTTCTTGCGACCACCGCCGTCAAGGCGTGTAATCGATATGGGTCGGCGGCTGGAGGTTTCGTTCCGTAACAAGGTCGAGATTATGGTGGCGTGGAAGTGGCCGTTGGTCGGAAGGGATGCCGAATTGGCATTCATCTCGGCGGCCATGCGAGGCCGAGACCATTCGCAACCCGGAGTGGTGATCGCCGGGCCCCCTGGAGTCGGTAAGACCCGGTTGGCGCGCGAGGCCCTGGCCAAGGCCGTCCGCAGCGGTGCCCGGGAGCGTTGGGTGGTCGGCACCAAGTCCGGTCGGTCGGTACCACTCGGCGCACTGTCCAGACATCTGCAGGAAGACGGCGCGGCGAGCGAATCCGGGGGGCCGGCGATTCCCGCCGCACGCGCACTGGCCGCACGCATCGATGGTCGCCGCGTAGTGGTCGGCGTCGATGACGCGCATCTGCTCGATGAACAATCCGCGATGGCGGTGCAGCAGCTGGTCCTGGCGGGCACGACGCCCGTGGTCATGACCCTGCGGGCGACCGACAGGGCACCGGATGCGATCACATCGCTGTGGAAGGACGGGTACCTCGAGCGACTCGACCTGCGACCGCTGTCGCTGCGGGAGGTCACGGTTCTGCTGGAGACCGTGCTGGGCGGCGAACTCGAGCGTTCGAGCGCCGAGCACCTGTGGCGACTCGCCGGCGGCACCGTCTTGTTTCTCCGGCTGCTCGTCACCGCCGAACGTGAGGCGGGCCGGCTGCGGCTCGAGTCCGGTGTGTGGCGATGGTCCGGAGACATAGGGTTACCCACCACCCTGACCTGTTTGATCGAAGCGCAAATGGGCGCCCTCGACCCGCTCGTGCGCGAGGTTGTCGACATTCTTGCGATCGAGGAACCACTCACAGTGAGCGCATTGGAACAACTCGCGGGACGTCGAGCGATCGAACAGGCCGAGGAACGTGGGCTGGTGACGGTGCAACTCAGGGATGGGCAAGCCATGTCCGTGCGCCTTGCCCATCCTTTGTATGGCGAGGTGCGGCGCGATCGAACGGGGACACTGCAGGCTGTTCGCCTGCGCGGAAGAATCGCGCAGGCACTCACCCGGTCGCCGTACAACTCCGCCGCCCGGTTACGGGCGGCCGTCCTGACCATGCAGTCCGACCGCCCGCCCGAACCGAGGCTGTTCATGGACGGCGCGCGCATCGCCCTGGGCCGCGGGGATGCGAAACTGTGTGCGCAGCTCGCCGGTGCGGCGGCGACCGCGGGCAGCGGCCTTCCGGCGCGATGGTTGCGCGCACACGCGTTGGCGATGAACGGGGACGGCGCACAGGCAGAGCGCGAGCTGGCGGCGTTGGCGGAAGTGGGGGACGAGGCTCAGCGTGTGCGGGTCGCGATCGACCGCGTGACGAACATGTTCTGGAGCCTGGGCCGGGTCGATGACGCGAAGCTGATCGAGGCGCGGGCACGGTCATCGATCACCGGTCCTGACGCACGGCAGAGCTTGATCGCGCTCGGCGCCGTCCTCGATCTGTGCCGTGCCCATCCACGGGTCGCGGCCCGGGCGGCGCGAGGTGTGCTCGACAGCGGCTGCGCCGACCCCGCCGCCGTCGCACCGGCGTGCTATGCCCTTGTCGGCGCACTCGGGGTCCTCGGTGAAACAGACCGGATCGGTCCCTTCGCCGACCGCGGTGCCATCGCAGCGCGCAGTCACGATACGAGTATTTTGCCGATCGCGGTACATATGGAGCATGTCCATGCCCTGGTGAACGCCGGATATCTGCATCGCGCCCAGGAACTGGCCGCCGACGTCCGGGCGATGGCCGCAGACGCTCCGGCCCCGATCCGGACCGCGGCGATGTTCGTGAACGGGCGGGTCGCACTGCGCTGCGGTCGCCTCGCCGAGGCGGTGCGCGCGCTCCGCGAGGCAACCTCCGGCCTGGGTGGGCGCGACGCGTTCGGAATGCGATATGCCTGTCGCGTCGCGCTCGCACAGGCTTTTGCACTCACCGGTGACGCCGACGAGGCGGCGGAGGCGATGGCGGCAGCGGAGGCCGCCCGGCACCCCGGATACTCGTTCCTCGATCCCGAGTTGATTCGGGTACGGGCATGGGTGGTGGCGACCGGGCAGCAGTCCGGTGCCGGCGCGATCGCCATCGCGCACGAGGCGGCGGACTTGGCCGCGAAGAATGACCAGCTCTCACTGGAAGTCCTCGCGCTGCACACAGCAGTGCAATTCGGCGATACCTCCTGCGCCGAGCGGCTGTCGCGCCTGGCGTCCTCGGTGGACGGCCCACGAGCTCCCGCCGCGGCTCGTCAGGCCGCTGCGCTCACCGACCGCGACGGGGCTGCGCTGGATGAGGTCTCCGCGGAATTCGAACGATACGGCGACCTGCTCGCCGCGGCAGATTGCGCTGCGCAGGCAGCAAGCGCCCACGCGTACCGCGGGATGCGGGTTTCCGCGCTCACATCGGCGGCACGCGCCCGCCGCATAGCGACCGAGTGCGGGGCGCACACGCCCGCCATCCGGGCGATTATCGCGATCGACGCCCGGCTCACCGACCGGCAGTGCGAAATCGCGACCCTCATCGGACAAGGCCTGACGAATCAGCAGATCGCGGACCGGCTGATCGTGTCTGTCCGCACCGTGGAAGGCCACATCTATCGCGCCGGGCGGCAACTCGGTGTCAATACCCGTGAGGCACTCGCCGCCATCGTCTGCGGACGGTGACCGACCGGCCGGGGACGGCCGACGCATGGGCGCGGATCGACGTCGCGTACTCCACTGCCGTCGCTGAGGTAGTCCACTACGTGCGCCATCGTGGTCGGCCAGGTCGAAAATCGACGGTGACACCCGCGGCGGATGAAGGTTCGGGGCATCGGTTCATCTGCCACTTGACGGAGCGCGGAGTCGCCAGCGTCCCCTTGTTCAGCGTCCGGAGTGATCGCCCTTGCCCGACAGGTTCATATCGCGTTACCGGTGTGACTCACCGCTGCCCTGTGACTCGTTGCTGCGCTGCGACTCACTGCTGCGCGCCGGCACGGGCGAACTGCGCGTGCGTCGTGGTGGGCCGCAGGAGCGAACCGAGCGGAATGTGGTAAGCGACAGCGAAGGGGATCGGACCGCACAGGCCGCGGCCGGCCGGCAGCCGCAACTCGGTCACCGCGCTGATCGCCGGGTTGTCGCGTGGCAGTCGCGCGGCCTGACGCGCCGTCAGGTGGAACGGCATGGGCGGCCGGGTGGAGTCCGTGTCCTGGTGGGAGCGCCTGCGCAACCAGCCCGGAATCGTGTCGAAGACCATTTCCCCACCCGGAAAGGCGTGCGCACACACATCGATCAAGCCGAGCGCGTCTGCGGGCTGCAGGTACCCCAGCAGTCCCTGCGCGGTGATCAAGATCCCGTCTTCGGCATCGACGCGTTCGATCCAGCGGGTGTCCAGTACCGAGCACCCCATGACCTCGGCTCGCGCGTCTTTCGGCATGACCTGCTCACGGACCCCGATGACGCCGGGCAGATCCACCGACAGCCAGCGCAGCGAATCGGAGTCACTACGCCAGAATCCGGTTTCCAGCCCGTCGCCCAGCGCCACGACGACACCTCGCGGATGCCGGCGGGCGAAGTCGGCGACGGCACGATCGAAGCACAGTGGCCGCAGCGCGTGCGATTGCCGGATCCGCCCGAACCCATCGAAGTCGTAGTCGATTCGCCGATACGCCTGAATCGCGACCGGATCGATGATCAGTGGCCGCGGCCGCATCGCCGCATGTGCGCGGTCTCGCAACGTCCACAGGGTCGTCGCCGAGAGCTGATCGAGTGTCACCGTCACCTTGCGTTCGGACATGAGTTCCTCGCTGGTGCAATCAGGCCGCCGGATATGTCGCGGATTCAGGTGAGACACAACGCCCGGAACGGTGGGGCACGCGCCGGTACTTCGGTCGGCGTGTTTCGGAGTATTCCACATTCGCTGAACGCGCGACCTCGGGACGGGGGCACGTTCCGACGCGAAGGGATGAGCGCATGACCTGCGAGGATTCGACTGCGAGCCCGGAGACCGCGTCCGCTCTGCCCCCGGGAGCGTTCGAGCTGTCACCGGCCCAGGCAGGTCTGTGGCATGCCCAGCAACTCCTGCCGTCGGTGCCGCTGTGCGTCGCTCACGTTCTCGATATCGAGGCCGAGCTCGATGTGGCCCTCCTGGAACGGTGCGCCCTGGTCGCCGGGCATGAATTGGGTTCGCCGTTCCTCACCTTCCTGCGCCACGACGGCCGGGTCGTCCAGCGGGTGGACCACAGCCTGCCGCGCACGATTCGGATCAGCGATTTCAGCGACCATCCCGACCCCACGGCAGCCGCCCGGAAATGGATCGACGCCGACCTCCGCGCGCCCATCGACCTCCTCGTCGACGAGCCGGGGTGCACGCACCTGATCCGAGTCGGCCGCCACCATTACTGGTGGTACTCGCGTGCACATCACGTGGGCATCGACGGCATCGGCGCGATGATCTTGTTGCGCCGCACCGATGAGCTGTATTCCGCGGCGCGCACCGGAACCGAAGCCCGGCCGTCGGGCGCCCTCGCGCTGCCGGACATCGTCGAGCGCGAGTGCGCCTACGGTCGCTCCGCACGCGCCGAGCGCGACCGTAGCTACTGGCAGGAGTGCCTCACGGGCCTTCGGACGGTGCCCTCGCTCAGTGGCCGGGTGGCCCCGCCGTGCGCCGTTCCGCTCGTCGCGCGTGGCGTACTGCCCCCCGATTCCGATCACGCGTTGGCGGCGGCCGCCGGTCGCTTCGATGCGCAGACTCCCGTGCTCGTCGTGGCGACGGCGCTCGCGTATATCGCCCGGATGACGGGGGCGCGCGACGTTGTCGTCTCGCTCCCGGTCGCTGCCCGAACCACCGCGGCATTGCGTCGCTCGGCGGGCATGGTGGCGAATACCGTCCCCCTGCGTGCACACGTCGGTTCGGACACGACGGTGGCAGACCTGGTCCGGCAGGTGCGCCTGGCGGTGACCGGGGCCCTTCGCCACCAGCACTACAGGCTCGAGGACATCCGGCGGGACCTGGGGCCGGCAGTCGGGGGTCGTGGTGCTCTCGGGCCGGTGATCAACCTGATGCTCGTCGATGAACCGCTGCGGTTCGGTGGCGAGCCGGCCGGCGTGGAGGTGCTGCCCGCAGGTGGCGTCGAAGACGTGGCATTGCATGTCTACCGATTCGGCGCGCGCGCTCCCTTGGGCATCGACCTCTCGGGGAATCCGGCCCTCTACACCGACGCCGTCCTGACCGGCCACCATGCCCGGCTCCTGACACTGTTGAACGCGGTCGTGGCGGCCGAGCCCGATACGTTGGTGTGCACCCTGCCGATGCTCACTCCCTCGGACGAGGCGAACCTCCACGATCGAGCGGGCGGCGAGCACCACGAAACATCTTCGGTCGCGGTACTTCCCGATATTCTCGCCGAAGGCGCGGCACACGCACGCGCGAGCGCCGTCGAGGCAGAGGGTGTCCGATGCGGGTACGCCGAACTCGACGGCCGGTCCTCGCAATGGGCCCGCGAGCTCATCGCGGCGGGGGCGGGACCCGAAACCGTGGTGGCGGTGCTCGTCGATCGGTCGCTCGCTTCGGTGCTGGCGTTCTGGGCCGTCGCCAAGACCGGCGCGACGTGGATGCCGATCGATCCCGCGACCCCGGAGGACAGGGTCGCCCGGATGCTCGCCGACGCTCGTCCGGTAGCCGGGCTCACCGTCGGCGAATACGCCGGTGGGCGATCCGGCGGGCTGCGGTGGATCGTCGTGGACGACCCGGAAACGTGCGCCCGGGTCGGCGCGCGCCCGTCTTCGCCCGTTCTCGATTCGGAGCGGACCCGCCCGTTGCGCAGCGCCCACCCCGCCTATCTGATCTACACATCCGGGACCACCGGCTCGCCCAAAGGCGTGTCGATCACCCACCGCGGACTGGCGAATCTGACTCGATACATCGTCGAGCACTATCGGGTGCGGCCATGTTCACGCGTGTTGCTGGCGCACGCTCCCGGCTTCGACGCGGCACTGCTCGAACTCCTCGCCGCGTTCGGCGCCGGTGCCACCATGGTCGTCTGTCCGCCCGAGGTCATCGGCGGCAGCGCACTCACCCGGCTGCTTTCGGGTCTGCGGATAACCCACTACCTGTCCACCCCGGCGGTGCTCGCGACAGTGGATCCGGCCGCGCTGCCCGAACTGGAGACGGTCGTCACCGGCGCCGAAGCGTGCCCGCGAACCATCGCGGCGGCGTGGAGCGAACGGCATCGGCTGATCAACAGTTACGGCCCGACCGAGACCACCGTGATCGCCACCCAAACCGAACCGCTCGGCATCGACGGGCCGATCACGATCGGCACACCGGCGGCCGGTGCGGAAGTGGTCGTGCTGGACCGGCGGCTGCAGCGGCAGCCGCGCGAGGCGAGCGGTGAATTGTATGTATCGGGTCCAGGCATCGCCCGTGGATATCACCGCTCCCCTGCCCTGACCGCCACCCACTTCGTCGCCGATCCCTACGGTCCCGCCGGTAGCCGGATGTATCGCACGGGCGACCTGGCACGGCGGCGCCTCGACGGGGCCTTCGACTACCACGGCCGCGGTGACAGCCAGATCAGCCTGCGGGGTATCCGGGTGGAACCGCATGAGATCGAATCCGCGTTGGCGGACGACCCACAGGTCGCCCGCGCGGCGGTGGCGATCCATCCCGGCCCCTCCGGTGACGTGCTCGTCGCCTACCTCGTCCCCGCCGGCGCCGAACTCGCCGCCGATTCGGTGCTCTCGCGCGTACGGCGTGCGCTGCCGCAACCGCTCGTACCGACCACGGCGATCGTGCTGCCCGAACTGCCGCGGACCGCCAACGGCAAACTGGATCGCGCCGCGCTTCCCGCTCCGGTGCTGACCCCGGCGCGCCATCGAGCGCCGCGGACCCCCACCGAGGAGGCGGTCGCGGCCACGATCGCGCAGCTACTCGGCATCGCGCGGGCCGGGCGCGACGACGACTTCTTCGCCCTGGGCGGCCACTCGCTGGCCGCTACGCAACTCGCGTCACGGCTGTCCGAATCCACCGGTGCGGTGCTCGGGGTGCGTGACGTTTTCGAGCATCCGACCGTCGCCGCCTTGGCGCGTCGTATCGATGCCGGATCCGAGGGCGCTGCGCTGGTGAAACTCACCCGGCGAGATCCACGTCCGGGACGCATCCCGCTCGCGCCCGCACAGCGACGACTGTGGATCGCCAACCAACTGGATCCGGACAGTCCCGCGTACAACATGCCGTTCGCGGTCCGGCTCGACGGCCCGCTCGACACGGGCGCGCTGACCGATGCGCTGCGCGATGTGCTGGAACGACACGAACCGTTACGAACGGTATTCCCCGCCGATGCCCACGGGCCGACCCAACGTGTGCTGCCGGTAGACGAGATACCGCTCGACCTGTCTCCCCGGCCGATCGAGCCGGACGAACTCGGCGCACGACTCGCGGCGCTGGCGTCGGCGGGTTTCGACGCTTCCGTCGAGCCGTGTTTCCGGGTCACCCTGCTGCGGTTGGCCCCCTCCGCGCACGTGCTGGTGCTCGTCCTGCATCACCTGGTGGCCGATGGTTGGTCGATGAGGCCGCTGGCCCGCGATCTCGGTGCCGCATACGCCGCTCGCCATGCTGGTGACCCGCCCGGATGGTCCCCGCTACCGGTCTCCTATGCCGACTACGCCCTGTGGCACACAGATGTTCTCGGTGATACGTCGAACCCCGACTCGTATGGCGCGGAGCAGATCCGGGGCTGGCAGCAGCGACTGACGGGCCTGACACCGGAGCGCGTGCCGGCTTCCCGTCCCGGCGCGATCCGTCGCACCGCTCGCGGCGACCACATCACATTCACTGTGGACCCGGTGTCGTGTCAGCGTCTGTCTCGCGTCGCGCACACCGTCGGCGCGACAGATTTCATGGCCTACCAGGCATTGACCGCGGTGTGGCTGCAACGCCTGTCCGGCGGCGGTGACACCGTCGTCGCCACGCCGACCAGCGGTCGTGGCGATCGCCGGCTCGACGCGCTGGTGGGTATGTTCGTCAACACGATCCTGTTGCGCGCGCAGGTGGAACCCACCGACAGTTTTCGCCGCATCCTGTCGCGAGTCCGGGATTTCGACATCGCCGCATTCGCGCAATCCGACGTTCCGTACGAACAAGTCGTCGCGGCGATCGGCGAGTCCGATCTGCAGCCGGCACAGACGATGCTGATCGTGGAGACGGCCGTCGGCGAGCAACCGGCGCTTCCCGGGCTGCGGCCCACCGAGGTTCCCCTCGAATTGTCCGTCGCGCGGTTCGACCTCGACATCACACTGACCCAGCGGCGCGACTCCGCCGGGACCGTGATCGGCGTCGACGCGCGACTCGGCTACGCCGCAGACCTTTTCAACCGTCGCACCGCCGAGGCGTACGCCCGCATGTTCTCGACGCTGGCCACGACGCTGGCCGAAGACCCGGACACGGAGCTCAGCCGGCTCGCACCGGCCACGCCGCCGGTCATACCGTCCGATCCGCCGCCACCCGTCCGAACACTGCCCGAACTGCTCGCCGCCGGCGCGCACCGAAACCCCGACGGACTCGCCATTCGAGATGGCGACCGCGCTCTGTCCTACCGGGCACTGGAATCGCGGGCGGCCCGCTTGGCGCGCGAGCTGATCGAACTCGGCGTGGGGCCCGAGCAGATCGCCGCCGTCGCGATCCCCCGCAGCCTCGAATCGGTCCTCGCCTGGTGGGCCGTCACGATGACGGGGGCCGCGACGCTGATGATCGACCCCGAGCAGCCCCGCGGGCGGATCGCGACGGTGATGAGCGACGCACGACCGGTCGCCGGAGTCACGTTCGCGCGTCATGCCGCGGTTCTGCCGCAACCGGCCCGCGGCTGGGTGGTCCTCGACGATCCCGAGACCAGTGCGCGAATCGCCGGCCGGTCCCCGGGCGTGGTGACCGATGCCGAACGCACGCTGCCACTGCACGTCGATCACCCCGCCTACGTGACGTTCACCTCGGGCACCACCGGGCGGCCGAAGGGGGTCACGATCACCCACCGCGGGCTCGCGGCTCTGACCGCACACCTGACCGACCGCTATCGCGTCGGAGCCGACGCCCGGATAGCGCACGCGCACGCACCCGTCTTCGACGCCTCGCTGCTCGAGCTGTTCGCCGGATTGAGTTGCGGCGCAACCTTGATCGTCGTTCCGCCCGGCATCGTCGGCGGCGCCGAGCTGACCCGGTTGCTCGCGCGCGAACGCGTGACCCACTACCTGTCCTCCCCGGTCGTGCTGTCGAGTCTCGACGCCGAACAACTGACAGATCTTCGAACGGTGGTCACCGGCGGCGAGCCGGTCGATACCCGGGTGATCACCCGCTGGGCACACCCGCAACGCCGTCTGATCAACAGCTATGGACCGACCGAAGCGACCGTCGTGTCCACCCAGAGTGAGCCGCTCACGCCGGGCGGGCCGGTATCCATCGGGGCACCCATACCCGGCGTCGGCGTCCTGCCACTGGACAGGTGGCTCGCCCTGCGCCCGCCCGATGTGCCCGGGGAGCTGTATCTGGCCGGCCCCAGCCTCGCCCGCGGCTACCACCGCGACGCCGCCGCCACTGCCGCCCGCTTCGTCGCCAATCCCTACGGCCCGCCGGGCAGCCGCATGTATCGCACGGGTGATCTCGTATGCCGTTGGGACGACGGGAGATTGGATTACCACGGGCGGGTCGACAATCAGATCAACCTGCGCGGGCACCGCATCGAGCCGGGAGAGATCGAATCCCTGCTCGCCGCCCACCCGCAGGTTTCGCGCGCGGCGGTCGCGGTGTACCACCAAGGGCTCCCCGACGCCCGGATGGTCGCGTATCTGGTCCCCGAAAACGGCGCGGTCGATGCGGACGACGTGCTCGCCAGGGTCCGCGAGTTGCTACCGAGCCACCTCGTTCCCGCCAGTGCGTGCGTGGTTGCCGCCCTGCCGACCACTCCGGCCGGCAAATTGGACCGCTCCGCCTTGCCCGCACCCGCACCCGCGTCGGCGCGTCGGCCCGCCTCCGGCGATGTCGAGAAACTTGTCGTGCGGACTGTCAGCGAGCTACTCGGCGTCGAAGACGTCGCCGCGAACGACAACCTCTTCGCGCTCGGCTTGCATTCGCTCACCGCCACCGAACTCGCCGGGCTCCTGCGCGCGCGCACCGCGACGCCGATCACCGTGCGCGATATCTACACCCATTCCACACCCGAATCGCTTGCCGTACTTCTCGATCGAGGCGTGGCCGCACCGGACGCGGCCGATCCGGATGCCGCGCTGCGTACCGTCCTGCCGATCCGTGCGGCCGGCACACTACCGGCGTTGTGGTGTATCCACTCCGCGATCGGTCTCTCGTGGTCGTTCGCCGGCTTGGCCGGTCACCTCGACCCCGAGACGCCCATCTACGGACTGCAAACGCCCCAACTCACCGATCCCGCTGCCGAATTCGACTCCATCGAAGAGCTCGCCGACCATTATCTGACCGAGATTCGGGCACACCAGCCCCATGGGCCGTACAGCTTGCTGGGCTGGTCGCTCGGCGGTTCGATCGCCCATGCGATCGCCGTCCGGTTACGGGCCGACGGCCAATCCGTTGCGCTACTCGCGATGCTGGACAGTGCAGTGCTGACCCACGAGGCCTTCGCGGACGACGCACCGGACGCCGCTCGAATACGGCGCCTGCTGAACCGGTTCGCAGTACACACCGAATCGCTGGATGACCGGCATCGTGACAGGCTGTGTCGCGCCGGCGTGAGCACGATCGAGATGGCCCGGCGCTACAGTCCGGCGCGCTTCCCCGGCGATCTGCTGTATTTCGGTGCCGCAGGGCGGCCGGACCCAGATCTCGGCGTGAATTCGTGGCGGCCGTTCATCGAAGGAACCATCACCACACTGCGCGTTCCCGCCGACCACGACGAAATGACGAGTGCCGCGGCCTTGGAATTCATCGGGCCGCGGCTACGGACGCACATGCCGCGCCACCCACACCGTGTAGATGGCCTCGACCCCGAGGAGACACCATGACTACGCCGATAACCACACTGACCGGACATCGTTCCGGCGTCGAATGGCTCAACCTCTTCGACTCGGAACCGCCGGACCCCCGCGCGGCGCGGTTGGCGCAATGGTCTCGGGAGTATCTCACCGCACCGCACGAGGAACTCGGCCGACCGGGCGCCGTGTGCCCGTTCATCAGCCAGGCGATCGCGAAGTGCTTGTTGTGGGCGACCTTCGTGGACGGTGATGTAGCCGTACCGACACTCGATGTGGTGGTCGACGATATGTACGACCGGTTCGTCCACCTCACGACGATCTCGGATTGGAAGCGCCCGCACGCACTGATCACGGTGCTCACGGAGTTGTCCGATCACACCGTCATCGACGAGGTTCACGCTGCCCGAAAGACGCAGTTCGTCGAGCAGGGGTTCATGCTGGGGCAGTTCTACCCCGGCTGCTCGCATCCGGGGCTGTGGAATCACGACTTCCACCCGCTGGACACGCCCTGGCCGATGATCGTGGCCCGGAACATGATGACAACGGACCTGCCATTCCTGATCGCCCGCCCCGACTGGCTGCGGGCCTACTTCAAAACCTTCGCCCCCGCGCTGCCCACCGCCCTCCGCACTCGTCTGGCCGAAGATCTGTGCGACCGCGGAGACGCGATAGCGGACATCACCGCCAATCACGCCCTCATCGGATCCGAGTACGCCCGCTGACGGAGGAGGACGCCGTAGCAGATGCCCGGCAGCGGCTCAGCGTGGACACGCGCCGGCCGGCGCGCGGGTATGTGCCCTCGGCAGGATTCGAACCTGCGACACCCGCTTTAGGAGAGCGGTGCTCTATCCCCTGAGCTACGAGGGCGTAAACCGTGCGTGACAGTGTGAAAGCCCCCGTTTCACAACGGGTTTCGCACGTGCCTCGCGGTGGTCCACGGTGCCTGTGCCTCCCGGGGGTGACGAACAGGCGTGGTCAGTCTAGCGTGTGGCGGGCCGGTGGCCAGTTCGCCAGGGTGGTCCGCGCCGACGGGAGGTAGCGCACCGCCCGGGTCCACGGCGGAATCCGGCGGTCACGCGCCTCACCGCGGCAACGACAGGAAATCCTCGACCGGGCGGCGCGGGGTGGGCGGGACGAAGGTGTCGTGGGGTGCGGTGCCCAGGCGGATGAGTACCTGGGGTATGCGATCGGGGTCGGGGAGCAGGCTGCTGATCGCGCGGACGGCGGCCGGGATTTCGGTGATGTGGGTGAGGGGGCAGGTCGCGAGTCCGGCGGCTGTGGCGGACAGCAGGGCGGTGGACAGGGTCTCGCCGGTCGCCAGCCATTCGTGCGGGGTGTTCTCGGCGGTGCTGAGCACCACCAGGGTGGCGTGATCGGGTTCGCCGGTGCGGTGCGGACTTCCGGCCGGGATCGGGAAATCGCGGCCGACGTCGACCAGTGCGGCCTCGCGCGCGGTGGGCAGAGCGGAGGACGGGATCCCTTCGGGAAGATCGAAATTACCTGTCCACCACCGTAATTCGTTCTGGTACGGGGTGTCGAACTGCTGCATGGCGGCGGTCTGCTCGGAGGCGGCGGCGAGTCGCGGACGCACCGAATCGTCGACCGCGTTCACCCGCACACCGTCGATCTCGGCCACCTCGCGCAGCTGCTGCACCAGCTCCGGCCGGTCGGGCGCCGACATCGGGAGCCGGTCGGTGCGGCGCGCGCGGATCGCGGCGGCGAGGGCCCGTTCCCGATCCGACGGCGCGCGCGGCGGCTCGAATTCGGCGACGGCCAGCAGGTCGTGCAGCCCTTCCTCGGGAACGTAGGACACCGTGATCGGATGCCCCTGCTCGGCGAAGGCGATCCGGGCGTGGTGCAGATTGGCGCCGCAGCTGATCACCTCCTGCCGCCCGCTCGGATCGGCCACCTTCAGTTGCCGGGTGGAATCGCTGAACAGGTGCAGGCGGGTCCCGTCGAAATCCCAGTGCCAGGGCTGAGTGTTGTGCACGGACGGGGCGCGGGCGGCCAGCCGCAGGGCCGCGACGATGGTCGAGCGGTCGGGAACGTGCTGCATGATGCCTCCCAGAGCGATATTTCGTCGGGTGCATTCGCCAGAGTATGGCCAGTATCGCAGTTGTCACCAGCGCGGCCGGTAGGGTGGGGGTGTCTTCGCCCTGGAACGCTCGTGAACCGCTCGGAAGGTGGGACGCATGGCCTCGAAGGCGCCCGTGGTGGTGGGAGTCGACAGTTCCGACGACGCGCTGCGGGCCGCGCGCTGGGCCGCGAATGACGCGGCGCTGCACCGGGTTCCGCTGGAGGTGATCTCGGCGGTGCCGCCGGTTCCGCAGGACCGTGCCGCGGACGAGGGCGTGCGCGCCTACCACGAGCGCTCGCGCGAGCAGGCGCAGCGCGCCGTCGCGCAGGCCGCTCGGGTGGCGGCCGATATCGCCCCGAAAATCGATATCGACACCGCTGTCATCGATGCGCCGATCATTCCCGCGTTGCTGTCCCAGGCCGACGAGGCCCGCCTGGTGGTGGTCGGCGCCCGCGGGCTCGGGGCATATCAGCGCAGCCTGCTCGGCTCGGTCAGCACCGCGCTGGTACGGCACGCTCGCGGCACGGTCGCCGTGGTGCCGGCCGATCCGCTGCTCGGTTCCGAACGTCCGGTGCTCGTCGGATACGACGATTCCCCGTGCAGCGCACAGGCTCTCGCGATCGCCGTCGACGAGACGCGGCGGCGCCGGACCGATCTGGTGGTGGTGCACACCTGGCAGCGGTTCGGCGCCTACCCCTCTCCGGCGGCCCTGGAAGAGGAGGGCAACCGGCTCCTCGACGCCGCCCTGGCCGCGCACGAGGATCCGGACGAACCGATTTCGGTGCGGCGGGTCGTCGTCGAGGATCGGCCGGTGCGGCGCATCCTCGACGAATCGGCCGCCGCGCAACTCGTCGTGGTGGGCAGCCACGGCAAGGGCGGATTTCCCGGAATGACGCTGGGTTCCACCAGTCAGGCGCTGATGCACAGCGTCGAATGCCCGATCGTCATCGCCCGGCCTCGCACCGAATGATCAGGCGGTGAGTTCGGCCAGCAACTTCCAGGTGCGCAGCTGATCGTCCTCGCCGGCGAGATCGGTCTGGTGGATCTGCAGTTCGGTGGCACCGGCGTCGACATATGCCCGCAGGCCGCGGGCGACGTGCTCCTCGTCGCCGATCAGCGCCACATCGACCGCGTGCGCGACCCCCTCGCGGTCGAGAACCGCGCGGTAGGAATCGAATTGCTCGTAGAACCCGAGCGCCTGCGCCGCGGTCTCGCGCACCTCGTCGGCGCGATCGGTCACCACCGCGACCACACCGGCGATCACCTGCAGCGGCCGCACCGGATTCGCCGGACGGGCCCGCTGCAGTGTGGGCACGATATGTGATTCCAGCGTGCGCGGCCCGGCGAGGAACGGCAGCACGCCGTCGGCGGCCTCGCCCGTGGCCCGCAGCGCCAGCGGGCCCATGGCGGCCACGAGCAGCGGAATATCGCCGCCGCCGTGCACCGTCGTGGGGATCGGCGGGCGGGCGTATACCCGCTCGCCCTGGACATCGACGGTGCCGTCCTCGATGGCCTGGCGCAGCGCGATCAGATATTCGCGCAGCCGCCGCACCGGCTTGTCCTCCCGGATGCCGAAGGCCGCCGATTCCAGTGGCGGAGCGCCCAATCCGATTCCCAGGCGGAAGCGGCCACCCGACGCGGCCTGTGCGGTCTGGGCCTGCGACGCGACGACCAGCGGATGACGCGGATTGATCGGCACCACGGAGGTGCCCACCCCGATCTCCGGCACGGCGAGTCCGACGACCGCCGCGAGGGTCAGCGCATCGAGATCGTATTTCTGCCCGAACCACACCGAGCGCACCCCGGTGTGCTGCGCCGCGGTGGCGAGTCGGAGGACCTCGTCGACGTCGTTGGCCGCGTCGGGTCGCGGCCACACCGACACCCCGATCGGAACTGGAAGGCTCATCGGACCGAGGCTAATCCGCGCATCGGCCGATCCCACCGTTGTGCTCGGACGGATCGAAACCGTTGCCGTGGCGGCCATTTGCGCGTCGCCGCCGTTACCATCGCACGATGGGGCGTCGAGTATCGGGTGTGCTGGCCTTCGCTGTCCTGGTCCTGATCGCGATCGCGACGGCCTGGGAGCAACAACCGCACGGATATCGCGACGTCGCGACCCCGGCCGGGGAGTTCAGTGCCGAGCGCGCGCTGGCGACGATCCGGGAGATCGCCTCGCGGCCGCATCCCGTCGGCACCGCCGAACACGACCGGGTGCGCGACCATCTGGTTGGGAAGCTGCGAGAGCTGGGGTTGGACACCGATGTTCGCTACGGAGTGGGCCGGTATCCGGTGGATCCGCATCGTGCGGTAGCGGTCCTCGGGCAGACCGGAAATATCGTCGCACGTTGGCCGGGCAGCGGCGCGACCGGCACGATCTATCTTGTCGCGCATTATGATTCGGTGCCGCCCGGCCCCGGTGCGAACGACGACGGGGCCGGCGTCGCGACCGTTCTGGAGACGGTGCGCGCGTTGCGGGCGAGCGGACTGCGGCCGCGCAACGATCTGGTGGTGCTGTTCACCGACGCCGAAGAGGTGGGCCTGCTCGGCGCCGAGGCCTTCGCGAGCTCCGGCGCCGCCGATCCGCGCGGCGGTGTGGTGATCAATCACGAGGCACGCGGCGCCGGCGGTCCGCCGATGCTGTGGCGGCTCAGTCATCCCGATGCCGGGCTGATCAGCGTGGTCACCGGGGTTCCGCATCCGAACACCGATTCGCTGTCCACGACCCTGGCCGGTGATCAGACCGGGAGCACCACCGATTTCGCGGCGCTCGATCCGCACGGCTTCCGGGTGCTCGACTGGGCCTTCGCCGGCCGGAATGCCTACTACCACAACCCGTTCGACGACCCGGACCATGTCGACCTCGCCACTGTGCAGCAATTCGGTGACAACACCACCGCCGCGGCGCGCGAATTCGCGGCGCGGGATCTGCGGGCCGCGGCCGATCAGCCGGATCGCGCGTATTTCCCGCTGCCGTTCGGTGCGCTGGTGGTACTGCCGCTGTGGGTGGTGGTCGTGGCCGCGGTGGCCTCGGTGCTGCTCGTGGCCTGGGTGGTGTGGCGGATCCGGCGGACCGGCGAGGCCACGATCGGCCGGACTCTGGGCGCGGCGGCGACCGCGTTGGTGGCGGTTCCGATCGGAATGGGCGTCGTCTACGGGTTGTGGACGGCGATCACGGCGATCCGCCCGGAATACCGCGCGCTGTTCGTCGATCCGTACCGGCCGCAGTGCTACGGCGCGGCCGTGGTGATGGCCTGTGTGGCCGTCCTGGCCGCCTGGTACGCCCTGTCGCGGCGGCTGTTCGGGCCCGCCGCGACCGCCGTGGGTGTGCTGTGCGCGGTGACGGCGATCGGTGCGGTGGTCACGGCCCTGTCACCCGCGGCCGGTGTGATGGTGGTGATCCCGGCGCTCGCCGCCGTCGCCGGCGTCGTGCTGACCTTCACGGTGCCCGATCGCCTGCGGTTGCCGGTGCTCACCCTGTTCCTCGTCCCGGCGGCGGTATTCGCCGGTGGCACCGCATACGCGGCATTGCAGACCGGAATCGCCGCCGCCGCCTATCTCACCGCGCCCGTGGTGCTGGTTCTCGGCGGGTTGTTCACGCTCACCCTGACCCATGCGTGGCCGAGCCGCCGCGGCGTTCTGGTCCCCGTCGCGGCGGTGGTCGTCACGGTGGCGCTCGCGGCGGCCGGGACGATGGTCGACCGGTTCGACGCACGGCATCCGCTGATGTCGCAACTGTCCTATGCGCTGGATGCGAACAGCCGCGAGGCGCAGTGGATTTCCACCGCGGCGCCGGATCGGTGGACGCGAGAATTCGTCGAATCCGGTTCTCCGCACGGAGCATTCGCGCAGTTGTGGACCGACGCGGCGGCCGTCGGCGCCGCCCCGGCGCACGACCTCCCCGGTCCGGCGGCCGATATTCTCTCCGATCGCACCGAGGCGGATCTGCGCACCGTGCGACTGCGGCTGCGGTCCACGCGCGGGGCCCCCTCCGTCGCGCTGCGGTATTCCGGGCAGGTCCGCTCACTGACCGTCGCGGGGCGGGACATCACACCGGTGCCGGCCGCGGGGGTCCGGTTCTACGCGCCGCCCGCCGCGGGGGTCGAGGTCGAGCTCACGGCGCCGGCCGGGCCGCTCACCCTCCGGGCCGTCGACTACAGCTGGCTCCCCGATGCGCATCTCGCCGACGCACCGGCGGACATCTACTACCGGCAGGACAGCGCGGTCGCGGTGTTCACCACCATCCGGTTGTGAACGCCGCGGTGCTGAATCAGGATCCGGCCACGCCCTCGGCATAGTCGGCCGGGTCGAAACGCCGTGTCTTCCATCGGAACAGCAGGGTGGCGCCGGGCCAGTTGTTGGTGATGCGGCCGGAGGCGTTGCGGTACCAGCTGGAGCAGAAGTTCCACGGCGTATCGGCCAGGCGCTTGCGCAACCAGTCGTCCCAGGCCTGTTCGGCGGCGGGCTGCGCGGCGAGGAAATGTCCGGGTTTCGCGGACAGATACTCCACCACCTGCCGGATGTAGCGGGCCTGTGATTCGAGCATGTAGATGATGGAGCCGGAGCCCACATTGGTATTGGGCCCGTACATCATGAACAGGTTCGGGAAGCCCGGCACCGACATGCCCAGGAACGCCCGCGCGCCCTCCGGCGCCCATTCGTCGGACAGTTTGCGGCCGCCGAGACCGTAGATGTGCATCGGCGCGAGGAATTCGGTGCCCTTGAATCCGGTGCCGTAGATGATCACGTCCACCGGATGCTCGACCCCGTCGGCGGTGCGGATCCCGTTCGCCGTCACCGCCTCGATGGCGGTGGTCTCCACGCTGACATTGGGCTGGGCGAGCGCCGGGAAGTACTCGTTGGAGAACAGTCCGCGTTTACATCCGGCGGCGTAATCCGGAGTGAGCTTGGCGCGCAATTGCTCGTCGGGCACGGCATTGGCGCGATGGCGGTCGGCGATCGCGATCACCGGATGTTTGATCCACGGCACGTCGGTCAGGGCCAGCGCCATGACCTCGAAGAAGGTCCAGATGGCGAAGCGTTCGGCCCACCGGCTCGGCGGAAAGTATCTGAACAGCGCGTGATGCAGGCCGGTGTATTCGGTATCGAATTTCGGCAGCACCCAGGCCGCGGAGCGCTGGAAGAGGGTGAGATGTCCGACGGTCGGCTGAATGGCCGGAATGTATTGGATCGCACTGGCTCCGGTGCCGATGCACGCCACCCGTTTACCGGTGAGATCGACGTCGTGGTCCCATTCGGCGGAGTGGAAGGCGGGACCGGTGAAGGTGTCGATGCCGGGAATGTTCGGCATCGCCGGCCGCGAGAGCTGGCCCACCGCCGGAATCAGGACATCGGCGGTGAGGATCTCGCCGTCGGCGGTGCGCACCTGCCAGACGCCGCGCGCGGCATCGAATTCCGCATCGGTGACCTCGATGCCGAAGCGGATCTTGCGGGGCAGATCGTGCTTCTCGGCGACCGCCCGCATATACGCGTGGATGTCGCGCTGCTGGGAAAAGCGGCGCGGCCAGTCGGATTTGGGTTCGAACGACCACGAGTACAGCGGGGAGGGCACATCGCAGGCCGCGCCCGGATAGGTGTTCTCCCGCCAGACGCCGCCCAGATCGCCGGCCTTCTCGACGATGGTGAAATTGTCGATACCGGCGCGCTGCAATTCCAGCGCCATGCCGAGGCCGGCGAATCCGGCGCCGATGATCAGGATGGATGGCGTGGCAGTCATAGTCGAAGAGTAGAGCCCGCGGCGGTCGTTTCCGAGAGATCAGCGGCCAACGAATCCATATTTCCGGCCACGCCCGGGGCTGCCGCCCGCTGGACCGGACAGGCGACTCCGCTGGACAGTTCCGGGCCGTCGAATTTACTATCTATACCAGTTTCTCTTCAAAAAGCCTGTCCCGGTGGGCATTTGGCGCTTCGACGGCGCTGCAGGGGGTGTCGTCGCGTGTCCGCGGCCCTTCGGGACGGATCTGCCGCACCCGGGTGCACCCGGACGGCAGGGACGGCTGCACGTGGCGATCAGGGGTTCGCCACGTGCAGCCGATTCATCCCATGGCTGTGCTGTTCACGCCGCGTGTCGCGGAAAAATGGACCATCCGGTCGGGCCCGTAACCGCTACGTCCGGTTTCGGCTATCCTCGCGGCAGGTGTGACGTCGTTCACCGGTGAAGGAGTGCGGTTACTGATGTTGAGCACGATGCAGGACGATCAACTGTCGCTGGCCACCCTGCTGCGATATGCGTCCACGTTCCACGGCGATGCCACGGTGTCGACGTGGACGGGCGACGGGGTGCGCACCATGACCTATCGGGAATTGGGTGCGGAATCGGCGCGGTTGGCCAACGCGTTGCGGGGGCTGGGGATCGATGTGGGCGATAGGGTCGCCACGTTCATGTGGAACAACAACGAACATATGGTCGCCTACGCCGCCGTGCCCGCGATGGGCGCCGTGCTGCACGCGCTGAACCTGCGGCTGTTCCCCGAACAGGTCACCTACGTGGCCAATCACGCCGAGGATCGGGTCGTGATCGTCGACGGCTCGCTGCTGCCGATGTTCGCCAATTATCTGCCGACGCTGAAGACCGTCCGCCACGTCATCGTGGCCAACGGCAACGCCGCGGATCTGCCCGCCCCCGAGGGCGTGCAGGTGCACTCCTACACGGAACTGCTTGCGGGACAACCGGATACCTACGATTTCCCGGTCATCGACGAACGCTCCGCGGCCGGGATGTGCTACACCTCCGGCACCACCGGCGACCCCAAGGGCGTGGTGTATTCGCACCGGTCCAATGTGCTGCACGCCATGCAGGTGCTGACCAACGCGAGTATGGGATTCACCTCCTCCGACACCGTCCTGGCCATCGTGCCGCTGTTCCACGCCAACGCCTGGGGCCTGCCGTACGCCGCGATGCTGTCGGGGGCGAGCGTGCTGATGCCCGACCGCTTCCTGCAACCGGCGCCGCTGCTGGAGATGATGGCCGCGGTGCAGCCGACCTTCGCCGCGGCGGTGCCGACCATCTGGGGTGGCGTGCTGGCGCAGTTGGAGGCGAAGCCGCAGGACATCACGCATCTGCGCGAGGTGGTCGTCGGTGGGTCCGCGCTGCCGCCGTCGATGATGCGGGCCTTCCAGGAGAAGCACGGAGTGCGGCTGCTGCACGCCTGGGGGATGACCGAGACCTCCCCGCTGGGCAGCGTCGCGCATCCGCCCAAGGGCGTGACGGGCGAGGACGAATGGGAGTACCGCTACACGCAGGGACGGTTCCCGGCCCTGGTCCAGGCGCGTCTGGTCGGCGACGACGGCTCGGTGCTGCCCAACGACGGCGAGGCCGTGGGCGAACTCGAGGTGCGCGGCCCGTGGATCGCGGGGGCCTATTACTCACCCGAGGGCGCGTCCGTCGACCCGGACAAGTTCGACGACGGCTGGCTGCGCACCGGTGACGTCGGCAAGATCACGCCCAACGGCTACCTCACGCTGGTCGACCGGTCCAAGGATGTCATCAAGTCCGGCGGCGAATGGATCTCCTCGGTCGATCTGGAGAACGCGATCATGGGGCATCCGGCCGTCGCGGAGGCCTCGGTGATCGGGGTGCCGGACGAGAAGTGGGACGAGCGGCCGCTGGTCGCCATCGTCCTCAAAGAGGGCTCGACCGCCGAACCGGCCGAATTGCGCGACTTCCTGGCGGACAAGTTCGCCAAGTGGCAGTTGCCCGAGCACTGGACCTTCATCGACGAGGTGCCCAAGACCAGCGTCGGCAAATTCGACAAGAAGCGGTTGCGGGCTCGGTATGCCGACGGCGAACTGAGCGTCACGACGCTGTGAGGTCGAGCGTCACGACGCCGTGAGATCGAGCGTCACGACGCTGTGAAGTAGAGCGTCACGAAATACCGCAGCCGCGGCCGGAACATCCGGTCGCGGCTGCGGTGTGAACGGGTCGCGGACACCGGAGTCGGCCGGGTGGGGGATCTGTTGGCGCTATGTCAACAAGGTGTCGTAGGCTGAGCACCGACGTCCGGTGGGCGTCCGATCACGTGCAGAAAGGGTTGGCGATGACCGAGACGAGCAGCGCCGGGACGAACAACGACACCCCCGCCTTCGCGGATGTGGTGAACGGCGCGCTGGAGTTCACCATCCCGATCGCGCACAAGATGGGTGTGCAGGCACTCGAGGTGCGGCCCGGATTCGCCGCCACCACCGTCCCGATCGAGGGCAACGGCAACCACTTCGGCGTCATGTACGCCGGCGTGCTGTTCACCGTCGCGGAAATTCTCGGCGGCGCCATTCCGATCGCCACCTTCGACAGCGCCAAGTACTACCCGCTGGTGAAGGATCTGCAGATCTTCTTCCGCAAGCCGGCGAAAACCGATGTGCGGGCCCAGGCTTCGCTCTCGGAGTCCGAGATCGCCCGGGTGATCACCGACGCCGAGGCCAACGGCAAGGCCGACTTCACCCTCGAGGCCACCGTGACCGACGCCGACGGCGTGGTCGTCGCCGAGACTCGCGGGCTGTACCAGTTGCGCGCGCACGGAAAGTAGCGACGCGGGCCGCACGCCGGCGGTCGGCAGATACCGCATGCTGCCGGTCGACCGACAGTGTGCCGCGGGGTTACGGTGAGGGCGCGTACCGTCGAAAGGACGGTGTTGTAGCGCCCGACAGGGGAGCCCGCGTGGCCACGCAGCCGTTGCCTCCTCGCGGACCCCGCTCCACCGGGCGGGGACAGAGAGGTCCGGCGTAATGGGCGTGCACCGCCATCCGATGCGAGACAGTCGGCGCGGCAGGGGGATTCGAGCATGACGGTGAATCTGTTACGCACTGTGATCGCGCGGGCGTGGGCCGAGCTGGAATATCTGCGGCTCGCGGTGGGCAGTGGCGTGGTCGGAATCGACTCGCCGTTGACCTTGCTGTCCGCGGGCGACGCGCTGCTCCGGCACGGTGCGCTGCCCGCGCTGCTGCGGCTGGCCGCCGCCCGCTACGGCGATCGGGCAGCGGTGATCGACGAACTCGGCACGCTGAGCTATCGAGAACTCGAGGACCGCTCCAACCGGCTGGCCAACGAATGGCGCAAACGCGGACTGCGTACCGGCGAGGGTGTGGCGATTCTGGCCCGCAACCACCGCGGCCTGCTCGACGCGGTCTTCGCCGCGGCCAAGTGCGGGGCCCGGATCATTTTGTTGAACACCGATTTCGCCGGGCCGCAACTGCGGGATGTGGCGGCCCGCGAGGGCGCCGACCTGCTGGTGTACGACGAGGAGTACGAATCCATCCTCGGCGACCTGAGCCCTCGGCGCGGGGCCTATCGGGCGTGGTCGGAGACCGGGCACACCTCCAGCCTGGAGTCGCTGATCACCGCGGGTTCGCCCGCCACGCCGCCGATCTCGCGTTCCGGCGCCAAGATCATCCTGTTGACCAGCGGCACCACCGGCACGCCCAAGGGCGCGCCGCGATCGGAGCCGCGTTCGCTGGAGCCGCTGGGCGCGATTCTCAGCAAGGTGCCGTTCCGGACCCGCGAGGTGACCGAATGTCCGGCACCGCTGTTCCACACCCTCGGCTTCGCAATGTCGTTGCTGGCCATAGGCTTCGGCTCGACACTGGTGATCCGGCGGCGATTCGATCCGCAGCGGGTGCTCGACAGTATGGCCGAGCACGGTGCGACCACGCTGATCGTGGTGCCGGTGATGCTCGCGCGCATGGTCGAATCGGGTCCGCAGGCGGTGCGCGAGCGGGATCTGTCGGCGCTGCGCATTGTCTTCGTCGCCGGATCGCAGCTGGGCGCCGAGTTGTGCCGGCGCGTGACCGCCGCGTTCGGGCCGGTCGTCTACAACCTGTACGGATCCACCGAGGTCGCCTACGCCACCATCGCCACGCCGGAGGACTTGGCGGAGGAGCCGGGATGTGTGGGGTCACCGGTGGCGGGCGCGGTGGTCGAGATCCTCGACGAGCAGGGCGAGCCCGTACCGCCCGGGACGACCGGGCGGATCTTCGTCCGCAACGCGATTCCCTTCGACGGCTATACCGGTGGCGGCGGTAAGGAGCGGATCCGCGGCCTGATGTCCACCGGCGACGTCGGCCATTTCGATGCGGCCGGAAGGCTTTTCATCGACGGGCGCGACGACGACATGATCGTCTCCGGCGGGGAGAACGTGTTCCCGGCCGAGGTCGAGGAACTGCTCGACGCGCATCCGGACGTGCGCGAGGCCGCGGTCATCGGCGTCCCCGACGACGAATACGGCGCCCGGCTGGTCGCTTTCGTCGTCCGCACCACCGAAACCCTCGGCGCGGAGGAGATCAAGGCGCATGTGAAGGCCAACCTCGCGCGCTACAAGGTGCCTCGCGAGGTGGTGTTCATCGATGAACTGCCGCGCAACCCCACCGGCAAGGTCCTCAAACGGCGGCTGCGGGAATGGGGTGAGGGCGCCGGAGCGTAACGCCGGTTCCGGCGCCGGACACCTACGGCGCCGGAACCGTACGGTTCAGCAGTTACGCAGTTCCGGGCTCTGATTGAGCAGTTGAGCGCGGGTGGAGATGAAGGTGGAGTAGGTGTCGCCACCGACGGCCGACAGCGGGAAGGCCGCCACCCGATGGCAGTTCTGGAAGGCGAGCTTGATGCCGAAATGCCGCTCCAGGCTGCCGCGAATCGAATCCGACGCCATCGCGCGCAGCAGTTGGCCGCGGGCCGTCTCGTCCGGCGGGGGAACCTGATTGTCCGCGAATTCCGCTGTGCCGGAACGCAAGTCGGCGGCCACCCGGCTGACGACCTCGTAGGCGTAGGGCAGTGAGGTACGAACGCATTCGACGAATTCCTCGTCGCTGACCGGACCGCTTTCGGCGCGTTCGAGCAGTGCGGCTGGGACATCCAATGACATGACGCTCTCCTCGTGGGATGGCGGGTGATGTCCCACGAGTCTAAACGACAAACGTTGTCAACAAGACCTGAATGGCCGCGAAAGTGCCGATTGCAGAGCGGCTTTCGTTTCCTCCGTGAGCGTGCGCACCAGGTCGGCGGCCGGAACGGCGTCGGCGAGGGTGTGCGCCTGCCCGGCCCACAGGTTCACCGCGTCGGGGTTGTCGGCGGCGCGGGCCTGCGCGCGCAACGGTCCGGTGGCGTAATGGATTTCGGGGTAGGCCGCGGGCGCGTCGGGGTTGTCGAGCATGAATTGATTGCGCAGGCCGCGGGCCCGGCGGCCGCTGAAGGCGCGGGTCAGCATGGTGGGCGTCTCGATCGCGAGCGCATCGCGATGCAGTGCCGAGGTGCCCGCCTCCGGGCAGCGGAGGAAGGCGGTGCCAAGCTGTGCGGCCGCGGCGCCGGCGGCGAGGACCGCGGCGATACCCGCGCCGGTGGCGATGCCGCCCGCCGCGACCACGGGCGTGTCGACCGCGGCGCGCACCAGCTGCACCAGCGCGAGGGTGGTGAGGGGATCGGCGCCGTCCTCCTCGGGCCGGTCGGCGAAACCGCCGCGATGTCCGCCGCCCTCCGCGCCCTGGACGACGAGGACATCCGCGCCCGTCTCGGCGGCGACCCGCGCCTCGGGCACCGAGGTCACCGTGACCCACACCTCGGTTCCGGCGCGATGCAGGCGCTCGATCTCGGCTTCCGACGGGCAGCCGAAGGTGCACGAGACCACCGCGACCGGCTCGGCGGTGAGCAGATCGAGCTTCTCGTCCCAGGCGTCGGCGTCGAACCGCGCCTCGCCGATCGGGAAGCGGCGGCCCAGCCGGTCGAGGTAGGCCGCGAAGTGTTCCGGCGGTGTGGGCGTGCCCGGAACGAACAGATTCACCCCGAAGGGGGTTTCGGTCAGCTCGCGCAGCGCCGCGATGCGCGCGGCGGTATCGGTGGCGCTCAGATAGCCGGCGGCGAGGAATCCCAGGCCGCCCGCGTCGCCGACAGCGGCGGCGAGTTCCGGGGTGGACGGGCCGCCGGCCATCGGCGCCAGCACGATCGGGGTGCGCACGTTGTCGAGGATCACCCCCTCAGTCTGAACCCGGCCCCGGACCTCGGTAACGGTGCCCGCGGCACCAAGATCAGCCTTCCACCTGCGAATTCCGTCGCGGAGGTTGCGAAAAGGTCACGACGGAGTACAGTTTCCGTCACAACAGATGCCGAATCGTTACCGAATGTCAGGTTTCGACCGGCGTCGCCACCGAGTTGATCGACGCTAGGACGAGCCTTGCCGCAGCACCGTGAGACATCCAGTTCCGTATCCGTTCAGGACCTGCTCGGTGACATCTCCGCCGCTAGCGGCGCGGCCGAGCGTCGCACTCGCCATCGCGCCCAGCCGCGCACCGGCGACCGGATGAAGCTCGCCGCCAGCGCCGCGGTCGCGACCGGCGCGCTGATCAGCACCGCCACCCAGTTCGCGCACGCCGCGCCCCTGCTGCCCGGCGGCCACAACGACACTCCCGAACCGGTCGCGCTGAAGTCGGCCTCCGAACCCGCGCACGAGGCCGAGCAGGCCGCACCCGTCGCCGCCCCGATCGCCGCCGAGACTCCGGCCGCGCCGCAGGCCCAGCCGGTGGCCGCGCCCGCGCCCGCCCCGTTCGGCCTGCAGAATCTGCCGCCCGAGGTCGCCGGCCCGCTCTCGCACGCCGAAGAGGTGCTGAAGGGGATTCAGCAGCAGCTCGCGCCGGCCCAGGCCGTGCGGCCGGTGGCCGGGGTCGTGAGTTCCGGCTTCGGATCCCGGTGGGGCGCCATGCATTACGGTGTCGACTTCGCCGATTCGATCGGCACTCCTATTCATTCGGTGGAGAACGGCACGGTGATCGACGCCGGTCCCGCCTCGGGCTTCGGGCTGTGGGTCCGGGTGAAGCAGGACGACGGCACCACCGCGGTGTACGGCCACGTCAACGACATCCTCACCCACGTGGGTCAGCGGGTGAACGCCGGTGACGTGATCGCCACCGTCGGCAACCGCGGCAACTCCACCGGCCCGCACCTGCACCTGGAGATCTGGGATCCCAGCGACGTCAAGATCGATCCGGCTCCCTATCTGGCGAGCAAGGGCGTCGTCCTGTCCCAGCAGTCGTGGGGGGCGGGCGAATAGCGCCCGCGCTGTCGTCGGCCGCCCGGCTCGGCCGGCCGCGGGGGGTTGATGCATTGACTGGTTTGTACGAGTTGTTCGATTCCGGATCCTTGCACGGCCGCGCCTATACGGCTCTGGTGCAGCATCCGCGCTCCAGCCTGTCGGAACTGGCGCAGTACCTGGAGTGTTCCCGCGAGTCCGTCGCGGCCGCCCTGGACGAACTCTGCGAGATGCAGGCCGTGGTCCGCATCGAGTTCGGCGACACCGTCCGCTGGGACGCCCATGCCCCCGAGGCCCTGTCGGAGGCCGAATCCCGTCGCCGCCAAGCCGACACCGCGCGCATGCACGAGGCTGCGGCCCGGCTGGGCGAGACCTTCCGCTCGGTGCGGCGCACCACGCGCGGCGACGGCACGGTCGTCCCGATGTACGAGGCCCGCGAGGTGGTCGCCGAATTCGAGGATCTGCAGCGGGCCGCGCGCAGCCGGATCCGGATGATCGACCGGGGCCCGTATCTGTGCGAGGGAGAGCGCGCCGCGCGGCTGTTCGACCTGCGCTCGGCGCGGATGTCGGCGGGCGTGCGCTATCAGACGCTGTATCAGGACACCATCTATCAGGATCCCGATCGGCTGCGCTTCGCGCTGCAGGCCAATACCGCCGGAGCGCAGGCACGCACCCTGCCCGATCCGCCGTTCAAGGTGATCATCGCCGACGACGACCGCGCGGCGCTGATGCTGCATCACGACGAACGCCGCGGCGATCCGATGGGCCTGCGCATCGCGGCCTGCCCGACGCTGGACGCGATCGTGCACACCTTCGAGGTGTTGTGGTCGCTGGCCGCGCCGATCTCGGTGAACCCCGACCAGCCGCTGGACGAACGCGACCGGGCCATCCTGACCCTGATGGGCCTGGGCGCGACGGACGACACCATCGCCCGGCGGCTGGGCATGTCCCGGCGCACGGTGGTGCGGCGGACCGCCAGCCTGCTGGAACGCCTGGGTGCCAGTACCCGGTTCCAGGCCGGCGTGCAGGCGATCCGCCGCGGCTGGCTGTGACATGCGGCCGCTGGTGCGGCTGTGACTAGAGTCACGGAGGTCGACGCGGGGTGCAACACCGAGGCACCCTGGCAGCGATGAGAACTAGGAGAACCGGCGGGTTGCGGCCGTAGATCGGCCGTAACCCGGGGGCTCAGCCATCCTTATATGATTGCTCGGACCGCGCGAGGGGGTGTTGGACCGTGCGGACCTGCTGGACGCGAGAGGTGAAGACACTCGAATGGATACTGCCCGCCGTTCCGCTCGTGGAGGTCGTCGCCGCCGGTCGGGCAGCCCGCTTTTCGGTCAGCTGCTGACCGCTGCGGTGGAATCCGCCGCGGACGCGGTAGCGATCCGGTTCGATCCGACCGGTGAGCCGGCCGACGCGCGGCAGCTGACCTATCGAGAGTTGGACGAGGCGTCCTCGCGTCTGGCCCGGGAACTCATCGCGCGCGGTATCGGCGCGGGCGACGTGGTGGCCATCGGCATCGCGCGCTCGATCGAATCGGTGCTGGCGGTGTGGGCGATCGCCAAGGCGGGTGCCGCCTATGTGCCGGTCGACCCGGCCTATCCGCCCGATCGCATCGCGCATATCGTCGACGATTCCGGCGCCGTCCTCGGCCTGACCACGGGCGCGTATCGCGGTGCGCTGGGCAGCGGCGTGTACTGGCTCGAACTCGACGATCCGGTTGTCTCCGAGCGGATCGCCTCGCATCCGGCGCACCCGATCTCCTACACCGACCGCGTGCGCCCGCTCACCGAAGCGCATCCGGCCTACGTGATCTACACGTCCGGTTCCACCGGCCGCCCCAAGGGCGTCGTGGTGACGCACGCCGGCCTCGGCGGACTGGTCGCGGCCGAGCGTGAGCACTACGGTGTGACCGAGGGTGCCCGGGTACTCCACGTCTGCTCGCCCAACTTCGACGTCTCGGTGCTGGAACTGCTGCTGGCCTTCTCGTCGGGGGCGACCCTGGTCGTCTCGCCGCCGGATGTGTTCGGTGGTTTCGAGCTGGCGGATCTGCTGCGGCGCGAACGCGTTTCGCACATGCTGATCACGCCGGGCGCCTTGGAGTCGGTGGACCCGGCCGATCTGCCCGACCTCGAGGTCGTGGTGGTCGCGGGTGACAAGTTCGGTCCCGAGCTGGTCGGGCGCTGGGCGCGCGACGGCCGCCGCTTCTACAACGGCTACGGCCCGACCGAGGCGACGATCCTCGCCACCTCCACCGCGGAAATGGCTGCCGAACAGCCGATCACGATCGGTACGGCGATCTCCGGCATCGGGGCCTACGTTCTCGATTCGCGGCTTCGCCCCGTGCCCGCGGGCGTGGTCGGGGAGCTCTATCTGGCCGGCCCGGCGCTGGCGCAGGGCTATCTGAATCGGCCGGGCCTGACCGCCGAGCGATTCGTCGCCAGTCCGTTCGGCGCGGAGGCCGGCCGGCCCGGTGGACGGCTGTATCGCACCGGCGACCTGGTGCGCCGCAACGAATCCGACGGCACCATCGAATATCTGGGCCGCTCCGACTTCCAGGTCAAGATTCGCGGCTTCCGCATCGAGCTGGGCGAGATCGACAACGCCCTGACCGCCCATCCGGATATCGATTTCGCCGCCACCATCGGCCGCACGCTGCCCTCGGGCGCGACGGCGCTGGTGTCGTATGTGCTGCCGCGTTCCGAGGCCGCGCTCGATATCGCGAGCCTGGACGATTTCCTGGCGGAATCGTTGCCCGCGTACATGATTCCCGCGGTGATCATGACGCTGGACGAGATTCCGCTGACCCCGGTGGGCAAACTCGACCGCGCCCGGCTGCCGGAACCGACCTTCGCGGCCCGCGAATTCCGCGCTCCCGCCACCCCGGTGGAGGAGATCGTCGCCGAGGTGTTCGCGGCCCTGCTGGTCCCCGGCGAGGGGGACAATCCCGGCCGGGTCGGCGCCGACGACGACTTCTTCGAACTCGGCGGCAATTCGCTGCTGGCCGCCCAGGCGGCGGCCCGGATCGGCTCGGCGCTGGGCGCCCGCGTGCCGGTGCAGCTGCTGTTCGAGGCCTCGACCGTGGCCGCGCTCGCCGAACAGGTGGAACGCCACGCCGGAACCGGAACCGGGGAGCGGCTGCGGCCGATGACCCGTCCCGAACGTATCCCGCTGTCCTACGCGCAGCAGCGCATGTGGTTCCTCAACCGCTTCGACCCCGCCGGGGCCGTCAACAACATTCCGGTCGCGGTGCGGCTGAGCGGACGTCTCGACGTGGACGCGCTGCGGTCCGCGGTGCGGGATCTGGTGGAACGCCACGAGGTGCTGCGCACCGTCTATCCCGAACTCGACGGCGAGGGCTACCAGCAGGTGCTGCCGCTCTCGGATTCCCGTGCGGTACCGCAGATCCCGCTGGTCGAGGCGGCCGAGGACGAAGTGGCCGCCCTGGTCGCCGAGACCGTCTCCGGCGGTTTCGATGTGACGACCGCGCCGCCGGTGCGCCTGCGCGTGCTCCGGCTCGGCGAGACCGAGCACGTGCTGGTGTGCGTGATCCACCACATCGCCGGCGACGGCTTCTCGATGGGCCCGCTGACCCGCGATCTGATGACCGCCTACCTCGACCGGGCGCGCGGCGGTCACCCCGAATGGTCGCCGCTCGCGGTCCAGTACGCCGATTACGCGCTGTGGCAACGGGAAACGCTGGGCAGTGAGGACGATCCCGACTCGGTGCTCGCCGCGCAGATCGAGTTCTGGCGTCGCGAACTCGCCGCGCTGCCCGAGCAATTGGAGCTCCCGGCCGACCGCCCGCGCCCGGCGGTCGCGTCCTATCGCGGCGGCACCCACGACTTCGAGATCGACCCGGCGGTGCACGCGGCACTGAATCGCCTCGCCCACGAGCATCAGGCCACGCTGTTCATGGTCGTGCACGCCGCCCTGGCGGTCCTGCTGGCCCGCTTGTCCGGTACGCGCGACATCGCGATCGGCACTCCGATCGCGGGCCGCGGCGACGAGGCGCTCGACGAGTTGATCGGCATGTTCGTCAACACCTTGGTGCTGCGGACCGAGATCGATCCGGCGCGCAGTTTCGAACAGGTGCTCGCCGACGTGCGTGGCACCGACGTCGCCGCGTTCGGCCACGCCGATGTGCCGTTCGAGCGGTTGGTGGAGATTCTCGACCCGGCACGTTCGACCGGCCGGCATCCGCTGTTCCAGGTCATGCTGACGTTCCAGAACCTGGCCCGCACCGAACTGGAACTGCCCGGCCTCGCGGTGTCGGGAGTCGATCTGGCGATCGATTCGGCCAAATTCGACCTGCAGCTCGCCATGGCCGAGCGTGTCGACGAACACGGTGTGCCACAAGGCATCTCGGCGTCGTTCAGCTACGCGACGGATCTGTTCGACGAAGCGACGGTGCAGGACTTCGCCGATCGTTTCCTGCGCATCGTGAGCGCTGTCGCGGCCGATGCGGCCGCGGTCGTCGGCGACGTCGATGTTCTCGCCCCCGGGGAGCGGGAACTGGTTCTGCACGAATGGAATTCACCCGGAGCGCTGGTCCCGCCGGTGACGCTGGTGGATCTGATCGAGGCGCAGGCGCAGCGGCGCGCGGGCGCGGTGGCCATCCGGTTCGGCGACACCACCGTCACCTTCGGTGAGCTGCTGCGGCGTGCCAATCGTGTGGCGCGCGCGCTCATCGCGCAGGGCGTGGGCCCGGAATCCCTGGTAGCGGTGGCGGTTCCGCGCACCGAGGAGTTGCCCGTCGCGCTGCTGGGTGTCCTGCTGTCGGGCGCGGCCTACCTGCCGATCGATACCGGCTACCCCGCGCAGCGGCTGGAATTCATGCTGTCGGATGCCGAGCCGGCGTGTGTGCTCACCACGGCCGCCGTGCGGCCGGAACTGCCCGCCGCGGAACTGGCGACGGTTCTGCTGGAAGAGACCGGGAACTTCGCCGACGCCCCGATCACCGACGGCGAACGCGTGCGCGCGCTGCGCCCGGCCGATCTGGCCTACGTCATCTACACCTCGGGTTCCACCGGTGTGCCCAAGGGCGTGGGCGTCACTCATCGCAACGTGCTGGAGTTGTTCGCGAACACCCAGCTGCTGTTCGACTTCGACGAGACCGATGTGTGGACGCTGTTCCACTCCTTCGCCTTCGACTTCTCGGTGTGGGAGTTGTGGTGTTCGCTGGCCACCGGTGGTGCGGTGGTCGTGGTCGATCACCTGACCTCGCGTTCGCCGGAAGCGTTCCGCGAGTTGCTGATTCGCGAACAGGTCACGGTGCTGAATCAGACCCCGTCGGCCTTCTACCAGCTGGCCGAGGCCGATCGCGCCGCGCAGCATCACACCGGCGGGGATACCGCGGTGGCGAGTGCGGGCAAGTTCGCCCTGCGCTACATCGTCTTCGGTGGCGAGGCATTGGATCTGCGCCAGCTCGGCCGCTGGTACGAGCGGCACGGTTCGTCCGCGCCGCGACTGGTGAACATGTACGGCATCACCGAAACCACGGTGCACGTGTCGTTCCTGGCGCTCGACGAGGGTCTGGCCGATCATCCGGCCAGCGTGATCGGCCAGGCGCTGCCGGGTCTGGAAGCCTACGTCCTCGACGAACGCCTGCATCCGGCTCCCGTCGGTGTCGCCGGTGAGATGTACATCGCGGGACGCCAGCTTTCGCGTGGATACCTGGGCCGCCCGGGTCTGACCGCGACTCGGTTCGTGGCGAATCCGTTCGGGGCGCCCGGTACGCGCATGTACCGTTCGGGCGATATCGGCCGCTGGGCCGGTTTCGACGGTGAGGCCGCCCTGGAATATGCCGGCCGCAGCGATCAACAGGTACAGCTGCGCGGTTTCCGTATCGAGCTGGGTGAGGTCGAGGCCGCGCTGTTGCGCTGCCCCGGCATCAGTCAGGCCGTGGCGGTGGTCCACTCCGATCGCGACCTCGGTGACCGGCTGGTGGGTTACGTCGTCCCGGAGGCCGGGCAGGTCGCCGACCCCGGTGCGGTGCGCTCGGCGGTGGGCGAATTCCTCACCGGCTACATGGTTCCCGACGTGGTCATGGTGCTGGAGTCGCTGCCCCTGACTCCGAACGGCAAACTGGACCGGCGTGCGCTGCCCGAGCCGAAGGTGCTGGGGGAGCGCGAGTTCCGCGCACCCGTCACACCGGTCGAGGAAGCGATCGCCCGAGTGTTCGCCGATGTACTCGGCGCCGAGCGGGTCGGCCGCGACGACGACTTCTTCGCCCTGGGCGGCAACTCACTGGTCGCCACCCGGGTCGTCGCGCGGGTGAACGCCGCGCTCGGCGCGGCGGTCGCGGTTCGCGACCTGTTCGAGGCGCCGTCGGTGGAGCAGTTGGCGATTCGCGCCGAAGCAGCCGTCGCGCCCGCACAACGTCCCGCGCTGGTGGCGGGACCGCGCCCGGAGCTGGTGCCGCTGTCGCTGGCACAGCAGCGGATGTGGTTCCTCAACCAGTTCGACACCGCCTCCCCGGCCAACAACATTCCCTTCGCCGTCCGGTTGACGGGTGCGCTGGACCTGACGGCGCTGCGATCGGCCGTGGGTGACGTGGTCGCCCGGCACGAGGTGCTGCGGACCGTCTACCCCGCCGTGGACGGCGTGGGACATCAGAACGTACTGCCCTCGTCCACGGTGCCGGATCTGCCGGTCGTCGAGGTCGGCGAAAGCGCTGTCGTGGACTGGATCTCCCGCTTCGCGCTGCGCGGATTCGACGTCGCGGCCGAGGTGCCGTTGCGGATGGCGGTGCTGACGTCCGCCCCCGACGTGCACGTGGTGGTCGTGGTGACGCACCACATCGCGGCGGACGGCGCGTCGGTGGCGCCGCTGGTCCGGGACCTCATGACCGCCTACCTGGCGCGCACCTCGGGTGCGGCACCCGCGTGGGCGCCGCTGCCGGTGCAATACGCGGACTACGCGCTGTGGCAGCGGGAGCTGCTCGGCGACGAGAACGATCCCGAGTCGCCGGCCGCGCAGCAGCTGGCGTTCTGGCGCGCGGCGCTGGCCGACGCGCCGGAACGGATCGACCTGCCCGCGGACCGGCCGCGTCCGCAGACGCCCTCGGGCGTCGGCGGGGTGTATTCGTTCGCGATCCCGGCGCAGACGCATCGCGCCGTGTCGGAGATCGCTCGCGCGCGCAACGCGTCGGAGTTCATGGTGGTGCACGCGGCCTTCGCGGCATTGCTGTCGCGGCTGTCGGGCAGCACGGATGTCACCCTGGGCGCTCCGGTAGCCGGGCGTGGCGAACGTGAGCTCGACGATCTCGTCGGCATGTTCGTCAACACCCTGGTGCTGCGCACCGAGGTCGAACCCGGCACGAGTTTCGTCGATCTGCTGGACCGGGTCCGCGAATCGGATCTGGCCGCGTTCTCGCACGCCGAACTGCCCTTCGAGCGGTTGGTCGAGGTCCTGGATCCGGTCCGGGCACCGTCACACCATCCGCTGTTCCAGGTGGCGCTGTTCTTCCAGAACGTCGATACCGCCCGGCTGGAACTGCCGGGACTGGCCGTCGAGGAGGTCGACTTCGACGGAGCCGTCGCGAAATTCGATCTGCAACTGACGATTTCGCCCGTCGACGGTGATCGCGAACAGCCGGCCGTC
>NZ_BAFQ01000176.1 GCF_000308375.1 Nocardia aobensis NBRC 100429 | reverse complement strand
CCGGGCCCACCGGTGAACAACTCGTCGGCTATGCGGTGCCCGCGCCCGGACATCACCTGGATCCGACGGCGCTGCGTGCGAGTCTCGCCTCGGCCCTGCCTTCGTACATGGTGCCCGCGGTCGTGACGGTGCTGGACGCGTTGCCGCTCAACACCTCCGGAAAGCTCGACCGCAAGGCGTTGCCCGCGCCGGTGTTCGAGGCGCAGGTGTTCGCCGCGCCCGTCACCGTGGTCGAGGAACTCGTGGCGAACGTGTTCGCCGAGGTGCTCGGCATCGAGCGGGTGGGTCGCGACGACGACTTCTTCGCACTGGGCGGCAACTCGCTGAGCGCCACCCGGGTCGCGGCGCGGCTCGGCTCCGCCCTCGACACCCAGGTGCCGGTCCGCCTGGTCTTCGAGGCCGGCAGCGTGGCGGCCCTCGCCTCCCGAGTGGAGACGAACCGGTCCGATGCGGATCGCCCGGCGCTCACCGCCCGGCCGCGTCCGGAACGCATTCCGCTGTCGCTCGCGCAGCAGCGGATGTGGTTCCTCAACCAGTTCGACACCACCTCACCCGCCAACAACATCCCGTTCGCCGTCCGGCTGACCGGCGCACTGGACATCGCGGCACTGCGCGCGGCCATCGGCGATCTGGTGGCCCGGCACGAGGTGCTGCGGACGGTCTACCCGGCCGTGGACGGTGTCGGCTACCAATCGGTGTTGCCCCCGTCGGTCGTGCCGGACGTGCCGGTGATTCCGATCGCCGAGAGCGAGATCGAAGGCTGGGTCACCGAATTCGCGCTTCGCGGTTTCGACGTCGCGGCCGAGGTGCCGCTGCGGATCGCAGTGCTGGAGCCCGAGACCGACGTGCACGTGGTGGTCATGGTGACGCACCACATCGCCGCCGACGGCGCGTCGGTGGCGCCGCTGGTCCGAGACCTCATGACCGCTTACCTCGCGCAGGAAGCGGGCAGTGCGCCCACTTGGACGCCGCTGCCGGTGCAGTACGCGGACTACACACTGTGGCAGCGAGATCTGCTGGGTGACGAGGAAGATCCGCAGTCGTCGGCCGCCGCTCAGATCGCGTTCTGGCGGGAGGCGCTGGCGGGTCTGCCCGAGCGGCTCGACCTTCCGGCCGACCGGGCGCGCCCGTACACCGCCTCGGGTGTCGGACGCACCCTGGCCTTCGAGATTCCGGCGTCCACGCGCGCCGCGGCGATCCGGTTGGCGCGGGCACAGAACTCCTCGGAGTTCATGGTGGTGCACGCGGCCTTCGCCGCGCTGCTGGCCCGGCTCTCCGGTACCTCTGACATTTCCATCGGCACCCCGGTGGCCGGCCGCGGCGAGCGCGAGCTCGACGATCTGATCGGCATGTTCGTCAACACCCTGGTGCTGCGGACCGAGATCGATCCGGGCGAGAGCTTCACCGAACTGCTGGCGCGGGTGAAACGAACCGACCTCGCCGCGTTCTCCCACGCGGAGCTGCCGTTCGAGCGCCTGGTGGAGGTGATGGATCCGGTTCGCGCTCCTTCGCACCACCCGCTGTTCCAGGTCGCGCTGTTCTTCCAGAACTTGGAGAAGGCCGGTCTGGAGCTGCCCGGAATCCGCGTGGACGAACTGGGCATCGACGGGGCGATCGCGAAATTCGATCTGCAACTGACCATTTCGCCGCCGGAGGACGAATCCGCCCCGGCCGCGGCACTG
>NZ_BAFQ01000177.1 GCF_000308375.1 Nocardia aobensis NBRC 100429 | reverse complement strand
CCGGCAAGGTACACCGCCGAATTGGCCGCCACTGGCTCTGCAGTACGCCGACTACGCACTCTGGCAGCGCGAGATGCTCGGCGACGAAACGGACCCGGACTCGCTGATCTCGCGGCAGCTGCGATTCTGGACCGGCACCCTCGCCGGACTGCCCGAACTGCTCGAACTGCCGACCGACCGGCCCCGCCCGCCCGTGGCGTCCATGCACGGCAGCTCCCTCGATTTCGAGCTGTCCGCCGACCTGTACGCCCGCATCGAAGCCCTCGCCCGGGCGGCCGACGCGACGGTGTTCATGGTGTTGCACGCCGGGCTGGCGGTTCTGCTGTCGAAGCTGGCCGCGGTCGGCGATATCGCGATCGGCACTCCGGTCGCCGGCCGCGGCGACCGTGAACTCGACGATCTGATCGGCATGTTCGTCAACACGCTGGTGTTGCGGACCCGGGTGGCATCGCCGCAGGCGTTCGAGGAATTGCTCGCCGCGGTCCGGGACACGGATCTGGCGGCCTTCGCGCACGCCGACGTGCCCTTCGAAGAGATTGTGGAGGAGCTGAATCCGCGGCGTTCGACCGCGCATATGCCGCTGTACCAGGTGACGCTGGACGTGCAGGATCTCAGTGCCGCCGCGCTGGAGTTGCCGGGCCTCACCGTCGAACCGATCGAAGAGGTCTTCGATCAGGCCCGCGCGGATCTCAACGTCAAACTCGTCCCGCGACCCGGCGCCGACGGCCGGCCGGGCGGAATGGCGGGCCGCCTCACCTTCGCCACCGACCTGTACGTCGAGGAGACGATGCGGCGATTCACCCGGGCGCTCGTCCGCATCCTCGAGCAGGTGACCACGAATCCCGCTGTCGCCGTGGGGGATATCGATATCGTCGAGCCCGGCGAGCGTCGCCGGATAGTGGCCGCCGCGGGGACCGACGGTGCCACGGTGCCGGAACCGACCCTGCCCGAGCTGCTGTCCGCCCGCGTCGCGGCACATCCCGACGCGATCGCGGTGAGCGACGGTACGGCACAGCTCACCTATGCGGAACTGGATCGACGCGCGACCCGGCTCGCCGCCCGTCTCGCCGCGCACGGCGCACGACCGGAAACACTGGTGGCGGTGGCGCTGCCGCGGTCGGTCGATCTGATCGTCGGTCTGCTCGCCGTCGTGCGCGCGGGCGCGGGATACCTGCCGCTGGACACCGCGAATCCGCCGCGTCGCCTGCGCTTCGTCATCGACGACGCACGTCCCGTCGTGGTGCTGACCTCGGCCGATTGGGCCGCGCAGGTGCCGAGGTGTGCGACGCCCATGGTGTCGATCGACGACGCGGAGACCGAATTCGAGGCCGGTAGCGCGCGGGCGCCGGTGGCCGCGCGGCCGGACAACCTGGCCTACGTCATCTACACCTCCGGGTCGACCGGCACTCCCAAGGGTGTGGCCGTCACCCACCGCGACGCCGTCACACTGCTGACCCACGCCGCCGAACGATTCGACCTCCACCCCGGCGACGTGTGGACGATGACCCATTCCTACGCATTCGATTTCGCGGTGTGGGAGATGTGGGGTGCGCTGCTGACCGGCGGCAGACTGGTCGTCGTCGACCACGACACCGCCCGCTCGCCCGACGCGCTGGTCGAACTGGTGGCGCGCGAGAGCGTCACGATCCTGAGCCAAACCCCGTCGGCCTTCTACGGTTTCGCCGACGCCGAACGCAGATATCGCGAAACTGGTTGTGCTCATGGTGATCTCGCGCTCCGCTATGTCGTCTTCGGCGGCGAGGCCCTGGACGCGACGCGATTGGCGGGATGGTTCGCCGCCCACGCGCCCGGTTCCCCGCGGTTGATCAACATGTACGGGATCACCGAAACGACGGTGCATGTGACCTTCGCCGAGGTCGACGGTCCGGGCGCGGACGGGATCGGAGTGCCGCTGCCGGGGCTGCGAGCCTTTGTGCTCGACGACCGGCTGCGGCCTGTGCCGATCGGGGTGCGTGGTGAAATCTGCATCGCCGGAGCGCAACTCGCGCGCGGATACCTGCGGGCCCCCGCGGCGACGGCCGGCCGTTTCGTGGCGAATCCGTTCGACCCGGACGGTGGCCGGTTGTATCGCACCGGTGATCTCGGCCGCTGGCGGGATACCGGCGGCGGCCTGGAACTGGCCTATGCGGGGCGCGGTGACGCCCAGGTTCAGCTGCGCGGGTACCGGATCGAGCTGGGGGAGGTCGAGGCGGCATTGCTGCGGCATCCGTCGGTCGCGCGGGCCGCCGCGGCCGTGCATCGTCACGAGCGCGAGGTCGACCAGTTGATCGGATATGTGGTCGCCGCCGATGGACAGCGTCTCGATCCGGGGCAGGTGCGGGCGGCCGCCGCCGAGGTGCTGACGAGTTACATGGTGCCCTCGATGGTGATGGTGCTCGATGATCTACCGCTGACGGTCAACGGCAAACTGGACCGAAAAGCCTTGCCCGCACCCGATTTCGACGCTGCCGTACAACGGTTCGTCGCGCCGCGCACCCGCACCGAGAAGGTGATCGGTGAGGTGTACGAGCACATCCTGGGCGCCGCGCGGGTCGGGGCGACCGACGGATTCTTCGATCTGGGCGGCAACTCGCTGCTGGCCACCATGGCGGTGACCGAACTGCACACGCGCGGTGTGACGATCGAATTGCCATGGATGTTCGAGGATGCGACACCGCGGACGCTGGCCCGCCGAGCCGACGAGTATGACGGCGCATCGGGCCTGAGCGTGCTGCTTCCGTTGCGCGCGAACGGATCCGAGCCCGCCGTGTTCGCCGTCCACCCGGCGGGCGGCCTGGCGTGGTTCTACGGCGGGCTCATCGAACATCTGCATCCGGATCGGCCGGTCTACGGCCTGCAGGATCCGCACGTCGTCGCCGGTGAACCCGCCGCCACCTCCGTCGGCGAATTGGCCGACCGCTATGTGGCCGAGATCCGCCGAGTGCAGCCCACGGGCCCCTACCACCTGCTCGGGTGGTCGCTGGGCGGGCAGATCGCGCACGCGATGGCGGTGCGGTTGCGCCGCGACGGCGCCCGGGTCGGCATCGTGGCGCTGCTCGACAGCGCGGCCGACACGCTTCCGCAACCCTCGGCCGAGGAACCCGCGCCCGGACAACTGATGACCGATCTGCTCGGCGGCTGGCGCGAGCTGTTCGACCTGGGCGACGAGCTGGTGGTGAGCACGCACGAACAAGCATGGGAGGTCATCCGCGAGCAGGTGATCGCGACCGGACTGTTCACCGCCGAACAGACGGATCGGGTCATGGCGAGCTTCCGCACCGCCGGCGATATCTCCACCCGCCATCGGCCCGAAGTCTTCGACGGTGACCTGATCCTGTTCACCGCCGGACAGGATCACCCGGAACACGACGCTCTCGCCGACACCTGGCGGCCCTACGTGGGCGGCGACATCCACAACGTCGTGGTCGACGCCCGCCATCTCGAATTGAGCCATCCCCGTGCGCTGGCCGTCGTAGGCCCCGTCCTCGAAAGGTTCATGGAACAATGCTGACCACTCTGCAACATGTGCGACTCGATGACGGCAGAACGGTGACCTGCACCAGTCCTGCAGAAGCCAGAATGCTGTGGGGGGAGACGACCGCGGCGGACGGGTTCTACCGCCGCGCGGCCGAATTCCTCAGTCCCGGCCAGGTCGTTCTCGACATCGGCGCCAATATCGGCCTGAGCGCGATGATGTTCGCCGACACCTGCCCCGGCACCCGCGTCATCGCGGTCGAACCGGTGCCGATGACCTTCCGATGCCTGGACCGCAATATCGCGGCACATGTTCCCGGTGGGATATCGCTGCGGACCGCGGTCGGCGCGATGCCGGGGACCCGGCCCTTCACCTGGTACCCGCGCGCGACGGCGAATTCCGGCTTCTTCGCCGATCGCGCGGCCGACGACGAAGCGACCGCCACCTATCTGCGCAACAACGGGCTGGAGGACAGCGCCATCGCGGTCATCACACAGGGTCTGCACGACGGCGTGCAACTCGAGGTCGGAGTCACCACCGTGTCGGCGATCCTGGACCAGCATTGCCGAGGATGCGAGGTCGGCTTGCTCAAAGTCGACGTCGAACGCGCGGAATGGGAAGTGCTGCTCGGCATCACCGCCGCGGACTGGCGGCGCATCCACGTCGTCGTCGCCGAGGTCCACGATCGCGACGGCCGTCTGCGCGAGGTCTGCGACCTGCTCACGCGGCAGGGCATGTCGGCGCAGACCCGCCAGGACCCGCGGCTGGTCGGCACCGAAATGCACGAGGTCTTCGCCGTCCGTCCGCGCATCGATCGGTGAATTCTCAGCGTCCGGTCGTGCCGTCGATCAGTTCGCGCAGGATATCGGCGTGACCGGCGTGGCGGCCGGTCTCTTCGATCATGTGGGCCAGCGCCCAGCGCACGCTGGGGCCCGGGAGTCCCGGCAGCGGCGCGGCGGGATCGGTGCATCCGTCGAGTACCTCGTTCGCGCATGCGACCGCGTCGCGGTAGCGGGCGACCACCTCGGCCACGCCGTCGTGCGGCGCGGCCCGGAACGTCGCTTGCCAGTCGGTCACTGTGTCGCCGAGGAACATCGAGCGTTCGACGGCCGTGAGGTGGACCAGCAGACCGAGCAGAGTGGTGCCCGACGGCACCGCGGCGGCTCGGACCTGCGGCTCGGGTGCACCCTCGACCTTCGCGGCGACGCCGGTGCGCAGGTAGTCGAGGAACCCGCGCAGTACTGCGAGCTCATCGGTTCCGGTCCGCGGCGGTGGGGTGTCCTTCCGGCGGGCGGCGGCAGGCATGGCGGCTCCTTCGCGATCGGTGTGCGCTCGTACCCGTTCAGCCTTGCCGCCGCCGTCGCGAATCGGCACGAAATCTTGCTGTTCCGGCAAGATGGCCCGATGGCTGACGAAACGGACGAGGTACTCGGCGCGGTGGGTCCGCGGTTACGCGCGTTGCGCCGCGAGCGCGGGATCACCCTCGCCGACCTCGCGGCGAGCACCGGGGTGTCGGAAAGTACGTTGTCGCGCTTGGAGAGCGGGCAGCGGCGGGCGACGCTGGAATTGCTGCTGCCGCTCTCGCGCACCTACAACGTCCCGCTCGACGACCTGGTCGGCGCCCCGCGCACCGGCGATCCGCGCATCCACCTCAAACCGCTCCGGCGATACGGCATGACGTTCGTGCCGCTGTCCCGGCGGCCCGGCGGCGTGCAGGCGTTCAAGATGATCATCCCCGCGCGACCCGAACCGCAGGAACCGACACCGCAGACGCACGAGGGTTTCGAATGGCTCTACGTGCTCAACGGCCGGCTGCGGCTGGTGCTCGGCGACCGCGACCTGACCCTGCCGCCGGGCGAGGCGGCGGAATTCGACACCTCGGTACCCCACTGGCTGGGCAGCGCCGACGGCGGCGTGGTCGAACTCCTCATCCTGTTCGGCCCGCAGGGCATGCGCGCGCACGTGCGCCCGGGTGGGTCTGTCGAAGGTTAGCGGGAGCGCCCAGCGTGCCGCCCTCGACGGCCGTGTGCGCGATGGTCGATGATGGTCCGATGTGTCGATAGGCCGATCGAATCGAGGAATTCGATGTCGCGATACCTGTTCGTGCTCGGTGGTCTGGTAACCCGGCATCGCTGGTGGGTGCTGGTCATCTGGATCGTCCTACTCGGCGGCGCGATCGGATTCGGGGTCGGATCGGGTGGCCGGACCACCGACAATTTCACCGTCCCGGGGACGGAGTCGCAGGATGCGGTGTCGTTGCTGCAGCAGCGGATGCCCGCCTACAGCGGCGCCCAGATGCAGGTGGTGTTCGCGGCGCCCGGCGGTGCGAAGGTCACCGACGCACAACCCCATGCCGACATCGAGCAGGCCATGGCCGGCTTCCGGGGCCTGCCGCAGGTCGCGACCGTGGTGGATCCCTTCGACGCCCATGCGATCTCACCCGATCAGCGGGCCGCGCTGGGAAGTGTGCAGTTCTCGGTCTCCGCGGGTGAGGTCGCCCAGAGCACGCTCGACGAGGTCACCCGGGTCGCGACGCCTGCGCGGGCGACCGGAATGCAGGTCGAATTCTCCGGAGCCGTCTACCCGGGATTCACCGCCGAGATCCCCGAGGGTCCCGAAATAGTCGGTATCGCCGCGGCATTCGTCATTCTGCTGATCACCTTCGGTGCGGTGGTGGCGGCCGGACTTCCGGTGCTCACCGCGTTGATCGGGGTGGGGATCGGCGTGACCGGTGTGCTGGGGGTGGCGGCATTCGTGGATGTGCCCTCGGCGGCGATGTCGCTGGCTTTGATGCTGGGACTGTCCTGCGGAATCGACTACGCGCTGTTCGTCCTGTCGCGGCACCGCAACAACATCCTGCGCGGAACGACAGTGGCGGAGTCGATTCCGCTGGCCGTGGGCACGGCGGGCAGTTCGGTGGTCTTCGCCGCGGTGACGGTGATCATCGCCCTGTGCGGACTGTCGGTCGCGAACATCCCCTTCCTGACCGTGATGGGCCTGACCGCGGCGGGCGCGGTGCTCGCCGCGATGCTGGTCGCCCTGACGCTGTTACCGGCGCTGCTGAGCCTCGCGGGCGAGACGGTGGCGAAGTTCATCTCACCGCCGCTGCATCCCGGACGCCCGGAAAAGGTCGCGCGCATCGCCGCGAACGAACCTGAACGCACCGTCGGGCACGCCTGGGGGCGCACCGTCACCCGCTTCCGCATACCGCTGCTGATTCTCGGTACCGCGGTGCTCGTGATCCTGGCCCTGCCGGTGACGCGGCTCGATCTCGGCCTGCCCAGCGGCGCGTCCCAGCCGGACACGAGTACAGCCCACAAAGCCTTCGTGCTCGTGGACAATTCGTTCGGGCCCGGCTTCAACGGCCCGTTGCTGTTGCCCACCGACACCACGCACGCGGGCGCCCCCGACGCCGTGCAGACGCTGATCGCTCGATTGCAGCAGGAACCGAACGTGGCGCTCGTGCAGCCCGCCGGCACCGGCGACAATCTGGTACTGGTCCAGGTGATTCCGAAGACCGGACCCACCGACGACGCCACCGCGGATCTGGTCACCCGTCTGCGCGACGATCGCCCGCGCCTGACCGGAGATCTCGGCGTGAGTTACCTGGTCGGCGGGACGACCGCGGCGAATATCGACACCTCCGACCGCTTGGCGGGTGCGCTGCCGGTCTTCCTCGGCGTTGTCGTCGGGCTGGCACTGGTCCTGCTGACCATCGCATTTCGCACGGTGCTCGTTCCGCTGTCCTCGATCGCCGGGTTCGTCCTGTCCGTGTTCTCCGCGCTGGGGGCGCAGGTCGCCGTATTCCAATGGGGCTGGGGTGCGGGACTTTTCGATGTCACCGCGGGGCAGACGCTGAGTTTTCTGCCGATCATCATCCTGGCCATCATCTTCGGCCTCTCCAGCGACTACCAGATCTTCGTGGTGTCGCGGATCAAGGAGGAACACAGCCACACCGCCGACGCGATCTCGTCGGTGCAGAACGGAGTGGCACATTCCGCCCGGGTGGTGACGGCCGCCGCGCTCATCATGTTCGGGGTGTTCGTCGCCTTCGTCTCCGTCGACAACCCCATCGTCAAACCGCTCGCGTTCACGCTGGCGGTCGGCGTGCTGCTCGATGCCTTCGTGGTGCGGCTGACACTGGTGCCGGCCGTGATGGCGCTGGTCGGCAACCGGATGTGGTACCACCCACGCTGGTTCGGGCGTCTCGTCCCGGACCTCGACATCGAGGGCGCCCGGCTGGAGGATCGTGTCCGCGGCGACCATGCGGCGGCGGCCGGCACCGAGACCGCGCGCACGGCCTCGGAGTGAACAGCAGTACCGTATCGGCAACACCGCCGTACGTCACCGGACAGGATGGTCACCGTATGCTCCGTGCCGCGTCGATCGTTGTGGCTCTTGCTTTTTCGACTCTGATCGCGGCCGCGCCGCAGGCCGGGGCCGTGGCCGACACCCGGTGCGGCACACCGCTGTCGCCGACGGAGATCCGGACCGTTGCCGAGTTGTCGGACACCACGACCATCGGCGCCGGCGCCACCCTCGACCGGTTCGACGAGGCGGTGTCGCGCAATCATCGGATCACCGAAATCCTTACCTCCCATCATGATCGGCGGGGCCTGTTCGATGTGGGGCTCGACGCCGTGGAGCAGGATCCGGTGCTGCCGTTGCAGCACGATCCCACCGCGTTCGTCGATCCGGAATACGCCCACGCGATCAGTTACGAACTGCTGCGCCGGTTCCTGGTGAATCTGCACGCCGAGTTCACCGACGGCGCGCCGGAGCCCCACTGGGCCTGGTATTTCCAGCTGGCCGGGCAATGCGACCAGTCGCCCGCGCGGGTCGCGATGGCCGGGTACAACGCGCACCTGACGGTCGACCTCGCCTACGCGGTCGCCGCGGTCGGCAGTAGACCGGAGAACGCGCCGGACTTCTTCCACATCGTCGACGCCATCGCCCGCAGCGGCGATCGGATCGTCGACCGCACGAAGCAGGTATACAACGCCGACCTCGGGCCGCTGTGGCGCTTCTATTTCGTCGGTGAGGGACTCGATCTGCTGTTCGGTCAGGGCGTGGCCACCGGGCCGCTGCTCCAGGTCGCCGATTTGGGCTACAACGTGGTGGTCTGGACCAACGGGCTGGCGCTGCAGAACGCCGCCACCGCCGAGCCCACGCGCGCGGAGATCAACGCGCTGTGGTCGGCCGATGATGCGGCCTTCGCCGTGCTCGCACGCCTCGGCGGCCTGTGAGCACGGCGGGCCCGGCCGGCCCGTGCCCGGGCCGGCAGCGGGCGGCGGCCGGTGACGGTGAGCAGAATGTCCTTGGCGCACATCGTGATCGGCGTCCCCGACCCCAGCGCGACCGGTGCGTCGGAGGCGCGCAGTTGCCGGCCGGTCAGGTCGACGCCGAAGTAGCGCAGCGACTTCGGGCTCGCCTGGTCGAGCACGAGGGCGATCCGTTCCGGCGGGGCGGGCGGCAGGCCCAGGGGCTCGGTGATGTCCAGGCCGTGGATCACGTCGTGGCTCAGCGCGCCCACCACACCACCGCCCGGCGGACGCCACGGGTGTTCGACGTTGTCGCGCAGCGACGCGAGCAGCTCTGCATCGTTCATCCGCGCGGTGTCGGCGCGCGCGGCCCGGTCGGCGTAGCGGTGGTACGAGAAGCGCGCACCGGCCAGCCCGCGCACGAACGACCACGTGGTTGTGCGGTAGGGCATCGTCATGTGGGCGAGCACCTCACGGACTCGCCAGCCCTCACACAGCGAGGGCGCGGCCCACTGCTCCGGCGTCAGGCCGGCGAGCAGGTCCGCGAGGCGTCGGCGCTCGGCCACAGTGTGCTCGCGCAGGACGGTGGTGTCGGTGTCGGTCGAGGTCATGACTCCGTCGTTTCGATCGTAGGGAGTGGTCACCTCTGCTACGAACCCGACGGCGAGAATTCATCGGTGGGCGCCCGGAAAATCGGCGGAAGCCCGAATTCGGCGAACCGGTCGCCACTGTCCAGGTAGGTCACCTGCCGCGCTATCAGCCCCGCCCGCGCCTGGATCGCGAGCAGTGCGAAGGGGCGCAGCACACCGTCGGTACCGGGGCGGTACTGACCGAATCCGACCGAACCGTTCATCCGCACCGGTACCAGTCGATCGCCGGCACACGCGTCGCCCGCCGCGAAGACCGAGACGATGAGATCGCGCCCGCTCAGTCGCCAGGCGAACGGCGGCATACCGGATTCGGCGTCCTCGCACAGCAGCGCGGCGAGACCGTCGACGTCGTGACTCTCGAAGGCCGCGACGTAGCGCCGCACCAGGTCCCGGTCGTCCGGGTCGCCGGGATCGAGCGGATCGGTGGCGGAAGGCCGGACCGCGGCCAGGGTGGTGCGGGCGCGTTGCAGGGCGCTGTTGACCGCGGCCGGGCTGACCTCGAGCATGGTCGCGGTTTCGGCGGCACTGAACGCCAGCACCTCGCGCAGGACCAGCACCGCCCGCTGGCGTGGCGGCAGATGTTGCAGTGCCGCGACGAAGGCCAACCGCACCGACTCGCGGCGGACGACGCGGTCGGCCGGGTCGAGTACTCGTGCGTCCGCGACCGGGTCGAGCCATCGGTCGGCGGGCACCACCGCGTCCGGGTCGAAACCGGTGGATACCGGACCTTCCCACACCAGCATCCGGCGGCGCGCCGAGCGCAGCATGTCCAGGCAGATATTGGTGGCGATGGCATGCACCCACGTCGAGAGCCGGCCGCGCTCGGGGTCGAAACTGTCGAATCGGGTGTAGGCGCGGATCAGCGTCTCCTGCGCCGCGTCGTCGGCATCGGCCGACGAACCGAGCATCCGGTAGCAGTAGCCGGTCAGCGGAATCCGCAGCGCTTCGAGTGCCCCCGGCCCCGAAACCCCGGATCCCGCAGGGCAGGACTCCGGCCTTCCGGATTCCGGCAGCGGTTCACTCGCGGACACACTCACCCCCCCATGCTCGCACCTCCGTGTCACCGACGACAGCGGGACCGGCCGGGTAGCTTGCGGGGCATGGAGCTGCGCGCGGGCGAGGTCGTTTTTCACTACGTGGAGCACGGCACGGGCCGTCCCGTGATGGTGCTGCACGGCGCGGGTGTCGATCACCGCGAGGCCGAGGCGTGCTTCGAACCGGTTCTGGGCGATGCCGCCGGGTTGCGGCGGATCTACCCCGACCTGCCCGGTGCGGGACACACCGCCGCACCCGGCACACTGCGCAGCGCGGACGATGTACTCGACGCGCTGCTGCGCTTCGCGGACGCGGTCACCGGTGGTGATTTCCTGCTCGTCGGCCACTCGGCGGGCGGGTACTACGCGCAGGCGATGGCCGCGTGGCGCGTCACCCGGGTGGCCGGCCTGGCATTGGTGTGCCCGCTGTTGCCGGGAGTGCGTGACCTTCCCGCGCATCGCGTCGTGGCCGGGCCGGGCGATCTCGGCGACGACGATTTCCGCCGCTACTTCGTCGTCCAGACCCCGGCCATGCTCGACCGCTACGAGCGTGTCGTCGCACCCGCCGCCGAGCTGGTCGATCGGGCCGCGGCGCAGCGCATCGGTGAGCGGTGGCAGCTGAGCCCGGACGCCACACCGCCCTATCCGGGGCCGACCACGATCGTGGCCGGGCGCCTGGATTCGACAGTCGGTTACGCGGCGGCGATCGATCTTTTCGAGCGCTGTCCGCACGCCTCGCTCGTCGTGGTCGCCGAGGCCGGACACGCCCTCCCGCACGAGCAACCGGAACTGCTGCGCGCCCTGCTGGCCGAGTGGCTCACGCGCGTGGCGCGCGCCGGCGATCGATCGTGACGATCACCTGCGCCGGTGCCCGCGCAGGTCGGACCAATCCGACATGAGCGTCGACATCGAATACTTCGTGGTTTGCCAACGGAACGCTGGGAGAAAGGAACGCTGTGATCAACGGAATCATCGCGGTTGTCGGAGCTCTGGCCTCGGGTCTGGGATCGATCCTCATCAATTTGATCGACGTTCTGCTCTGACGAAGTCCCCGCGGACCCGGTGAACCGATCGCGGATTCGCCGGGTCCGCGCATATTCGCGCCGCGGAGAAGTTCGGCGCGCCGAGCGCCGAACTCTTGCCCGCGGGCGCATCGGTGGGAAAAGTGACCGCCGGATCTGTTCTCTCGACGAGGAGGCGCGGCGTGCGTTTCGGCATCTTCATTCCCCAGGGCTGGCGACTGGACCTGGTCGGCATCGAACCGGGGGCGCAATGGGGTGTGATGCGGGATCTGGCGCAGCGGGCCGACGCCGGACAAGACTGGGAATCGCTGTGGGTCTACGACCATTTCCACACCGTGCCGGTTCCCACCGAGGAAGCGACGCACGAGGCGTGGACGCTCATGTCGGCCTTCGCCGCCACCACGACGCGCATCCGGCTCGGGCAGATGTGCACGGCGATCAGCTACCGGAATCCGGCCTACCTCGCCAAGGTCGCCGCGACCGTGGATCTGGTATCGGGCGGCCGGGTCGAGATGGGGATCGGCGGCGGCTGGTACGAGCACGAGTGGCGCGCCTACGGCTACGGATTCCCTTCCGCGGGTGAGCGTTTGGGTCGCCTCGACGAGGGAGTGCAGATCTTCCGTCAGGCGTGGACCACCGGCACCGCCACCCTGGACGGCAAGTACTACCAGGTCGACGGCGCCCGGGTGTATCCGTTGCCGCTCCAGGAGGGCGGTATTCCGATCTGGGTCGCGGGCGGGGGAGAAAAGGTCACGCTGCGCATCGCCGCGCAATACGCGCAGTACACCAACTTCGCGGGCGATCCCGAAACCTTCACCCGCAAATCCGAGCTGCTGCGCGACCATTGCGCCGCCGTCGGAACAGATTTCGACGCGATCACCCGCAGCTCCAACTTCAACACCGTGATCGGCGCGACCGAGGCGGAGGTGCGTGAACGGCTGGACGCCCTCGCTTCTCGGCTGACCCCCGCTCTCGGGGCGGACGCCGCGCAGGACTGGGTCACCAAGCTCTACGCCGATTCACCCGCGGTCGGCACACCGGAACAGATCATCGAAAACCTGTCCCGGGTCCGCGATCTCGGTCTGGCTTACGCGATCCACAATTTCCCCGAGTCGGCCTACGACCTGTCCGGGGTGGAGTTGTTCGAGCGTGAGGTCATTCCCGCGCTGCGATGACCCAGGGCACTCAGTCGACGCGCACGTCCTCCGGTGACCAGAACGCGCGCATACCGGTGATGCGCGCGTCCTCGTCGAAGGTCATCACATCGATCGGTTCGATCGTCGTGGTGCGAGAGCCGGTCTCGGTCACCACCCGGAACCGGAACGCCGCCGCGCCGCCCGCGATCCGCAGGTCGAGCAGCGCGGTTCGCATATGCGCGGAATCCAATGCGCCGTAGAACTTTTCGATCGCGGCCCGGCCGACGTGCGGCGGCGAGCCGAACGGATCCTCCACGGTGGCGTCCTCGCTGTAACATGCCGCCACATCGGCGGCGGATCCCGAGCCCACCGCCTCGAGATACCGGTGCACCGCTGCTCGAATCCGTTCCGCTGAAGCCATGGCACAACGAAAACACGGATCCGGCACGGCGCCGCCTGCCGATCCCGCCTGCCGGGACGGAAGGGAGAGCCCGGCTCAGACGTTCGAACCATCCGCGACGATCAAGAGGGGAACATCTACTCGTGAACTACGAAGGTGCGGCATGAGCGCCGCCGGCATCCGCGACGACCGCGCGGACGAACAGCGCTATCGGGAGCTCGCGGCATCCGCCCGTTCGCTCGTGGCGGGTGAACACGATCGGATTGCCAACGCCGCCAACCTTTCCGCGCTGGTCTATCACGGTCTTCCCGGTCTGAACTGGGTGGGATTCTATTTCTTCGACGGGAACGAACTGGTGGTCGGCCCGTTCCAGGGCCGCCCGGCCTGCGTGCGCATCGCGCTGGACCGGGGCGTCTGCGGTGCGGCGGCGCGAACCCGGCAGACGCAACGTGTCGCCGACGTGCACGCGGTGCCCGACCATATCGCCTGTGATCCGGCGAGCAGGTCCGAACTGGTGGTGCCGTTGATCCACGAGGACACCGTGATCGGCGTCTTCGATCTGGACAGTCCCGAACTCGACCGCTTCGGTCCGGTCGATCAGCGTGGACTCGAGGAGATCGCGTCGGTCTATCTCGACTCGCTGATCCCGGACGACCGGGGCTGAGCAGGGCTACGAGGCAGCCTGCATCGCCGGCCGGAAGGCCTGCGGATTCGGCCGCCCCAGTGTCCACCTGGCCGCCGCCAGTGCCTCCGCGCACGACGCCTTGAGGCGTAGGTGCTGGGGCCGGGGATAGCCGGCGGCGTCGACTTCCGCGCGCAGACCCACGATTCGACGCTCCAGCAGGCGTGCGTCCGCGGTCTTCAGCCCACGCCGCGCGGATGTCAACGCGGTCAGCACTCTGCGCTGGAGATCGTCCATACAGCACACCTCCTGTGGTGACGGGCCCTCGGCCGGTGACGAAGTCGTTCCGAGTGCGGATTGTCGATGGGTACCCCGGCGGCGCGCCACGAAACGGTGACCTCGCGTACTCGGCGCAACGACGCAAACGGCTTGTACCGGACGGACATTCGGTCTGCGCGCGCCGGCGGGCCGAATGCGGCCCGCCCGGACCGGGTTTGCCGCGACGGGCAGCGGGGCACTCGAAGACTGGTCGTCATACCTCGACTCGGTTTTGCCGGGTGCGGTATGCCGCCGCTCACGTTGACTCGTCGCGTCGGATCGAGGTCCGTTATGCACAGTGACCCGCCCGGTCGCGCCGGTGTGTCGCCTGTCTCGGCGGCCGGAGTCGCCGCGCTGCTGCGTGCCCTGCCGGGATCGCCGATGGCGGGGGTCACCGCGCACGGCAGCACGGTACTCGAGATCGTCGCGGCAACCACGCACCGCGCGCGCATGGTCGAGGAGGCGCAGCTGCTGCACCCCGACAGCCCCGCCCGCGAGGCGGCGGCGACCGGTGTCCCGATCGTGATCACCGATCTCGCCGGCAGCTCCCGGTGGCCGGGGTGCGGCGCGGAACTACGGTTGTGGGGAGTGCAGGCGGTGCGGTGCCAGCCGCTGTCCGACGACGACGGTGCGGTGGTCGGAGTGCTGAGCGTCTACACCCCCGCCGCGAACGTCCTCACCGAAGAACTCGCCGATGCTCTGCATCCGGTGTGCCGCTGTGCCACCGACCTGTTGCAGATCCGCCGCCGCAACCCACCGCGGCTGCGGCGAGAGTGACGGCGGTACGCCGCGGCGGTGTGCGCGGCGCCACTGGAAAACCTCACCGCCAGGGATCCGCCGTCGGTGAAATCCAGGCCCTCATTAGCATCGATGTGGCGTACCCGTCGAGGAAACCGAGGACCTGCGTTGACTACCGAACAACTTGACCGCTGGAACGCCCAGGAAGCCGCCGCGGAGGCGATGATCCCCATCATCGGCACGTTGTATCGGGCGAAGGGTGTGACGGTGCTGCTGCACAGCCGGTCGCTGGTGAACCGGTCGGTGATCAGCATTCTGCGGACGCACCGGTTCGCGCGCCAGATCGAGGGCGAAGAGCTGTCGGTGGACGAGACGCTGCCGTTCCTGCGCGTCCTGGACGAACTGGACCTCGGCCCCTGCAAGATCGATCTCGGTCAGCTGGTCGTGGCCTATCGCGCCGACGACCGCGGGCTGTCGGTTCGTGAATTCACCGAGGCGGTCCTGGCCGAGGTGATCGGCGGCAACAAGGCGCAGTCGCCGGGCCCGCGCGATGTCGTGCTGTACGGCTTCGGCCGGATCGGCCGGCTGGTGACCCGTCTGCTGATCGAGAAGGTCGGCTCCGGCAACGGCCTGAACCTGCGTGCGGTGGTGGTCCGCCGCGGCGGTGACGGTGATCTGGCCAAGCGCGCGTCGCTGTTGCGCCGGGATTCCGTGCACGGGCACTTCAACGGCACCATCAAGGTCGACGCCGACAACGACACGATCATCGCCAACGGCAATGTCATCAAGTTCATCTACAGCGACGATCCGGCGACGATCGACTACACCGAGTACGGGATCTCCGACGCGATCCTGATCGACAACACCGGCAAGTGGCGCGATCGCGAGGGGCTGTCGCAGCACTTGCGTCCCGGTATCGCGAAGGTGGTTCTCACCGCGCCCGGTAAGGGCGACGTCCCGAATATCGTGCACGGCGTCAACCACCGTGATCTGGATCTGACGCAGCGGATCTTCTCGTGCGCCTCCTGCACCACCAATGCGATCGTGCCGCCGCTCAAGGCCATGGACGACGAATTCGGCATCACCCGCGGCCACGTGGAGACCGTGCACTCGTTCACCAACGATCAGAACCTGCTGGACAACTATCACAAGGCGGATCGTCGCGGCCGCTCCGCGCCGTTCAACCTCGTTCTGACCGAAACCGGCGCTGCCTCCGCCGTCGCCAAGGCGATGCCGGACTTCAAGGCCAAGATCACCGGTAACTCGATTCGCGTCCCCACCCCGGACGTGTCCGTCGCCATCCTGAACCTGCAGCTCGAGCGGGAGACGACGAAATCCGAGGTGCTCGAGTACCTGCGGCAGGTGTCGCTGGCCGGTCCGCTGAGCCGCAATCTCGACTACACCGCCGCCACCGATGTGGTGTCCAGCGATTTCATCGGCTCGCGCGGCCTCGATCATCGACGCCAACGCCACCATCGTCGAGGGCGACACCGCGATCCTGTACTGCTGGTACGACAACGAATTCGGTTATTCGTCCCAGGTGGTCCGGACGGTGCAGTACATCTCGGGTATCGAGTACCCGACCTATCCGCAGTTCGCGGACCGGTCGCAGGATGCCGCCGACGTGCGCGCACTGGCCGCGGTCGAGGCGGGGTAGCCGAACCCGTTCAGTGGGTGAGGACGATCTTGACGACGACCACCGTCGTCGCGACGGCGGTCAGCAGCAGTGCCGTGAGGATGGTCGAGCGGCCGGGCCGGGCGCCTTTGAGCCGTTCGATCACGAAGACGATGCCGCCGATGCGGATGAGCATCGCCACCTCGGCGACGATCTGGGCGGTGCGGGGTGCGAGCCAGTCGAAGGCGGCGCACGCCAGGATGATCGACGGCAGTACCGCGGAGCTGAGAATCGGCACCGAATCGCGCAGATCCTCCCACCGCTGCCGCGGCGTGAGCGCGCGGTTCTCCCGCACCGCCTGGCCGACACCCTCGGCGAAGGCGTGCGCGACGAAGGTCGACAGCGCGGTGCCGATGACAATCAGGATTCCGACATGCTCCTCGGTGGTGGTCACCGGGATCAACGCGGCGAGAATGAGGATATTGCCGTAGACGTAGGCGCTGATCCGGCTCGCGGCATTGCTGCGGTCCAGCGGATTCCGGCGGGAGAACAGGGGACCGTGGAGCAGTGCGTTGCGGCTGCCGTCCATATGTCTCCCGTTTCTGATCATCCGATGCGGGGCGCGGCCTCGGGTCGGGCACGGGTGGGGCAGGTGGGCCGCCGCGAACAACCCTAGGACATCGGTGATGACCCGGACCACCGATCGGCCGCCGCGTCGACCGCACGATCCGGCTGCCGGGACGAGAGCCGGTGCGCGCCACGGTACCCATCTGCCGGTGCGGCGCGTCGGTCTGGTTTGCTCTGGCGGAGCCGGGCATTCGGGCCCGGCGCGTGCGCGAGTGCCCGGCGACAGGTGGAACGCGAGGTCAGGTATGAGGTTCGGGGACGGCGGTCCGGCGGGGGAGCCGCGTGGCGTATCGGGGGTGGCCCTGTGGGTGGGCGTGCTGTGGGGTGCGCTGGCGGCCGTGCTCACCGCGCCGGTGGCCGCGGCGATGGTGGCGAGCGTCTATCGGTTTCCGATTCCGTTCGGTGAGTACGCCGAAGGACTGCGCGAGGCGGTGAACGCGGCGCTGGCCGCGGTGTTCTATCTCGTGATGGGCGGCGGCATGCTGCTGGCCGTACTCGGTGGTGCGGCGGGACTGATGATCGTGCGCGCGCACGGCCTCCGGCTGGGGCGCGCGCTGGCGCTCACCACCGCGGCGGGGTTCGGGCTGGCGGTGGTGGGCGCGTTCGCGCTGGCCCTGCTCGAACACGTCATCGGGCCGTGGTGATCGAGCGCCTTGGTGATCGAGCGCAGTGGTGGTCGAGCGCCGTGGTGATCCGCTCAGTCCGCTGTCGTCATCGGTTCGCGCAGTTCGCGTTTGAGTAGTTTTCCGCTCTGGTTGCGGGGGAGCGCCGCGGCGAAGCGAATGCGCTTGGGCACCTTGAACGGTGCGATCAGATCCTTGACGTGCGCGATCAGTTCATCGGCGGTCGCCTCGCGGCCTTCGTGCAGGACAACGACGGCGGTGACGGCCTCGATCCACTTCTCGTCCGGGATGCCGATGACCGCGACCTCGGCGACGGCGGGATGGGTGTAGAGAGCGTCCTCGACCTCGCGGGAGGCCACCAGGATGCCGCCGGTGTTGATGACGTCCTTGATCCGGTCCACGACGGTGATGTAGCCGTCGGCATCCCGCGTCACCAGGTCGCCGGAGTGGAACCATCCGTCGCGGAACGCCTCCGCGGTCGCGGCCGGATTGTCCCAGTAACCGCGGCACAGCTGTGGCGAGCGGTAGAGGACTTCGCCCGGCTCGCCGGGGCCGACGTCGTTGCCGTCGGTGTCGACGACGCGGGTCTCCACGAAGAACACCGGCCGTCCGCACGACGACGGCCGTTCGGCATGTTCCTCCGGGCGCAGCACCGTGGCGAGCGGCCCGATCTCCGATTGCCCGAAGCAGTTGTAGAAGCCCAGGTCGGGATAGCGTTCGCGCAGCCGGTTCAGCACCGTCACCGGCATGATCGAGGCACCGTACTGTGCCTTGCGCAGCGAGGAGAGGTCGCGGCGGTCGAGGTCGGGGTGGTTGGCCAGCGGCACCCAGACGGTCGGGGCGAGGAACAGCGAACCGATCCGGTCCTGTTCGACCCGGCGCAGAATCTCCGGGATGTCCGGAGTGGCCATCAGGTGCACGGTCGCGCCGACCGACAGGTAGGGCAGCATGAACACGTGCATGCCCGCCGAGTGGTACAGCGGCATGGCGACGAGCGGATTGTCGTCGGGACGCAGGTCCAGCGCGATCACCGACGAGACGTACTCGAAGACGAGCGCCTCGTGAGTCATCATGGCGCCCTTGGGTTTCGACGTCGTTCCCGAGGTGTAGAGCAGTTGGGCGAGGTCGGTCGCGGCCGCCCGGGACGAGAAATCGGAGACCTCGCCCGCCGCGTCGGCGACGGCTCGCAGCGATCCGCCGGCATCGCGCAGCGGTACGACGTACTCGACCGAGGTGAGGTCGCCGCGCACTTGGTCGAGAGTGCCGATCAGCGCGGGGTCGACAAGGACGGCCCGCGCACCCGACTGCGAGACGAGATAACTCAGCTCCCCACCCTTCAGGGCGTAGTTGACCGGAACGTGCACCAGGCCGGCCCGGGCGCAGGCCAGGAATCCGATCACGTACGCGTCGGAATTGGTGCCGTAGGCGGCGACCCGATCGCCCGCGACCAGGCCGAGGTCGAGCAGATGGGTCGCCGCCCGGGTGACCGCGGCGTCGAGTTCCCGGTAGGTGTAGGCCCGGCCGTCGAATGTCAGCGCGGTGCGGCCGGGGACCTTCGCCGCCGAACGGTGCAGCACCCCGTCGATGGTGTGCTTGCGGGGATCGAGACTCATAGGCGGGAGATTATCGGACGTCCAACTAGTTTGGCGGGGAATTCGCGAGGCCGGTGGGCGCCCGGTATTCGCCGCCGCGGCCTCATCGTCGCTCCGGCAGGACCAGGATCTTCACGTGTTCGTCGGGTGCGCGCAGGGCGGCGAACGCGTCGGCGACCCCGTCGAGTCCCACGCGGCCGGTGATGATCGCCTCGGCGTCGATCTCCCCCGACGCCAGGCGCCGCAGCGTGATGTCGTAGGCGTCCTCGTACGGACCGTGCCCGAAATTGACGGCGATGCGGCGGAACTGGCCCACCACCGGAACGATCGTCTCGGTGGCGAATCCCGCGGCCAGTACCTGGATGCGCGAATTGAACGGCAACCCGTGCATGAGGGTGTCGAGCATGCCCGGCCGGCCGCTGCATTCGTAGGCGATCAGCGTGCCCGCGGCGCCCGGGTCGACGAGCGAATGACGCTCCGCGACAAGGCCGTTCCACACCTGTATCGGATCCTGTTCGGTGGGGTCGACGGCGACGTCCGCACCTACCGCGAGCGCCAGGGCGCGGCGCTTGGGAGACGGTTCGGAGGCGACGACCACACCCGCGCCGTGCGCCTTGGCGGCGATGATCGCTCCCAGACCGATGGCGCCACAGCCGATCACGAGAGCCGAATCACCGGCGCGCAGACCGGACTGCTGCACGTGCATCTCGCCGACGTGCAGCGGTTCGGCCAGCGTGGCATGCTCCAGCGACAGCCCGTCCGGCACATGCCGGACCCAGACGCTGTCCACCACGATGTGCTCGCCGAACGCGCCGTGATAGTCGTTGGAATAGCCGATGATCGTCGGGATGCCGGTGCCGGCCTCGGTGGCCAGCCCGATGCCCGCCACGCGGTCGCCGACCGCGAAATCCGTGACGCCCGAACCTGTTTCGACGATCGTCCCGGCGTATTCGTGTCCCAGCACCACGGGTCGCGCGATGTCGAAGGTGGCCAGCGGATAACCGCTGTCCGCCGCGACCTGCACGAACCGCCCGGCATCCTTGGCCATCGACAGGTCGCTGCCGCAGATGCCGCAGGCGGCGACCGCGATGCGCACCTGCCCCGGGCCGGGAGCCGGTGGATCGGCGACCTCGGTGACAGCGAATTCCCCGTCGAGATATCCCACGGCACGCATCGATTCACGCTCCTGTCGCGGCGGATTCGCCGTAGTAGTCGGTGTGGGCCTTGCTGATCGCGGTGACCAGTCCGCCGATGAGGCGGTCGCGGTGATCCTCGGCATACTGCAGACTCGCCTCGCGGCCGCGGTTGCGCAGCCGGAAGTGCGGAATCACCTCCGAGGCGAACAGTTCGTAGCTGCGTTTGGTGTCCTCCCAGTCGGCCATGTCGACATGCAGGATCAGCAGGGTGCCGAAGCCGCCGGTCTTGTCGAGGAGCCGCTCGATCTGCGCGATCGCCTCGTCCGGTGTCCCGATGACGGCCTGGCCGAATTCGCCGAGGCTGTCGTTGCGCCAGTGGTCGATGATCCCCCGTCCGGATTCGGCCCACTCGGGTCGCTGTCCGGTCTGGCGGTTCACATAGGCCGCCATCGAACCGATCCGGCGCGCGACGGCGCGTTCGGCGTCGGCCCGGGTTTCGGCGAGGAACATCGGATTGACCAGCCGCCACCGCGAACGGTCCGCGCTGTGACCGTGCTCCGCGCACACCTTGTCGTAGATTCCCCAATTGCGGTCCAGCACATCGAAACCCGCCGGTGAGCTGGCGGCGAGCGACAGCAGTGAGAGGCCGTGGGTGCCGGCGAGCACCGAGCCGTTGGGGGAGACGGTGGAGGCCGTGGCGATCTCGATCCCGGCCGGGTCGTAGGTGGGTAGCTGAGCGCGAGCGTCGCGCAGCGTGAACCAATCGGTGGACATGTTCACCACGTCGCCGCGCAGCAGCGCCAGGATCGCCTCGAGCGCCTCGCCCTGGCGCCGCCGCTGGTCGGAGGGGTCGATCCCCATCATGTGCGCGTCGAGTGGGATCTTGCCCGGCCCGGTGCCGAAGATCAGCCGCCCCCGGGTCTGCAGATCGAGCTGGGTCATGCGGTCGACGGTGACCAGCGGGTGATGGTAGGGCAGTGACACCACGCCGGTGCCGAAGCGAAGCCGCTGCGTTCGCTCGGCCGCGGCCGCGATGAAAACATCGGGCGCGGGCACGATTTCGGCGCCGGTCGAATGGTGCTCACCCATCCACGCCTCGTCGAATCCGAGGTGATCGAGGTGTTCCATCAGATCGATATCGCGCCGCAGCTGCAGGGCGGGGTCGGCGTTCAGTGGATGGTACGGGGCGAGGAAGGCCCCGAATCGTAAGGATTCGGACGTGTGCACGGAGTCTCCTTCGAACGGCGCGTCTGTGATCTGCTTCACCGCGCTGTGTCCTGCTTAACATGGATCACTTGATCCAAAAGTTTCCTGTCTCGGTGACCGAGATGGATCGAGAATCTCTGCACCCCAACACTTTCCGTGTGCGTATGAGATAGGGTTGCCGGAATATCGGATCGAGCGAACCAGTACGGAGGTGGTCTGATGTCGGCTCCAGCGCCCAACCGCCAGGGCAACGCGACCCGCGGCCGGCTCGTCAAGACGGCCGAGCGTCTGTTCGCCGCGCACGGGGTCGACGCGGTGTCGGTGCGCGCGGTGAACGCGGCCGCGGGCCTGGGGCCGGCGTCGGTCAACTATCACTTCGGCACCAAGGACGACCTGATCACTGCGGTGCTGCTGGATCTCGGCGCCGCGGTGCGCGACAGCATTCGCGCCAATGCCGACCGGCTCGGCGCACGGGACGAGGCGCCGACCACCGAGGAGCTGGTGCGCGCCGTCACCGAGCCCTACCGCGATCTGCTCCTGCGGCACCGCACCCGCGGTATGCGGTGGGTCAGAATCGTCACCCAGGTCTCGGCGCGCGACCATCCCGCCCTGCGCGTGGTGGAGGAGAACCTGCGCGAGCGTCTGCACGTCCAGGTGCGCCGCACCTTTCCCGAGGCCGATCCCGCACGTCTGGAATCGCGCTGGGCCATCGCCCTCATGGGATTTCTGCAGGCGCTCGCCCGTGCGGGGGACTGGCATGCCCATCCCGATCCGCTGCCCGCCGAGGTGCTGACCGCCTACTACGAGGATCAGGTCGCCTTTCTGTCCGGGGGACTCGACCGCCTGCTCCGCGAGAAGGACTGATCTCGAGCCCGATTTCGCTGGTGGAGCATGTGGACCCGGCTTCCGGAGGTACATTCGTGTCCGTGGCGCCTGCCGTCACGGCTCGCGTCGGGAACCGGCTGTGAGGAGGCGAGATGGCGCGGGACAAACGCGAGGTATTCCAGGATCTGGTGGATCGGGTGCTCCACGGCAACGGCAGAACGCCGCGGGAACAGCGGGCGCAAGCCTTCGGAAACGCCGGACCGCCGCAGCTGCGCGAACTGGTCGACAAGGTGGCGACCCGGCCGACCGAGGTGACCGATGCCGACTTCGCCGCGGCGCGCGCCTCGGGGTTCGGCGAGGGCGAACTCGTCGAATTGGTGATCGCGGCAGCGGTCGGACAGTCCGCGCGCCAGTACGACGCGGGACTCGCCGCGCTCGTCGACGCGACCCGGGAGCGTGGCTGATGCGACCGGACGTCCTGAACCACGACTATCGGCCCGGAACCAAACTGCTGTTCAGGGCCGTTCGATTGTTCTCCGGTCAGCCGCTGCCCGATGCCGCGAAGCTGGTGTTCTACCGGCCGGACTTCTACGGCGCGCGAGCGAAGGCGTTCACGCACGCGGCGATGCGCGGCCCCTCCGAGTGGTCGGTCGCCGACCGGGAGCTGATGGCGGCGTATGTGTCGAAGGTCAACGCCTCCGCGTTCTGTATCGGTGCGCACACCGCGACCGCGGGACAGGCCTATGCCGACGAGGCGAAAGTCCGTGCGGTGCTCGACGATCCGGAATCCGCGCCGATCGGTGCGGGCCTGCGCGAGACGCTGCTACTGCTGGGCAAGCTGTCCCGCGACGGAGAGATCTCCGCCGACGATGTCCGAAAGGTGCTGTCCGCCGGGGTGTCACCACACCAGGTCGAGGACGCCATGGCGGTCTGCGCCGCCTTCAACACGACCAACCGGCTCGCCGATGCCTTCGGATTCGACGTGCTGAGTCCGGAGGGTTTCGGCGCGGGGGCCAAGTACCTGCTGAAGCGGGGTTATCGGTAGCGCCGGAGCGGTCCGCAGGTGTCTGCCCGGCGGAAATCTAGAACAAGTTCTCGCAATGGGTAGACAGTTTTGGTAAGTTGTCTACTAGGTCACGAGGGCCGCCCGCCGTGCGATCGATGCGGTTGCGACAACCCTTGTGTGACAACCGAAATCGCACTGGAATGCCAGTTCCGACCGAGGGGAAGATCATGGCCATCGTCCACCCACTGCCGACGACCGAGGGCGACCGGCGCACGCTGGCGCTGGACAGTCCGGTGGATCGCCGGCGCATCGGCGAACTCGAGGTGGACACCACCGCCGAGGTGCGGAGCGCGGTCGCGCGTGCCCGCGCCGCTCAGCCGGCCTGGGCCGCGCGCGGCATCGCCGAACGTGCCGAGATCCTGCGCGCCGCCGTCGGCGTGATCGTCGCCCGGCGCGCGGAGATCGCCGAGACCATCCGCACCGAGACCGGTAAGCCCGAGGCCGAGGCGCTCGGCGTCGAGATCGTGCCGGCCTGCGACTTCCTCAACTACTGGACCGCACGCGCCCGGCGTGATCTGCGCTCGCACCGGCAGCGGCTGCACGGCTATCTGAAACCGCTCAAGAAGCTGTACATGCAGTATCAGCCGCTGGGCGTGGTCGGTGTCGTGACGCCGTGGAACGCCCCGTTCGTGCTGTCACTCAATCCGGTGGTGCAGGCACTGGTCGCCGGCAACGCCGTGGTGTTCAAACCGTCGGAGGTGACGCCGCGGTCGGGTGAGTGGGTGGCGCGCGTGCTGCACGAGGCCGGAGTGCCGGAGGATGTCGTGCAGGTGCTGCACGGCGACGGCGAAACCGGTGCGGCACTGGTCGATTCGGAAATCGACAAGGTGTGCTTCACCGGCAGCGTCGGCACCGGCCGCAAGATCGCGGCCGCCTGCGCGACCCGGTTGCTGCCGTGCACCCTGGAACTGGGCGGCAAGGACGCCATGATCGTCTGCGCGGACGCCGATCTCGAGCGCGCCGCCGCCGGTGCGGTGTATCTGTCGATGTTCAACACCGGCCAGGTCTGCATGAGTGTGGAACGCATCTATGTGGTCGACAGCGTCGCGGACGAATTCATCCGGCTGGTCACCGAGAAGGCCGCGGCGGTCACCTACGGTCCCGGTGACACCGATATGGGCCCGCTGTTCTGGGATCGCCAGCGCGACATCGTGATCCGGCACATCGACGATGCGAAGGCCAAGGGCGCCGACATCGTGGTGGGCGGGGCCGCGGACACCGGTGACGGCCTGTACTTCCAGCCCACCGTCGTGGTCGGCGCACATCACGACATGGACCTGATGACCGAGGAAACCTTCGGTCCGGTGACCGCCATCATGCGGGTCCGTGACGAGGACGAAGCCATCCGGCTGGCCAACGACTGCAAATACGGGCTGAGCGGCTCGGTGTTCACCAAGGACGCCGCCAAGGCCCGGCGGATCGCGGCCCAGCTCACCACCGGTTCCGTCGTGCACAACGATGCGGCCGTCATCTACGGCGTGCCCGAGGCGCCCTTCGGCGGCCGCAAGGACAGCGGTGTCGGCCAGGTCAACGGCCCGGGAGCGCTGCGCGGCTTCACCCACGCCCAGCCGGTCCTGATCGATCGCTGGCAGCCCAAGCAGGAAAGCATCTGGTACCCGTACTCGGAGAAGACCATTCGCAACCTCGACGGTCTCATCCGCTACGGCTTCGGCAACAAGATCATGCGCAAGCTGCTGTCCTGACGAGCGCCCTCACGCCGTGCCCGGGCCGGGCAGCAGGGCGAGCAGATTGTGGACCAGCGGTCGCTCGTCGCCGGTGCGGTGCGCGGTGTAAATGGTTGTGTCGGCATCGGTTTCGGTCAGCGCGATGATGCGCGCCGAGGCCGGTGCCGTGAAGGTCGCGCTGCGCGGCGCGACCGTGATGCCGAGGCCTGCGGCGACCAGATAGAGAATGATGGTCCAGTTGGTGGCCTCCTGCACGATGCGGGGCCGGCGGCCCGATCGCAGCAGGGGCGCCAGGTTCCGGTCGTGGGCCAGCGAGCCGGCGGCGCGGGGGAAGAAGACCATCGGGTGGTCGACCAGATCGGCGCCGGTGACGGTATCGCGCGCGGCGAGCGGATGGTCGTCGGGCACCACGGCGACGAACGGCTCGGTCATGAGCGGTGTGGTGGTGGTCCCCGGCTGCGGGTCGGGATCGCGCACGATCGCGAGGTCCAGGGCGCCGTTGGCGAGCCGCTCCATCAGATGGCTGGTGAATCCCTCGACCAGGTCGACCTCGACCAAGGGATAGCGGTCGCGGAACGCGCGCACCCCGCGCAGTGGTTCGAGCGGCAGTACCGACGGCACGAAGCCCAGGTAGAGCGTCCCCTGTCCACCCTGCCCGATGCGGGAGACCTCGGCCAGATCGCGCTGCGCATGCCCCAGCAGGGCCTCGGCGCGTTCACGCAGTACGACGCCGGCGGGCGTGAGCGCCACCGTGCGCGAGGTGCGATCGAACAGGCGGGCGCCGAGCAGCGTCTCGAGCCGCCGGATCTGCTGGGTCAGGGCGGGCTGGGCGATGTGCAGGCGGGCGGCCGCGCGTCCGAAATGCAATTCCTCCGCGACGGCCAGGAAGTAGCGCAGGTGTCGCAGCTCTACCCCGTCCATATGCCGCCATCCATAAGTTCAAGATATCAATCGGAGCTATCGAATATTGGACGCTATGGGTTCCGGCGCGCATCCTGGTGAAGTGATTCTCGTCGAACCGATGTCCGGGCCGGCCGACGCCGCCGCCTTCAAAGAACTCAATCTGGAGTGGATCACCGCTCTGTTCGGCGTCGAACCGGCCGATCTCGCCACTCTGGACAATCCGCAGCGGATCGTGGCGGACGGCGGGCAGGTACTGATCGCACGCGACGGTGACGACCGCGTCGGGTGCGTCGCCCTCATCGCGGAGGATCCGGGTGTTTTCGAGATCTCGAAAATGGCGGTCGCGCCGCGGGTTCGGGGCCGGGGGATCGGCCGCCTGCTGCTGAACGCCGCCATCGATCGCGCTCGCGCAGCCGGCGCGACCTCGCTGTTCCTGGCGAGCAACGGGCGTCTGGCCGATGCCGTGCACCTGTACGAATCGGTGGGATTCGTGCACGTGCCGCCGGCGCAACTGCGGCCGATTCCCTACGATCGGGCCGACGTCTTCATGAAATTCGATCTCACGCACCAGGTTTCGGCCGTCTGAACCCTTCTCGGGGATCAGTTGATCGGCGGACGTCCCTGCGTGTCCACGCCCGAGCCGTTCCAGTGGAACGACACCGTCGTATAGGTCCCGTCGGGGCAGGCGTTGCAGCTGCCCGGCGTCTTGTAGGTCAGTACGACGGTGTCGTCGGTACCGGCCGGGTGTCGACGGTGGTGAACGCCTGTGCTTTCGGCGTGGCGGTGCCGACGTAGTCGCCCCGGTGGAACAACAGTGCGTGCTCCGGGGAGCTCGCGGTGGCGCCCTGGGTGGTCACCACCACGACCGACAGTGTCGAACACCGGTTGTAGGTGCCGCGCAACGCGGGTGGGTTGTCGTTCCACGCCCAGGTGACACCGCCACCGGCGTCGTACGGCGGCAGGGTCGCTACGGCCCGGCGGATCTCCGGCGCCGCGAGGTCGGTGGTGCAGTCCGCCGAGCCGGAACTCGTGGTGGCGGCGGCGGTTTCGCGCGTGGTGTGGTCGACCGGCGTCGGCGAAGAGGTGGCGGAACAGCCGGCCAGCGCGACGAGAGCCGCGCCGGCGAGCACCGGCAGCCATGCCCTCCGCAGTGGTCGGCGCGGGATACGAGTGGCGGGGGAGCGTGGCGCAGCGACGGTCATATGTCGAGTGTGGCCGATGAGCTTGGTGACTCCTTTCGTTTTCCGAGCGAACGGTGACCCCAGTTTTCGTGTCAAGCAACTGGAACCTGCCGGGCGGCACGGCAACTGCGTAGCGTTCGACGGACACGTCGCCGGGGGAACGGCGACGCCGTCGGCTTCTGCAGAACAGGAAGACATCGTGTCCGAATTGTCGCCGGTTCCGGCCTGTCTCGCCCCCGCGATCGCCGATCGCACCTCGCTCGCCGCCGCCCCGGAACCGCGGCCGCAGCTCAGCGCCCGGGAAGTGGAAGTACTGCTCGCGTGGATTCTCGGTGAGACCAAAGGCGAGGTCTGCCGCAAGCTGTTCATCGCGCCCGGAACGGTCAACACTCACCTCGCCCGGATCCGGGAGAAGTACCGCACCGCGGGCAGGCCGGCACCGACGAAGGCCGCACTGCTGGCGCGCGCCCTGCAGGACGGGTATCTGGATCTCGACGACATCTGACGTGGAGGCGGCGGATCAGCCCGGGTCGCCGGCGCGCGGTCCGGGGGCGTCGATCTCGATCCGCCGGATGCCGGAGCCGGGATCGTTGACCACGACCGTGGCCAGAATCGCCCTGTGCGGCGGCAGAATTCGAACATGGACCGTCCCGGCGACCGCGGTGGCCAACGCCGCGGCGACGGTGCCCAATACCCGGCGGCGGGCGGCGGCAGGCAGGTCGTCCAGGCCGTGGTCGTCGATCAGGACGACATCGACGCCACGCAACCGGGCATCGCGCGCCGCCGTCGTGACCGGTTCGGCGGCGAGCACGGGGGCGCGCAGCGTATCGCGCAGATGCGCCTCGATCAGGCGGCAGTCGTCGCGGGTGCGGTCGTCGAGCGGCTGCGGGCCGGCGATGCGTTCCAGAATCGGGCGAACCATATCGTCGAGACGCTGGATCTGGTCGCGGCGCTCGTCGAGTGCGGCGGCCGCCGCGGCTTCGGAACCCACCTGCCGGGTCGATTCCTCCCGCAGCCGGAAGATGGCCCGCGCCGCGGGACGAAGGGTGTAGGCGAAGAAGGTCGCCATCATCAACGGCCCCAGATTGATCGCCGAAATCGCGACGCCGTGACCGAAACCCTGACCGCTCTGCCACGACCACACGGCGGAGGTGGCGATCATCGACAGCAGACCGGCCCATGCGGCGCCGGTCCGCCCGCGCACGCACATGAACGTCGCGGTCACCGTCCCGCACCCGAACGACCACAGTTGCGCGACCGAGGTCGGGGGAATCGGCAGGTTGAACAGGGTCAGCGCCGCGGTCGCCGGAATCGAGACGGCCAGCGCGGCGGTCGCGGGGAGGGGCAGCGGGTCGGGCCGGATGCGCAGTAGTGCCGCGGTCGCGGCGGCGGTGACCGCCAGTCCGGTGAGCACCGGCCACAGATGCCGGGTCTGCTGCGCGGACGAAAGGCTCAGCGCCGCTTCCGAAACCAGGTAGAAGGCGGCGATCAGCCAGGCGGGCCGGGTATCCATGCCCAGGAGGGTGCGAGCATCGCGGACGGGTCCGGTGGCCGCGCTCATCGCTCGACCGCCCGCCACGACAGGTGAATCCGGGTGCCGGCGCCCGGACGGCTGCGCACCTCGACCTCGCCGCCGGGCAGGCGGCGCACCCGTTCCACGATGCTGACGGCCAGTCCGAGGCGGTGGGAGGGGACCTTCGCCGGATCGAATCCGCGGCCGTCGTCGGTCACGACGACCTCGATCCGCCCCGCGTCGAATCGCATGCTCACCGTGCGCGCGGCGTGTGCTCCGGCGTGAATGACGCTGTTGCGCACGGCTTCCGCGACGGCGGCGCCCAGGACCTGGATCGGCTCGGCGGGAAAGCAGCGGTCGCCGCCGTCCGGGTCCTCTCGCACGGTGACCGGCAGCCGGTCGTCGACGTCGGCGACCGCGGTGCGGATGTGCGCGGCGGCCGTCGCGATCGTAAAACCTTGTGCGCCTTCCGAACCCGCGTCGTCCAGCTTGCCCAGTGCGAGTTCGGCCTGGTGGCGTACCTCCGACCGCTGGGTTCCGCGCGCGGCGGCCAGCAGGGTCGACATCACCCAGTCGTGCAGCAGTGCGTTGAACCGGGCGCGTTGGACGGTGCGCGCGCTCGCCGCCGCGGCGGCGGCCGCGGCCTCGTGGGCTTCGGTCCGGGTGGCGTCCAGAATCCGTCCGGCGCGCATCGCCATCACCCCGGCCGCGACGAAGAGCAGGCAGAAGCTGATCGCGAACATGAGGTCCGGGACGAAGCGGCCGTTGTGTCCGGGCGCGCGGCAGAAATGGTTGATGAGCTGGACCGGGATCACCGCCGCGAGCAGTACGGCGACGGTGCGGCCCGCGGGCCAGACCAGTGCCGCGGACAGTCCGGCCAAGCCGGGAATGGTGGAGATCCACGCATCGGCGCGCAGCAGTTCGCCGTTCCACGCCACGGGCCACAGGGCGGCGGCGACCACGAAGCCCAGAGCGGTCAGGGCGGCGGTCGCGCGAACCCACCGAAGGTCGGGATGAAACGAGAACAGACCCATCACCACGGCCGGACCGTAGACGATGCCCACGGCGAGCACCGTCCACCACAGGGCCAGGTCGTCGGCCTGGCTGATGATGGTCGCTGCCATCAGGAACAGATAGGCCACATACCCGGAGGACAGGAAGCGGGCGAACAACCGGGTGATGCGGTCCTCGGCCGGGCCGACCGTCGGCCGTGCGTCACCGGCGTCCGGATCTACCGGCGTCGACGTGGTATCGGCAGCCACCCGTCCTCCAGAGCGCGTTTGAACAGTTCGGTTTTGGTGCGCGACGGCCGCCCCGCCTCCGCGTACTTCTGCCGGATCCGGGCCAGATAGGCGTTGACCGTGTCTTCGGTCAGGCCGGTGAGCCGCGCGACGCGGGCCGCCGGTTCGCCCGAGGCGTACAGGGCCAGGACATCGCGTTGGCGGGGGCTGAGCGTGACCGTGGCGAAATTCTCGTCGGAGTCGATCGCGACCGCCCACTCCGTCGTAGGCACCTGGCGGCCGGCCGCGGCATCGCGCACGGCGGCGGCGACCACCTCGTCGCGTTCCGACTTCCGCACCACGCCGAGAACGCCGGCCCGGGCGGCCGCGCGCACCAGGAACGGTTCGTCACCGGAGGTGAACACCAAAGTTTCGATGCCGGCGGCCCGCAGGTGCTCGATATTGATGGCGGGGGAGGACCCGTCGGGAAGCCGCAGGTCGAGCACGACGAGTGCCAGATCCGTTGTAATGGACAATAATTCGGTCACCGATGCGGCCGTGGCCGCGATGGTGACGGTGGGCTCGCCGGCGAGGATCTGGCGCAGGCCCGCGATGGTGACCTGGTGATCCTCGACGACACCGATGCGATACGGGTCCCCCGCGACATTCTCCTGCACCCTGCCCCTCCTGTGCCGACCGTGCCCGGCGGCGCCGGTCCCGGCGCGCGAATACGGCAACGGATGATGATTGTTATTCACTCCGCCGGGGTAATTCATTACGTCCAGCCGTTCGAGCCTCCACGCACAACTGACCAGTCGTCGTGCGAAACACCGACTGGCGCACTCGCCGCGGCGGGGCAGACTGAGCGGTACGGGATGGCAGCGCCCCAGGTTCGAGGAAGGAGGCGTGGATGTCGTGACGGCAGAACCGCGCCACGTGCCCACGGTGACGGTGGATTTCGACGATCTCGCCGAACTGATCCTCGCCGTGCATACCGTGGTCACCGATGTGCCGCGCCGGCTACGCCGCCGGCACGACAACGTCGTCGACATCGTCGCGGCGACGGTCAGCGATATCCGGCCCACGGACGCGGGACGCCGACATCGTCTGCTGCGCACCCCGGCAGCTGCCTTCGCGGTGACCCAGCGCGGCGAAACGATCGACGTCGTCGTCGAGCAGGGCGATACCGTCGCCTACGCCAGCTTCTTCGATCAAACGCCCGCGGCTCACACGGATTTCGCGGCCTGGCTAGCCGAACACACCCACGACGCCCTCCGGGACCGGCACATCCACTCGATCCTGTCCTGAGCGTTCCGCCGAGGCCCGGTCAGCTTATTCGCTACTGCCCGAATCTGTTACTGCCCAACGGGTTTGCCGAACAGATCGAGCATGAACGGGGCGATCTGCGGCAGCAGGGTGGTCCACAATTCCGGGGCGAGCAGGACCGAGCCGGCGTCTTCGGTGTGGCAGCCCGCGGGCGCGGGTGTGCCGTCGAAGCGGTCGGCGAGGAATCTGATCATCAGCGGGACGGCGAAGGTGTCGAGGGTGAGATGTTCGCTGAAATGGTCGCGCAGATAACGGATGCGGGCGGTGGCGTCCGCGCAATAGGTCGCGACCAGATCGTTGACCGGCCCGACGGGAAGTAACCAGTCGGGGTTGGCGTGCAGCATGAACATCGGCATATCGGGGGTGTGGTGGCCCATCTTGATCTCGTCCATCACCGCCACGGCGCGCGGGTCGTCGAGCGGGTGCGGGATCGTGAAGAGGCTGTCGTAGTCGACGAACGGCACGACCAGGGAGGTCGGGACCTGGCAGAGGTTCTGTTTCGCTGCCACGAGCGCCCGGCCGGCGGGAGTCAGGTACTTGTCGAAAAGGTCTGCCAATTCCGGATATTCGCGGCTCGCGCCCACCGCACCGGCGAAGACGATGCCCGCGCCCGCGTTCGTGCTCGCCATTTTCAGCGCCCCGCCGACGTCGGCGGGGATACCGCCTTCGGCGGCGCCGACGATGGTCAGCTCCGGGGCGTAGTCGCGATGCAGTTCGGCGGCGTGGCCGGTGGCGAGCGCACCGCCGGAATACCCCATCACGCCCACCCGGGTGCGCGGCCCGTCCAGGCGCATCGGCGCGAAGTTCTCGGCGGCGCGGATACCGTCGAGGGTGATCCGGCCTTCCAGCGGACCCGCGCCGAAAGCCTGCTCGGGGCCCTCGGTATCGGTGACGACGACCGCCCATCCCATCTGCGCGGCGGCGATCGGGACCGCGAACAGACTGCTGGTTTCGGCGGAGCCGGCGAGCGGGCCGAGCGAGCCCACCTGGCTCAGATACGAAGGGCGGCAATACTGTCCGAGCGAGTCCTCGGCGAACTGATACGACAGCAGGGGCCGAGGGGCCGGGCTGTCGGCGTGCGGTCTCATCACCGTGGTGACCGCGGGAATCGCGCGGCCGCGGGTGTCGGTCGAGCGGAACGACAGCTGCCAGGCATCGATGCTGAAGGGCAGGACACCGAGGTAGGCGAGGTGGACCTGCCGCGCCGCGATGATCTCGCCCGGCTGCTTACCGTCCACGATCGACTGATCCGGGTGATAGAACTGCGGGTCGAGTTCCGGTGGCAGTGGCGGAACCGGAAACGGCAGTGGCGGAACCGGAAACGGCAGTGGCGGTGTCACCGGTACCGACGGTTGCGGGTCCGGTGGCGGGGCCGCCGTCGAGATCCCGGCGACCGTCAGAACGGTGGCCACGGCGAGGGCGGCCGCGACCAGTGCGGTCCGGCGGCGAGACGGGCGGATGCTGTGCGCGGTGACGTCCTTGTCCACCCTGTCAGCACACCGCACCGGCGGAACCGGGGGTACCGGCAATCCGACAGCCGGTGGCCGCGCCGTTTGGAAAAGTGCCCAAACGTGTTCAGGGCGCGAAGTGGTGCGCCTGCAGCCGCTGTGCGGTGAGGGCGGCGGCCACGGTCATCGCCTCGGTGGGGTTCTGCGGATCCAGCCCGATGAGATCCCGGACCCGGCACAGGCGGTAGTTGACGGTGTTGCGGTGGATGTCGAGGCGGCGAGCGGTGGCCAGCTGGTTCAGGCCGGTCGCCAGGAACAGCTCCAGGGTCCGGGTCAGGACGGGTTGGGTCTCCAGCGGTGCCAGCACCGCCGCCAGTCCGGGCCGGGCGGCGTCGCCGGCCGCAATGGCGTATTCGAACTGCAGATCCGTTCTGCGGCAGAAATTTTCGGCACGCTCGAGGCAGCGCCCGAGTTCGGCGAGGATGCGGGCCTCGGCGTACCCCGACGGGATGTCGGGCCGGGCCGCGGTCGCCGTGCCCACCCAGTACGCCGGTGCGGTCCGCGGCAGGCGGGTGCGCAGCGATGCCGTCGTGTCGCGGCCGTCGTCGCCCGGCGGAAGCGGGATCAGCGCGACCCACCCCGAAATGTCCATGCGCACAAGGACTCCCGGCATCGATTCGACTCGATGCCGCAGATCGGCCGCCACGTCGCCGATATCGGGGCCCAGCCGGAACACCGTGATCAGGTAGCGCTCGGCGAGCCGGACCGTAGGCCGCCCCGGCCATTGCTGCGGATCACGGCCGGTGAGCAGGGCCTCGGTCACCGCGCGCCGGTGTTCCATGAATTCCCAGCGTGGATCGTGCGCGCGGTCGGTCGCGGCCGCCACGATGCGCTGGGTGAGCAGCCCGAGGTAGCGCATCAGCGGCGCGGCCGCCGTCAGCAGCAGTTCGCGCTCGCTCGCCGTCGCCGAGTCGAGCAGGCGATCCCAGACGACACTCGCACCGAGCCGGTAGCGGTCGAGGACGTCGGTGACCGCCGCGCCGTCGCGGACGCGTTCGACCGCGAGCCGCACCATATCGGCGGTGTCGTCCTCGCCGGGTTCGATCCCGGTGCGCAGGTAGCGGAAGAACAGGTCGACATTGAGTTTCACCCCGTGCGCGAAATCCGCGGCCACCAGCGATTCCGGCAGCCGCGGATACGGCGGCACCACCCCGTAGAATCCGTCCACCATCGCCACGACGCTACGGTGCAGTTCCTCGATTCCCGGCCCGGTGGGCGGTGTCATGGCAGGCCCCTCCATCCCGCGCGACGCTTACGGCGACGACATTCGCTCGATGGTATCGGTACCGGGCCGGGCTGGTAGGCGGTTCAGCGGGCGTCCGAATCGACTCCGGCGATCCGATCGGCCGTGGTGAGCGGGATCGGGGTGAACATGGCGGGTTCGTCCTCGGGGACCAGCGCGGTCGGGCCGTAGATCCAGTCGGTGAACGAGTAGTCGCCGGTCTCGCGGGCGCGCAGGAGAACATTGCGCTGTTCGCGGGGCCGGCCGTCGAGATGCCACAGCTCGCCCCAGGCGCGGGCGGTGAGTACGACGCGGCGGCAGTGTTCGGGACGAACCGCCTGATAGGCGGCCAGGGCGCCGTCCCAGTCGACGGTTGCGCCGGCGCCGCGTCGCCGTCGGGCGTGTTCGGCGAGAACCCAGCCGTCCTCGATCGCCATGATCGCGCCCTGGGCCATATATTGCAGCGGCGGGTGGGCGGCGTCGCCGAGGAGAGCGATCCGGCCGTCGACCCAGGTGCCGATCGGATCGCGGTCGTACATGCGCCACCACTTGTCGCGCCACATGTGTGGCAGGCGTTCCCGCACGAATGCGCAGGTGCCGGCGAAGGCGTCGTCCAGTTCGTCAGGGGTGCCCCAGTCCGCGAGTCCGGCCAGCGCCTTGGGGGATTCGAAGACCGCGACCTGATTGAGCAGATCGCCGCCGCGCAATCCGTAGTGGACGAAGTGGCACCGCGGGCCCACGTACACCACGACCTCGGACAGATCGACCGGCCGATCGACCGACGCGATCGGCACGGTCCCGCGATAGGCGACGTACGCCGAGGAGACCGGGCGATCGTCGGCGAACCGGCGCCGCGCGACCGAATGCAGTCCATCGGCCGCGATCACCACCGACGCCTCGTGAACCGCACCGGAATCCGTTGTGGCGGTGGCATTCTCGCCGTCCTGCGCATACGCGGTGACTCGTTGCTCGGTGAGCAGTTCGACACCGGCGTCGCGGCACGCGTCGAGGAACAGGGCGTGCAGGTCGCTGCGGTGGATGACCAGATACGGATATCCGTACCGTCGTTCGAGGTCGCGCAGGTCCAGTGCGGTCAGTTCGCTCGCGTCGACCGCATCACGCATCACCATGCGGTCGGGGACGACGCCACGCGCCCTCGCCTGCTCCAGCAGTCCGTACTCGGCCAGGATGCGGGTGCAGTTCGGGGCGAGCTGAATGCCGGCGCCGACCTCGCCGAACCGCTCCGCCCGCTCCAGGACCCGGACCCGCAGTCCGAGGCGTGACAGCGCGAAAGCGGTACTCAGTCCGCCGATTCCGCCGCCGGCGATCACGACATCGGAGGTGCTCATAGGGCAGCTTCCTTACAACCAGGGGCCGAGGTCGGCGACGTCGGCGAGCGAGTGGGGACGACCGGCGAGGTAGGCGGCGACCTCGGGCAGCGGGCCGCGTGGCAGCGCGTCGAGTCCGCGTCTGGCGCGGATGTCGTCGACGAGCGCGGACAGGAATTCGCCGGGAAGGTCGGCGAAGCCGGCGCCCGTGCCGAGATCGACGGTATGGACACACACTTCCCGTGCCCGCAGCCACGGGATCTCCGTGGCCGGCACTGTCCGCCCCTGCGCGGTGACGACCTCGCGACGCCAGTCGTCGCCGGTCAGGGAACTCATCGCTGCCGACAGCGCGCGTACCGACTCGTTCAGCCAGGCCACCAGATCGGCCGCCGAACGGGTCGCGCCCTGTTCGATATCGGAATCACGTTGCCGCGCCGAGGAATACATCGGCATGCGGATGCCGGTGCTGGCCCAGTGCACCAGATTGCCGAGCGCGTCCGCGTTGGCGGCGACGTGCGCGACGAGGTGCTTGCGCGTCCAGCCGGGCAGCGGGCTCGGCGCCGACATCGACGCCTCGTCCAGAAGAGCGACCTGGGTGCCGAACAGGGAGGTGCCCTGCTCGGCCCAGCGCAGCGCGTCCGTGAGCGTTCGCCCGGTCACGATGCCTTCACGACCTTGTTGGTGCACGCACCCAGGCCGTCGATCCGGGTGACCACGGTTTCCCCACCCACGAGATACACCTTCGGATCCCGGGCGTGCCCGACACCGGCGGGGGTTCCGGTGGCGATCATGTCGCCCGGGTTCAGGCGGATGATCGTGGAGACGTACTGCACGAGGCGGACCGGATCGAACAGAAGGGTGCCGGTGTCGTCGTGCTGCATGACGACACCGTCGACGATGGTCTCGACCCGCAGTGCGGGCCGGACGCCGCCGACCTCGTCCGGTGTCACGACGTAGGGGCCGACCGGCGTGACGGAATCCCAGATCTTGCCCTGGGTCCATTCGATGGTCCGGAACTGCCAGTCCCGCACGGAGATGTCGTTCATGACGGTGAAGCCCGCGATGGCGTCCGTGGCCTGCTGCTCGGTGGCCCGGCGCACCGGCTTGCCGACGACGACCACCAGTTCGACCTCCCAGTCGAGAGCGTCGGTTTCGGCGGGTTTCACGATCGGATCGTCGGCGCCGATGAGGGAGTCGGCGTATTTCGGGAACAGTGTGGGGTAGCTGGGCAGTTCGCGGCCCATCTCCCGAATGTGGTTGGTGTAGTTGTGCCCGACGCAGATCACCTTCGACGGGTTCGGCACGACGGGAGCGAAGTCGGCGCCCGCTACCGGCCAGGTCTGCCCGGTGGCCGCGGCGGCGACCGTGGGCCAGTCCTCGCGGGCGAACAGCGCGCCGAGGTCGTCGTAGCCGAGGTCGACCAGACGGTCGCCGTCGAGGCGGACCGCGCGGGTGCCGCCGTCGACGCGGAGGGTGGCGAGTTTCATCGGACGGTCTCCTGACGGTCGAGGTGGAGTGCTTCGAAGACGGGCGCATCCGAGAACCGGAAGAGGTCCAGTGCGCCGGAGTCGGAATCGGTGCGGCCGGATTCGGAGGTGACGGACAACGATTCCCACGACGGGACGACGAACAGATCGCCGCGGGTCACCGACCACGTCGTGTCGCCGACGGTCACCGTGCCCGAGCCGTCGAAGACCTGGTACACCGACGAACCGGTCTCGCGCACGGGTGCGGTCTGTGCGTGGCGAGCGATCCGGTGGAACTCGGCGCGAATCGTCGGCAGCACGTCGGCGCCGTTGTGCGGGTTGGTGAATCGGACCGCCGCGTGGCCGGGTTCGACGGTGCCGCCGTACCCTTCCCGCTCCAGCTGCAACTGGTCGGTGAGGGCGGCGTCGGTGTGCTCCCATTTGTAGGCCAGCAGTGGCGAACCGGGCGCGACCTCGCCGACCGACAGCGGCCGCAATCCGGGATGACCCCACAGTCGTTCCGAGCGTGAGCGCTGGGGCGTGATCCGTTCGGCCGCATCGATATCCGTGCGTCCGAATTGGAAGAACTGCGCCTCGGTCAGGTATTGGAACGGGATGTCGAGCCCGTCGATCCACGCCATGGGCGACGCGGTCGCGTTGTGATGGGCATGCCAGTTCCAGCCCGCCTGCGGCAGGAAATCGCCGCGGCGCATCGGGACCGCGTCGCCGACCGCCCGCTCACCGCTGCCGCCCACCACCGTCCACACACCCGAGCCTTCGACCACGAAGCGGAACGCGTGCTGGGTGTGGCGATGTTCGGGCGCGTCCTCGCCGGGCATCAGATATTGGATCGCCGCCCACAACGTCGGTGTGGCGAACGGCCGCCCGCCCAGGCCCGGATTCGCCAGTGCGATCGCACGACGCTCGCCACCGCGGCCGACGGGGACGATATCGCCGGCCTCGGCCGCGAGCCGCAGCAGCCGCTCCCAGCGCCACAGATGCGGCACCGCCCGCGAGCGGGGATGGGCGGGCATCAGATCGCCGATCTCGGTCCACAGCGGCACCAGCAGTTCCTGTTCGAAACCGCGGTACAACCGCTCGAGCGCGGGCGTCACATCCGGCTGATCCGGCGCCGCGACCGCTCGCAAGCGGACAGGAGTGTCAGTCGTGCTCATAGCGCCTACAGTGGCGCGTGCCGCGGCGCTGGAAAACAGAATTCTGCTCAGCAGAACCAGGCCTGGTTCGACTTCGTACGGGCCGCTACCAGTATCGGACCTGCTTCCCGTCGGTGTCGGTGATGAAGACGAGCGCGTCGGCGGTGTCGAGATCGGCCCGGCGCAGTGGGATGTGGCCGAGGACCATCGGCTCGCCCGTGGCGATCGCCGCAGGTAGCGAATCGCGCAATTCACTGGCGGGAAACAGGGTTCGGCGTGTCGTCGCCTGCGCCAGCACACCCTGCAGGCTGGCCGGATCGCAGGTGGTGGCGCCGTCGGTCGTCACGACCGTGTAGCGGTCTCCGAGCGCGAGGGCGACGAGCGCCCCGGCTCCACCCCAGCCGGGGGTGTCCTCGCCGGGGGAGTGCGCGCGCTGGAGGTGGGCGTTGTGTGCGAAGACGAGACTCGGCCCGCGGTGCCGCTCCCGCTCGACGATCGCCAGCAGGTTGTCGGCCATCATTTCGGCGCGCACGCTCAGCAGGGCACCGA
>NZ_BAFQ01000178.1 GCF_000308375.1 Nocardia aobensis NBRC 100429 | reverse complement strand
ACACTGGCACTCGCGGATTCGACGATCGATGGCGCACTCGCAATGGATCGGCTGGACCTCACCGAATACGGCGACGCCGCCGTCACCGATGCGGACCGGGTGCGCCCGTTGTGTCCCGAGACCATCGCCTACGTGATCTTCACCTCCGGGTCGACGGGCCGCCCGAAGGGTGTGGCGGTCAGCCACCGGGCGATCGTGAACCGGTTGGTGTGGATGCAGTCGGAATACCGGCTCGACACCGATGATGTGGTGTTGCAGAAGACGCCCGTCACCTTCGACGTGTCGGTGTGGGAGTTGTTCTGGCCGTTGCAGATCGGGGCGAGGCTGGTACTTGCCGCACCGCAGGGTCACCGCGATCCCGCGTATCTGGCCCGCCTGATCGCGGCCGAATCGGTCACCACCGTGCATTTCGTACCGTCGATGCTCGCGGTGTTCGTCGCCGAGTCGGCGGCCGGGGCCGGTGGCTCGCTGCGGCGCGTGTTCGCCTCCGGCGAGGCGCTACCGCCGGCGGTGGCGCAGCGGTTGCGGACGCTGACCGGCGCCCGGTTGCACAACCTCTACGGGCCGACCGAGGCCGCGGTGGACGTGACGTACCACGAGGTCACCGATGCCGACACCGCTGGGGTGCCGATCGGCCGGCCGGTCTTCAACACCCGTGTCTACGTGCTGGATTCGCGACTGCGCCCGGTGCCCGCGGGTGTCACCGGCGAGCTGTATCTCGCCGGAACCCAGCTGGCGCGCGGCTATCTCGCGCGACCCGATCTGACCGCGGACCGGTTCGTGGCCGACCCCTTCATGGGCGGGTCCGGGGGCATGGGCGCAGTGGGCACGGGCGGGGAACGCATGTACCGCACCGGCGATCTGGTGGTGTGGAACGCCGACGGTGAGCTGGAGTACCGGGGCCGCTCGGACTTCCAGGTGAAGCTGCGCGGGCTGCGCATCGAGCCCGGGGAGATCGAGGCGGCGCTGGTCGCGCAGCCCGAGGTCGCTCAGGCCGTCGCGCTGGTGCGCGGTGACGACGGTACCGACCAGCAGTTGGTGGCCTACGTGGTCGCCGAGGCCGGTCACGCCGTCGACGCCGATCGGCTGCGGACCGAACTCGCGCGGCGGCTGCCCGGCTATACGGTTCCGGCGGCCGTGGTCGTCCTCGACGACCTTCCGGTGAACGCGTCCGGCAAGCTCGACCGCCGTGCCCTGCCGGCGCCGCCGCGCGCGGTGCGCGAGTTCCGCGCTCCGCGGACCCCGGCCGAGGCCCTGGTCTGTACCACCTTCGCGCAGGTGCTGGGTGTGGAGCGGATCGGCCTGGAGGACAACTTCTTCGAACTCGGCGGCACTTCGCTCTCGGCGACCACGCTCGCGGCGCGGTTGAGTGCGGCCCTCGGGCAGCAGGTGCCGGTGCTGACGTTGTTCACCGCGCCGACGCCCGCGGCAGTGCTGGCCGAACTGGACCGGGCGGCGGGCGAGATCGATGCCGATGGCGCCTTCGATGTGCTGCTTCCGTTGCGGCGCAACGGAATCGGTGAGCCGCTGTTCTGTGTGCATCCGGTCGGCGGTGTGGCCTGGTCGTTCGCCGGCCTGGCCGCCTCGGTGCAGCGGCCGCTCTACGGCCTGCAATCGCCGGCGCTGAGCGGGGAGGACCTGCCCGGCACCGTCGAACAGTGGGCGCGGCGCTATGTCGAGGCGATCCGCTCGGTGCAGCCGGAAGGGCCCTATCACCTGCTGGGCTGGTCGCTCGGCGGCGTGCTCGCCCATGCCGTCGCGGTGCAACTGCAGGACGAGGGTGAGCGGGTCGACCTGCTGGCCGTGATGGACAGCCGGTTCGGCGAACCGGATGCCGACGAGTCCGAGCCGGTCGCGACGGCGGAACTGCTGGGCGGCCTGCTGGGGGAGCGGTTCGAGGGGTTCGGCGACGCCATGCCGGACGATCCTGCCGCGATCCTGGACGCGCTGCCCGAACCGTTCGCGTCGCTGGGCCGGGAGCGGATCACCGCCGTCCTCGAGGCGGCGCTGGGATCGGTCGATCTGGCCGCCGCCTATCGGCCCCGGATCTACCGCGGTGATCTGACGTACTTCGTCGCCGCCCACGACGCCTCGAGCGAGCCGGCCGCCGAACGGTGGATACCGGCGGTCAGCGGAACGGTGCGGCGCCACCACCTGCCCACCACCCACTGGCGCATGACTTCCGCGGAATCGTTGCGACGCATCGGCGCGGTGGTCGGCGAACACCCGGACGACAGCGAAACGGCCTGACCCGCATCGCTTGTCGCCTCATCAGCCCGGAGCCGATCAGGTTCCGTGCGGCCCTCGGGCGCCGGTCCGGCGACCGCGGTTCGCGACCGTGAAAGGAAGAAGGAAGAAAAGTATGGACGGCACTGTCGACTACGCCGCGATCATCACTCAGGTGCTGAGCTTCCTCAGCTCCGGTTCCAGCATCGCCTACACCCCGAAGTAAACCCGCACCAGCAAAGGATTTTCGACTGATGGATACCGGAAGCTCCGGCCTCGGCAGCATCTTCACCGCCCTCGCGAACCTGCTCTCCACCGGATCGGCGGTGTCGGTGACACCGGGCGCTTGATCGCGGTGCGGGCTCGAACATCGCGGGCCCGCACCACCCCCCGGTGCGGTGGCGGTACCGCCGCACCGGAAACAGTTCCGCACGAAAGGTATTCGAATGAGCAACCCATTCGACGATGACGACGCCGAGTTCTACGTCCTGACCAACGATGAAGGCGAGCACTCGTTGTGGCCGGTGTTCGCGGCCGTGCCGAGCGGATGGACGATCGCTCACGGCCCTTGTCTGCGTCAGCTCTGCCTCGACTATGTCGAATCGCACTGGACCGATATGCGCCCGAAATCGCTGATCGAGGCCATGCGTCTGCAAGCCAACTGAATGCGTCGCGCCGCGGCGTGCCCTCCGAACCCCCTGCACCCGGCACGCCGCGGCGTTCACGTCCTCCTCGCATCGGTGAAGGCTGCCTGCTAATATAAGTGCCAATTTATAGAAGGAGGTATGTCATGCCCTTGCTTTCCGACCCCGCCGCCCTCGCCGGCCTCGTCACCCGCGAGGTCCGCACCGGCTCCCGCGACGGCGCGACCACCCGAATCGCCGTCGCCCGCCGCAGCTACCCCACCGATCAGGCCGATCTGTGGGACGCGCTGACCAATCCCGAGCGGATTCCGCGCTGGTTCCTGCCGATCAGCGGCTCACTGGAGGTCGGCGGCCGATACCAGCTCGAGGGCAACGCCAACGGCATGGTCGAACGCTGTGACGCGCCGAAACACTTCGCCGTCACCTGGGAGATGGGCCCGCAGATCTCCTGGCTGGAGGTCACTCTCGGCCCGGCCGGCGACGGTACCGAACTGAAGCTCGAGCACGAGGCGCCGATCGATCCGGCCATGTGGACGCAATTCGGTCCCGGTGCGGTCGGTGTCGGCTGGGACCTCGCCCTCCTCGGCCTGGGGATGCATCTGGACAGCGGCGAGCCGGTCGATCCGACCGTCGCGCTCACGCTGCACACCACGCCGGAGGGCCGTACATTCATCCGCACCGCCGCCACGGCGTGGGGTGAGGCCGCGATCGCCGACGGCGACGAGCCCACCGCGGCTCGCACCGCCGCCGAACAGACATTCGCCTTCTACACCACCGAACCAGAGGACACTCCGGAACCTCGATGACCGCCCCACCCGCCCGCATCTTCGATGCGCTGGGCGACCCCGTTCGCCGTCACATCCTCGAACTCCTGGCCGCCGGCGAACACTCCGCCGGCGCCCTGGTCGAATCGATCCGCGCCGCTACCCCGATCTCCCAGCCCGCGGTCTCGCAACACCTGAAGACCCTGCGCGACACCGGTTTGGTCACCGTCCGCGCCGAAGGCACCCGCCGGTACTACCGCCTCGACCCCGACGGCGTGGAGATCGCCCGAACCTGGCTCACCGCCCTGCTCGACCCCCTGCACCACCTGGCGAACCCTCTCGACGCCCTCGCCACCGAAATCGCCCGCGGCAAACGGACGCGGGATTCCGAATCTCGGGTCCGAGGTGCCGGCGGCGAGGAGAAGCGCGCGACCGGGTGAGCGCGTTCGGCTTGTCCGGCGATGCCGCCGCATCAGAACGGCGCCGGGAAATCTCTCGCGGCCGGGCCGATGGTGTCGGTGTTAGTCAGCTGAGTTGATCTGAGCTGCTTGCGGATTCGCTCGCGAAGCCGGGTGGCGGCGGCGCGGTGCTTGGCGGCGGTGACGCCGTCTCCGCATGCCGCCGCCAGATCGGCGAGGATCTCGTCCACCGGATCGAGTGGGGTGAAGCCGGTTTCGAGGCCCGCGACCGTGCCGGCGGCGGGGAGGAGCCGGCGGTACAGTTCGGCGCAGTCGGCGGTGGAGCCGAGGGCGATGGCCGCGCGGGCACGGTGGGCTCGCATCAGGACGGGGTAGAAGTGCTCGTCGACCTCCGGGCCGTGGTGGAACAGGGCGGCGGCCTCGGCGCGTGCGCCGGCGTCGAGAAGGGCGACGATGTAGATCTGGGTGAGCATGCCGGGTAGGGCGGCTTCGATATCGGCGAGGGCGTCCGCGGCGGGAGAGAGATCGCGGCGCGCCCAGCCGAGCGGAAGCAGCGCGATCAGGGCTGCCTCGTCGCCGTGTGGGAAGCCGGAATCTCTTGCCGCCGAGACGCTTTCGTCGAAGTAGTGCGCGGCGCGGGAGATATCGCCGCGCAGGATCTCGGTGGCCGCGCGGAAGTAGCCGAAGATCGTCGCCAGCGGCCGCACCTGCGCGGTCGCCGCGAACTCCAGGGCCAGCGTGGCCTGCCGTCCGGCCTCGATCAGGTCGACGTCGCGGCAGGCGGTGCGGAAGTGCAAATAGTGTGCGAGGGCACGATAGTGGGGGAGGTCGGCTGCGGTGGCGATGCGCTCGAGCTCGGCGGTCCAGTACCCGAGGCCGTCGCCGGAATGTCCGTCCAAGACGAGATGGGTCAGCGCGTTCAAGGCCATGCACTGCAGTTCGGCGTCGCCGGTGCTGCGCGCCAATTTCAGTGCGGCGTGGGCGCGGGTGTGGGCGAGCCGGTGCGCGGCGGGGCTGGCCTCGAAGACCGCCGTGATCAGCAGGCGTGCCTGCGTCGCCACCGGCTGGTCGCGCGCGGAGGCGACCGCGAGTGCGCGCCGCAGCCGCGGATTGGTCCATCTCCAGTCCCGCATCGCCCAGACCACCGGGGCCCGCCAGCTGGTCAGCGCGCGCACCACCAACTCCCCGTCGCCCAGTGCGGTGGCCAGCCGCAGCGCCTGTTCCCGGGCGTCGCGGGCCGCGACGATCCGTCCCGCGTACGCGGAGGCGGTGACCAGTTCGCAGTAGGCGTCCACACAGGCGATCCGATCCGCGGCCGGGGCGTCGTCGTCCTCGTGCCCGGCCAGGCGCCGTAGTTCGATCACCGTGCGCCACAGCGGCGCCGCGTCCGCGCGCATCCCGCGTTCGACACAGTGCCGCGCCGCCGTCGTGATGTAGTCGACCGCGGAATCGGCGGTACTCGCCGTGGCCGCGCGCACGGCGTGATGGGCCAGCACCTCCACGGCCCGGGCGTCGTCGGGACGGCACCCGCCCAGCAGTGCCAGCACACCCTGATGCATCCGGGTCCGCCGCAGTTGTGCGATCCCCGCGTAGACGGTGTCACGAATCAGCGGGTGCGCGAACATGATCCGGCCGGCGGGATCGATGATCACCAGCCGTGCCACCTCGGCGGTGCCGACGAGGTCGACGATCTCGTGCTCGGAGCGTCCGGTCAACGCCACCAGCGTCGCCGGTTCCACCCGCTCACCGCAGACGGCCGCGTACTCCAGGACCTCGCGGACCGGATCCGGCATCCGCGCCAGTTGTTGTTCGATCACCCCCCGGGTGCTCGGCGGCAACGTGTGGACGTCGCCGCCCACCGCCATCGCGGCGGTGAGCTCGCGCAGGAACAGCGGATTTCCACCGGTGCGTTCGTGCAGCAGCGCCAGCAGATCGGTGTCGAGTCCGGACAGTCCGGCGGCGCGCGCGATGGCGCAGGTCCCGTCCAGATCGACGCCGGTGAGCTCGATATGCGCGGCGGTCGGGTCGGCCAGGGCGGCCACGGCCGCCCGCACCGGCGGCGGCGCCTCCGTCTCGCGCAGAGTGGCGATGACCAGCAGCGGCTGATCGTGCAGCCATGCCATGGCTTGGCGCAGGATCTGCAGCGTGGCCTCGTCGGCCCGGTGCAGATCCTCCAGGATCAACGCGACCGGACCGTCGGCGACCGCCTTGCGGCACCGGTCGGCGATCACCCGCGAGATCTCGAAGGCCCCACCGAGCACCGGCCGCGAGGTCAGATCGGCGCCGAATCGCGCGGCGACCTCCGCCCACACCCATGCCTGCGGCGCTCCGTCGATCTGCGGGCAGCGCCCGGTCGCGACCACCCAGTCGCGGCGGCGCAATTCGGCGGCGACGGTCTCGGTGAGAGTGGACTTGCCGAAACCCGCGCCGCCACAGACCCACACCACCCGGGCGCCGTGTTCGGCGGCCTCGCAGGCGGCTTCCAGCACGACCTTGCGCTGCACCGGATATCCGGGCGCCGTCGTGGTCGCGGCCGGCTCGGCCGACGAGCGCGTGATGTCACGCACGATGTCGGCGCGCACGGCGAGGGACGCGGTCGGCACGGTGGAGTCGAGCACCGGGACCGCCTGGTTGAGGATGGCGGTCTCCAGCTCCTGAATGCGTTGTCCCGGATCCAGCCCCATTTCCCGGGTGAGGAATTCCGCCGTGCGCCGTAACGTGGCCAGCGCTTCGGTCTGCTGCCCCAGCCGATATTGCGCGAGGGCGAGCAGTCGCACGCTCTCCTCGCGGTCGGGCCGGTCCTCGACGGTGCGCCGCAGGCCGCTGATCACCTCGGTGGTGCGGCCGAGTTCCAGCGCGGCCTGGGCGCGCAATTCACCGGCGGTCAGATACAGATCGGTCAACCGCGCCGCCTCGGCCGCCGCCCAGCCGCAATCGGCGAAACTCTCCAGCGCGCGTCCGTTCCAACAGGCCAGTGCGGTATCCAGCATCCGAGTGCGGGTGGCCGCCTCGGGGGCATGGGCACCGCTGCTGACTTGCAGATATTCGTGCAACAGCGATTCGAACTGCCAGGCGTCGACTTCGGTGTCGCGCAACCGCAGCGCGTAACCGAGGCCCTCCGACACCACCACCGTCGCCGGCGCGCGGGCGGGACGTTCGGGTTCGAACACTCGCCGCAGGTTGTGGACGTGCACCTGCAGCACCGAAGTCGCCTTCGGCGGGGGTTCGCCGTCCCACAACTCGTCGACCAGCCGATCGGTGGACACCGCCCGGCCCTGCGCGATCACCAAGCGCGCCAGCAGGGCCCGGGTGAGCCGGCCCGCGAGGCGGATCGGAGTTCCGTCGAGTGCGATATGCATCGGCCCGAGGACATGGATGCGCCGTTCAGCCATGCCATGCCCCCTGCCACCGTGACATCCCGGACACCTTCCCCATGGCCCGCCCCCGTCCGTGCGCCGACGGGACGGCCAAAACGCTGGACATCTGATTTAAATCAGAATCTCTACTATAAATTTCGGGCGCTGTCTGTCGTTAGCTTCATGGTTGCCAAATCGTTATATCCATTCCGTGCGGTAGTACCGGCCGGTGTGTGTTGTGCATCACGTTCTGGCTGTTCCAGGTTGCGACACACGTGGTTCGATCCTGAGTGGCGAGGTGAGCGGCCTGTAATGCAATTGTGACTTTTTCGCGGAACTGCGGATTCGCGGTCGCATGATCATCCTCGGCTCGTATATTTCATCGCAACTTCGGAATTGCTCTCGATATCGGTCCAATTGCTTCTCGCCCGATTCGACCGGAAGTGAACCAGAAGTGGGATGGACAAGGCTGACGTTCACAAACCTGATGGATGGGGAGGTTTCGAATGGTTCGAACGTCACAGAACGCGGTAACGGAATTCGGTGGCGCAGGGCAGGAGAAATCATGAGTCAGAACAGGATCCGTCCCCGGCCCACCGTGCCGGACATCGTGGCCCTCTTTCACGACGACGATCAGGCGGGAGAACTGTTCATGCGGACCGACGAGGTGATCGCGGTACCGGCCGGTCAATTCGTGGCCATGGCCCGTGCCGTCGCGCAACTGGCCGACCGTGCCCTGGTCGGCGGCGGAATTCACGCGGACCGCCCGGACGAGGGGACGCTCGGCGCCTTCGGGGACGCGGGCGAGAATTCCGTCACGGAACCGGAACCGGTCACCCGCGGTCTCTATGTCGACGCCGACGGTGACGTATGGGAGCACGACGAGCTCGGCTGGCGGTTACTGTTGCAGGCCGGCGTGGTGGTCGACCCGGTTTCACATTGGGACTGGATCCTCGGCCATGTCGGTGAATTCGGCCCGTTCACTTTCGTCGCCGCGAGCTGAGGAATTCGCCGCCGGAGTTTTTATCGTCAGACTGACGATTACAATGCCCGTCATGGGCAGTGGTTTTCGCCTCAATGCAGCGGTCGCGGTCGATTTGGTGGTTCTGACCCTGGGCGCCCGCCACACTGCCAACGACACGCTGTGCGCACTGCTGGTCCAGCGGCTCTACGCCCCCTATCGCGGACGATGGGCCCTGCCCGGCGGTTTCGTCCGCCCCGAGGAAAGCCTCTCCGCCGCCGCGGTCCGGGAGTTGCGCGAGGAAACCGGCATTCGCGGCGACCGCATGCATCTGGAGCAACTGGCGACCTACGGTGAACCCGGCCGTGATCCGCGCGGCCGGGTCATCAGTACCGCCTATCTGGCGCTGGCGCCGAATCTGCCCGCGCCGCAAGCGGGTTCGCAAGCCACCGCGGCCGGCATCTGGTCGGTGGAGCAACTGCTCGCCGAGCGTGGCCGCATCGCCTTCGACCACCGGCGTATCCTCACCGACGGCGTCGAGCGGGCCCGCGCGAAGCTGGAATACACACCGCTGGCCACCGCCTTCTGTGCCCGCGAATTCACGGTGGCCGAATTGCGACGGGTCTACGAGGTCATGTGGGGGACCGACATCGATCCGCGCAATTTCCACCGCAAGGTCACCACCACACCGGGTTTCGTCCTGGCCACCGGCGCCACCACGACCCGCGACGGCGGTCGTCCCGCCAAGCTCTATCGCGCCGGGCCCGCGCAGGTGCTGCACCCACCGATGTTGCGGCCCAGCTGATTCCCCGTCGTTGCCGCCGTGTGCCCGCAGGGTGGTACACCGGGAGTATGACGGAGGTCACTACCGGCGCGCCGACAGTCGCCGGGCGCTCGGCGGAGTTCTGGGGATATCTGATGTGGGGGCTGGCGGGCATCGTCATCGCGGTCCCGGAGTTGGCCGCGGTCTTCGATGTGGCGGACTGGCCGACGATTTCGGCGACGATCGGCCACCTCGAGGACGCGCATTCGTGGGTGCGGCTCGTGGTCGTGTTCGTAATCGTCGTGCTCGCCTACTATTCGCTACCGCAGCTGGCGATACCGCCGCAGCGCCCGGCCGCGCTCGCGGGCCGGCAGACCACGGCCAACGGCCGGCTCACGCCCGACCCGGATGCCGTGCGCACCGAGGGGATGGGTGGCTATCTGGTGCTGGCCTGCGCGGCGCTGGCCGCGGCGATCGCCTTCGCCGGTGGCGCCCGCGCGGTCGATCCGGGTTCCTTCGCCGGCGCCTACGTGCTGTACGGAACCATCGCGGTGATGTGGGTGATCGTGCCGAGCGTGCTGTCGATGTTCTTCGCGCGGGAAGTGCCGTTCCCCACCCTGTTTCGCACCATCGGCTATCTCGAGCATCGCGCGGGATTCGTCGCCGCGCTGCTGCTCGGACTGCTGGCGATCCTGCTCATCCACCTCGCGCTGTATCCGTGGCCGCGGATGAACAGCTGAGGCGATCACTCGCCGCGCGGCGACCCGAATAGCACAACCTCCATCAGCGCCATGACTCGCTCCGGCGGGCAGAGGTTTTCGTCGTCGCCGAAGACCCGGCCCAGATCGACCACGAGTCCGAAGCCGGCCTGCACCAGAATGCGCGCCTGCGCCTCGGAGAGCTCCGGCCGCACCGCGACCAGCAATTTCACCCATTCGGCCACGATCAGCCGCTGGATATTGCGCAGTACGGTGCGTTCCTCGGGCGGGACGTGGCTGAACTCGGCGTAATAGACGAAGGTCAATTCGCGTTCTTCGAACGACCCGGTGACATACAGGCCGATCAGTTTCGACAGTGCCTCGGCCGGAGATTTCGACGAGGCGGTGGCCGGGCCGATCGCGCCCGACACCCGATCCGCCGCCCGCCGGAACGCGGCCGCGAGCAGGTCGCTCTTGCTGCGGTAATACCGGTAGACGGCCGAGGCCGCGGACAGATCCGCGGCCGTCGCGACATCCTCCACGCTCACATTCGGATAGCCGCGCTGATGAAATAGCTCCACCGACTTCTTCAGCAGCAGTTCGTGTTTGAACGACTGCGGGATCTCCGCCGCCCGCGGCGTGCCGGCCGACGGCGCGGCGTCCGGAAGTTCGGCGCCGATGATCGCCCACGCGGCCGAATTCAGCACCGCGGTCAGCGATTTCACGGGGAGGGTGGCATGGTGGTCGCCGATGCTGCTGACGATGCTGAGCAGGGCCACCGCCCGTACCAGCCGATCACGCCGGGTCAGCTCCGGGCGCAGTTCACCGAGCAGGCCGGCGAGGGCACGGATCGAGGTGGTGAACTGCTCGTCCAGCGTGGCGCGATCGGTGTCGTCGAGGTAACGCCCCTCCCACCGGGCCAGCGTCACGGTCGGCCGATTGGAGATGGTCGCGGCGATCATGGCGTCGAGCACGCCGGCCAGCCGCTGCTGCGCCGGAAGCTCGGCGGCCTCGGGGGCCACCGTGGTCGATTCCACCGTCAGCGCGCCGAGGCGCAGCAGTTCCTCCCGGAACAGCGCGTACTTGCTCGGATAGTGCCGGTACAGGGCCGCCGAGGAAATGCCGAGACGGGAGGCGATGTCCTCCATGCTGACCCCGTGATACCCCAGCGAGCCGAAGGCCGCCGCCGAGGTCGCGGCGATCTGGGCGCGCCGATTCTTCGGGCGTCGGCGAATCACCCGCTCCTGCGGCTTTGTTGTCGGCTGTTCTGCGGGGCTCGCGGTGCCACGCTCTACGCTCACGGTTCCGGCCTGTCTGTGGTGCGGCGGCACTCCTCGGCACTCATGAATGCCATGGTAGTCACCGGGTGATTTCCGGCTGCCCGGTGTTACCGCCGGTTCCGGGAGGTCGACCGGGGATCGGTGCGGTGGCGAAGGCCGGTTCCGGGCCGGATCGGGACAATTGTGGACTATCGCCGCCGACTCGCGGGCGACGGGGGTGTGCCAGGGCGAACGAAAGGCTCTCTGTCACAAGGAAATACCGACCGGATTCAACTTTTCGCCGGCGCCGCAAGGCTTGGGCGAACGACCAGATCGCTTGCGCGTATCGAAATAGCATCGTTTCGACTCTTGTCCCTGGCAGCGGGTGCCCGCCGCGCCGTACGCTGCGCTGGCACTCGGCACCGATCCGGCATTCCCGCCGGTCGGGAACTCATCCGACACCGCGGTAGCGAAGGGACTCTCGATGCGCACGCTGGACCTGGAACGGATCATCCGGGCACCTCGCGCCGACGTCTTCGACTGGATCACCGACGCCACCAACTACCAGCGCGTTCCGGCGATCCGGCGGGTCACTCCGGTCCGTCCGGGCAATGTCTCCGAACACGGGGTCGGGGCGGTGCGGCTGCTGGTGACGCCGCTGGTGCGGCTGACCGAGGAGGTCGTCGACTACGACCCTCCGCGACTGTTCCGTTATCGAGTACTGAAATCGCTTCCGCCGCTGCGCCGCCAGGACGGAACCGTGACCTTCGACGACCATCCGGCGGGCACCCGGGTGCGCTGGCATTCCCAATTCGAAGTCGCCACACCGCTTTTCGCCGCCGCGTGGACTCTGGCGCTGATCCCCGCCGTCTATCTGGGCGTGAGCGCGGTCCTGTCCACCGCCGAGGCCGAACTGCGCCGCGACTAGGCCGGCTCGGCCCTCTGGTCGGTCGCTCGGCTCAGCGCCGCCCAGGCCATCTCCCGCAGGATGGGCCGAGCCCGCCCGGCCAGGGTGGGGGCGGCACTGTGCGGGGTGGAGTTGATCAGGCCGAAGGTGGCGTGCGCCTTGACCCGCGCGGCGGTCTCGTCCAGTTCGGGATGCAGGCCGCGCAGCACGCCCACCCAGATCTCCACGTACTGCCGCTGCAGGCGACGCACCTGCCGACGGGCGGATTCGGGCAAGCTTTCCAGGTCCCGGTCCTGGATGCGGATGAGTTCGGGCTCGCCGAGGGCGAAGTCGAGGTGGAACTCGATCAATCCGGACAGAGCCGAGCGCGGTGATTCGGCCTGTTCGGCGACCGCCCGGCCGCCCTCGAACAGCCGGGTGCTGATCCCGACCAGCAATTCCACCAGGAGGGCTTCCTTGTTGGGGAAGTGCCGGTAGACCGCCGGGCCGCTGATACCGGCCGCCGCCCCGAGGTCGTCGAGCCGTACCCCGGGGAAGCCGCGGTCGGCGATGAGTCGTGCCCCGGCCTCCAGTAATTGTCGCCGCCGCTGCGCCTTGAGCTGCTCCCGGCGTGTGGGGGCGATGGCCTCACTGCTGCTCATCGGGCTCCTCTCCGCAGGCCGGGGGCGTTCGGCGGGTCCGGGTTCCGGCACGCCTGGACATTTCAGTTAACGAAGATTATCTTAGTTTCCAGTTATTGGCCACTAACCGAATGGGCAGGATGGCGTGATGACCCTGACGCAGGACGTGCAGGCCGGCAATCGTGCCGCACATCTGGCGCTGCTCGACGAGCTGCGCGCGAAACTGGCGGCGAGTGCGCTCGGCGGACCCGAGCGGGCCCGCGAGCGCCATCTGGCGCGCGGCAAACTGCTGCCGCGCCAGCGGGTGGACCGGCTGCTGGACCCCGGCAGCCCGTTCCTGGAACTCTCGCCGCTGGCGGCCGACGGCATGTACGGCGACGATTGCCCCGGCGCGGGAGTGATCGGCGGTATCGGACGGGTGTCCGGCCGGGAATGCGTGATCGTCGCCAACGATGCGACGGTCAAGGGCGGCACCTACTACCCGATGACGGTCAAGAAGCATCTGCGCGCGCAGGAGGTGGCACTGCAGAACCATCTGCCGTGCATCTACCTGGTGGACTCCGGTGGTGCGCATCTGCCGCATCAGGACGAGGTCTTCCCCGACCGCGAGCACTTCGGCCGGATCTTCTACAACCAGGCGACCATGAGCGCCAAGGGGATTCCGCAGATCGCGGCGGTACTGGGTTCCTGCACCGCGGGCGGCGCCTACGTTCCCGCGATGAGCGACGAGGCCGTGATCGTGCGCAATCAGGGCACGATCTTCCTCGGCGGGCCGCCGCTGGTGAAGGCCGCCACCGGCGAGGTGGTCACCGCAGAGGAACTCGGCGGTGGTGAATTGCACTCGCGCACATCGGGTGTCACCGACCATCTGGCCGACAGCGACGAGGACGCGCTGCGCATCGTGCGCCGCATCGTCGGCACCTTCGCGCCGAAGTCGCCGAGTCCGTGGGAGATCGCGGCGCCGGTCGACGCCATCGCCCCGCAGTCGGAGCTCTACGACGTGGTCCCGGTGGACCTGCGTACGCCGTATGACGTACACGAGGTGATCGAGCGCATCGTGGACGGCGGTGAATTCCAGGAATTCAAGGCCGAATACGGCCGCACCCTGGTCACCGGCTTCGCGCGCATCCACGGACACCCGGTCGGCATCGTCGCCAACAACGGCGTGCTGTTCGGCGAATCCGCCCAGAAGGGCGCGCATTTCATCGAATTGTGCGACAAGCGGGTCATTCCGCTGGTGTTCCTGCAGAACATCACCGGCTTCATGGTCGGGCGCGACTACGAGGCGAGCGGTATCGCCAAACACGGCGCGAAGATGGTGACCGCGGTCGCCTGCGCGCGCGTGCCGAAGCTGACGGTGGTGATCGGCGGTTCCTACGGCGCCGGCAACTATTCGATGTGCGGGCGCGCCTATTCGCCGCGCTTCCTGTGGATGTGGCCGAACGCCCGCATCTCGGTGATGGGCGGTGAACAGGCCGCCTCCGTGCTGGCCACGGTGCGCGGCGATCAGCTCGGCGATGCCTGGACCGCGGAGCAGGAGGAGCAGTTCAAGGCGCCGATCCGGGATCAATACGAGCACCAGGGCAATCCGTACTACTCGACTGCCCGGCTGTGGGACGACGGGGTCATCGATCCCGCCGACACCAGAACCGTGCTCGGCCTGGCCCTGTCGGTCTGCGCGCAGGCGCCCCTCGAACCTGTCTCCTACGGCGTATTCCGGATGTGATCACCATGCTGAACAAATCTCACCCGGTGCCCTTCGACACCGTGCTGGTCGCCAACCGCGGCGAGATCGCGGTGCGCGTGATCCGCACGCTGCGCGCCATGGGTATTCGCTCGGTGGCGGTCTACAGCGACGCCGATGTCGCCGCCCGGCACGTGGCCGAGGCGGACGTCGCGGTGCGGCTGGGCCCGGCGCCGGCACGGCAGAGCTATCTCGACATCGATCGGGTGGTCGACGCGGCGGTGCGGTCCGGTGCGCAGGCCGTGCATCCCGGTTACGGCTTCCTGTCGGAGAATTCGGCCTTCGCCGCGGCGCTGGAGAAGGCCGGCATCGTCTTCCTCGGTCCGCCCGTGCGGGCGATCGAGATCATGGGCGACAAGATCGCGGCCAAGACCGCGGTCGCAGATTTCGGCGTGCCGGTCGTGCCCGGTATCGCCCGGCCCGGCCTCACCGATGACGAATTGATCACGGCCGCAACCGAAATCGGATATCCGGTGCTGGTCAAGCCGTCGGCGGGCGGGGGCGGCAAGGGCATGCGCCGGGTCGAGGATCCCGCCGATCTTCCCGCGGCGCTGGTGAGCGCGCGCCGGGAGGCCGCCGCGGCGTTCGGCGACGACACCCTGTTCCTCGAACGGTTCGTCGCCACACCCCGGCATATCGAGGTGCAGATCCTCGCCGACCGGTTCGGCAACGTCCTGCATCTGGGTGAGCGGGAGTGCAGCCTGCAGCGCCGGCATCAGAAGGTCATCGAGGAGGCGCCCTCGCCGCTGCTGGATCCGCAGACGCGGGCCCGGATCGGCGCCGCCGCCTGCAATACCGCGCGCAGCGTCGACTATGTGGGCGCGGGCACCGTCGAATTCATCGTCTCCGCCGACCGGCCGGACGAATTCTTCTTCATGGAGATGAACACCCGGCTGCAGGTCGAACATCCGGTGACCGAACTGGTGACCGGGGTGGACCTGGTGGAATGCCAGGTTCGCGTAGCGGCCGGGCAGAAGATCGTCGCCGAACAGGACGACATCCAGCTCACCGGGCACGCCGTCGAGGCCCGCGTCTACGCCGAGGATCCCGGCCGCGACTTCCTGCCCACCGGCGGCACCGTGCTGGCGCTGGCCGAACCGCAGGGGCCCGGCGTGCGGGTGGATTCGGGGCTGCGCACCGGCAGTGTGATCGGCAGCGACTACGACCCGATGCTGTCGAAGGTGATCGCGCACGGCCCCGATCGCGCGACCGCGATCGCCCGGCTGGATCAGGCGCTGGCCGACACCCAGGTCCTCGGCGTGCGGACCAATACCGACTTCCTGCGGTTCCTGCTCGCCGATCCCGATGTGCTGCGCGGTGATCTCGACACCGGACTACTGGACCGGCGCGCCGGAGATTTCCGGCCCGCACCGGTCACCGACGATCAGTTCGTCGCGGCGACGGTGGCGCGCTGGCTGCGGGCGTGGCCGGCCGCACCCCGAGGCCCCTGGGAAATCCCGGACGGCTGGCGCATCGGCACCGCGGCGCCCACGGTACTGCGGCTCGAAGGCGGCGAACGCGTTGTGCACGTGGCGATTACGGGCACACCCGCCGACGCGTGGGTGGCGGTGGACACCGGCCTGCCGCGTTCGCTGACCGCCGCGCTCGACGACGCGGTGCTGACGATCGTCCTCGACGGAATCCGGCTGCGCTACCGGGTCGCCGAACAGGCCGGCCCGATCTGGGTGGCCGGCGCCGACGGTGTCGCGGCGGTGCGTGAGGTGGCCGAACCCAGCCTGCGCGGCGGCGACGAACAGCTCACCGACGCCGAAATCCTCAGCCCCATGCCGGGTTCGGTGATCGCGGTGCACGTGGCGCCGGGCGCCGAGGTGGCCGCCGGTACCCCGATCGTGGTGGTGGAGGCGATGAAGATGGAACACACCTTGACCGCGCCGGTCGCCGGAAAGGTGGAGTTGCTGGTCGCCGCGGGCGACCAGGTACAGGTCGAACAGGTCCTGGCGCGGATCGCCGCCGAACCCGCCGAGGACCCCGAGAAATCGGACACCGAGCAGAAAGAGGCACAGGCATGAGCGATTTCCTGTCCACCGGCACCCTGCCGGAGGAGTACCGCGATCTGGCGCTGACGGTCCGCGATTTCGCGAATCAGGTCGTCGCGCCGGTGGCGGCGAAACACGATGCGGCCCATACCTTCCCGTACGAGGTCGTATCCGGCATGGCGGATATGGGTCTGTTCGGCCTGCCGTTCCCGGAGGAGTACGGCGGTATGGGCGGCGACTACTTCGCGCTGTGCCTGGCGCTCGAGGAACTCGGCAAGATCGACCAGAGCGTGGCGATCACGCTCGAGGCCGGGGTGTCGCTGGGCGCCATGCCGATCTACCGGTTCGGCAACGAGGCGCAGAAGCAGGAGTGGTTGCCGCAGTTGACCTCCGGACGCGCCCTCGCGGGTTTCGGTCTCACCGAACCCGGTGCGGGCAGCGATGCCGGCGGCACCCGGACCACCGCCGTCCGCGACGGCGACGACTGGATCATCAACGGCAGCAAGCAGTTCATCACCAATTCGGGCACCGATATCACCCGGCTGGTGACCGTGACCGCGGTGACCGGTGAGTCGGAGGGCAAGAAGGAGATCTCCACCATCCTGGTGCCGACCGACACCCCTGGCTTCGTCGCCGAACCGGCCTACAACAAGGTCGGCTGGCATGCCTCGGACACCCATCCGCTGAGCTTCACCGACGTCCGGGTGCCGCAGTCGAATCTGCTCGGTGAACTCGGCCGCGGCTACGCCAACTTCCTGCGGATCCTGGACGAGGGCCGGATCGCGATCGCGGCGCTGTCGGTCGGCGCGGCGCAGGGCTGTGTCGACGAGAGCGTGCGCTACGCCGGTGAGCGGGAGGCGTTCGGCCGCACCATCGGCCGCAATCAGGCGGTGGCGTTCAAGATCGCGCGGATGGAGGCGCGGGCACACGCCGCGCGCACCGCCTACTACGACGCGGCGGCCTTGATGCTGGCGGGCAAACCGTTCAAGAAGCAGGCCGCGATCGCGAAGCTGGTCGCCAGCGAGGCCGCGATGGACAACGCCCGCGATGCCACCCAGATTTTCGGCGGCTACGGCTTCATGAACGAATATGCTGTGGCCCGGCACTATCGCGATTCCAAGATTCTGGAAATCGGCGAGGGCACGACCGAGGTGCAGTTGATGCTGATCGGACGGGAGCTGGGACTGTGAGCGAGCCGATGGAGCCGGTGCGCCGGGTGGTGCAGCGCGGACTGTGGTTCGAGGAGCTGGAAGTCGGTGTGCTGTACGAACACCGGCCCGGGCGCACCATCACCGAAGCGGACAACGTCGCGTTCACCACGCAGACGATGAATACGCAGGCGCTGCATCTGGACGCGGCCTTCGCCGACGGTCTGCCGCCGTTCAATCAGCGGCTGGTCAATTCCATGCTCACGTTGTCGACGCTGGTCGGCTTGTCGGTGGCGCAGCTGACGCAGGGCACCATCGTGGGCAATCTGGGCTTCTCGGAGGTCGCCTTCCCGAAGCCGATGTTCCACGGCGACACCCTGTACGCCGAAACCCTGGTCACCGCCAAGCGCGAGTCGAAAAGCCGCCCGGGCGAGGGGATCGCGACCTTCGCGCACACCGGACGCAACCAGCACGGCGACGTGGTGGCCACCGCGGTCCGTCAAACCCTGATGCGGATGCGCCCGAACGGCAAGTAGGAGAGCGGATGAACTGGGAAATTCCGGGTCCGGCCTGGCTGTTCTGCCCCGCCGACCGGGGTGAACGCTACGAGAAGGCCGCCGCCGCGGCCGACGTCGTGATCATCGATCTGGAAGACGGCGTCGCGGCCGGAGACAAGGAGGCCGCGCGCGAGGTGCTGATGGCCACGCCACTCGATCCGGAGCGGACGGTGGTCCGGGTCAACGCGGCCGGCACCCACGATTTCGACGCCGACCTGACCGCGCTGGCCTCGACCGCCTACCGTCGCGTCATGCTGCCGAAATGTGAATCGGCGCAACAGGTCTCGTTGCTGTCGGACTACGAGGTGCTCGCGCTGTTCGAATCGCCGCTGGGCGCGTTGCGCACCGAAGAGGTCATGGCCGCGCCGAATGTGATCGCCTCGATGGCCGGGGCGGAGGATCTGGTCGCCGGGCTCGGTGGCAATTCCAGCCGCCGCGCCGACGGCGGTTATCACGATGTGGCACGGCAGCTGCGCTCGACCGCCCTGCTGGCGGCGAAGGCGTACGGCAAGATCGCGCTGGACTCGGTGTATCTCGATATCGCCGACCTCGACGGACTGCGCGCGGAATCCGACGAGGCGGTCGCGGTCGGCTACGACGTCAAGGTCGCCATCCATCCGAAGCAGCTCGCGGTGATCCGGGCCGCCTACGCACCGGCGGACGAGGAAGTGGACTGGGCCCGCCGGGTGCTGGCGGAGGTGCCCGACAATCGCGGCGTGTTCAGTTTCGAGGGACGCATGGTGGACGGCCCGGTGATCCGGCACGCCGAGCGCATTCTGCAGCGCGCCGGGACCCGGCAGAGCTAGGAGAGTCATGACGCAACCACAGTGGGAACCCGATGCCGGGGATGTGGAAACGGCGCGTGTCACCGACTTCGCACGATTCGTCGGGGCCCGCACCGGACGAGAATTCGACGACTACCACTCGCTGTGGGAGTGGTCGATCACCGACCTCGCCGGGTTCTGGGGAGCGCTGTGGGAGTACTTCGAACTCGGCGACGCGCCGGACACGGTGCTGGCGAGTTCCGATATGCCGGGGGCGCAATGGTTTCCGGGGCAGCTGCTGAACTACGTCGATCAGATCGCACGCCATGCCCGCACCGATCGGCCCGCGATCGTCTACGCCGGCGAACAGGGCGGCCTGACCGAGATCTCCTGGGCGGAACTGCTGGGCCGCGCCGCCTCCTTCGCGGCGACGCTGCGCGAACTCGGCGTGGGCCCCGGCGATCGGGTCGTCGGTTACCTGCCCAACATCCCCGAGGCCGTGATCGCCTTCCTCGGTACGGCCGGAATCGGCGCGGTGTGGAGTGCCTGCGGCCAGGACTATTCGGCCAAGGCGGCGCTCGACCGGCTGGGGCAGTTGGAGCCGGCCGTGCTGGTCACCGCCGACGGTTACCACTTCGGCGGGAAGCAGCACGACAAACGTGACGATATCGCCGCCCTGCGGGCCGGACTGCCGACCGTCCGAGCCACCGTCGTGGTGCCGCGTCTGGGCGGTGCGGTGCCCGACGCCCGGGATTGGAATGCGGTCGCCGCGCCCGAGGGTGCCGAATTGTCCACCGAGCCCGTCGGTTTCGCGCATCCGCTCTGGGTTCTGTTCTCCTCCGGAACCACCGGTCTGCCGAAGGGGATCGTGCACGGACACGGTGGCGTGCTGCTCGAACATCTGAAAGCCGCTGCGCTGCAGTCGGATATCGGACGCGGCGACGTCTTCTTCTGGTACACCAGCCCCAGCTGGATGATGTGGAACTTCCAGGTCGCCGGTCTGCTGGTGGGCGCGACGATCGTCTGCTACGACGGCAGTCCCACCTTCCCGCACGCCGATTCGCTGTTCGACCTGGCGGCGCGTACCGGCACCACCGTGCTCGGGACCAGCCCGGGTTATGTGCTCGCCTGCATCAAGGCCGGTGTGGTGCCGCGGCGCGACCACGATCTCTCGGCGCTGCGTACGGTCGGTATCACCGGATCGTCGCTGCCGCCGTCGTCGGCACTGTGGTTGCGCGACAACGTCGGCGAGCGGGTGCAGGTCAACTCCATCAGCGGTGGCACCGATGTGGTGTCCGCCTTCCTCGGCGGTGTGCGCACGGTGCCGGTGTGGCCGGGCGAGCTGTCGGTACCGTTCCTGGGCGCCGCGGTGGATGCCTGGGACGAATCGGGCCGGCCGGTGCGCGGCGAGGTCGGGGAATTGGTGATCACCGCCCCGATGCCCTCCATGCCGGTGTCGTTCTGGAACGATCCCGACGGAAGCCGGTATCGCGCAGCGTATTTCGAGATGTTCCCCGGCGTCTGGCGGCACGGCGACTGGATCACCGTCACCGACCACGGCAGCATCGTCGTGCACGGCCGCTCCGATTCGACGCTGAACCGGCACGGCATCCGGATGGGCTCGGCCGATATCTACCAAGCGGTGGAACAACTTCCGGAGATCGCCGAGGCCCTGGTGATCGGCGCCGAACAGCCCGACGGCGGCTACTGGATGCCGCTGTTCGTCACCCTCGCCCCGGGCGCCGAACTGACCGACGAGCTGAAACAGCGCATCAACGCGACGATCCGCAGCGAGGTCTCGCCGCGTCACGTCCCCGACGACATCATCGCCGCCCCGGGCATTCCGCATACCCGCACCGGCAAGAAACTCGAGGTGCCGATCAAGAAACTGTTCCAGGGCGCGGACCCGGATCGCGTGGTCGAACGCAGCGCGGTCGACAATGCGGATCTGCTCACCTGGTACGCCGAGGTGCCGGCCCGGAAACGGGCGACGTAGGCCGAGCCGCGGAAGCGGTGCGCTGCCGCTCGGTGGCCGCCGAGTACGCGCGGCGCGCCGCATCCGGGCCGCGGGTGATCAGGCGGCGAGCTCTCCGGCCTCGTCCATCGACAACCGGCCGTCGACCATGCGGTAGACCGCGTTCATGCGGTGCAGGTGGGTGCGATCGTGGGTCACCAGCAGGGTGGCGGCGGAGTGGGTATGCACGACCCCGAGGATCAGGTCGATGACGGCGGCCCCGCGTTCCTGGTCGAGGGCGCTGGTCGGCTCGTCGACGACCAACAGCGCGGGGTCGTGCATGAGAGCGCGGGCGATGTCGACGCGCTGTCGTTGACCGCCGGACAGCTGGGCCGGGCGCTTCTTCTCGTGACCGCGCAGCCCGACGGCATCGAGGAGATCCATGGCCTTGTCCCGGGTTCGACGTCGCAGGCGCGGTGAGACGACGGTGTGGCCGCCCAGATGCCGCATCACCTCGAGTTGTTCGACCGCGGTCAGCGCCGGAATGAGATTGGGCTGCTGGAACACGATCCCGATGCGTTCCCGGCGCAGGGTCGCGGCCTCGCGCCGGGACGCTCGGGCGAGGTCGACACCGCCGTCGTCGGTGTCGAGCAGAATCCGGCCCGAATCCGGGCGCACGAGCGTCGACACCGTCGCCAGCAGACTGGATTTGCCCGACCCCGAGGGGCCGGTGATGGCCGCGATCTCGCCGCCGCGCACGGTCAGTGCGACCCGGTCGAGGGCGGTGACGCGGCCGGCGCCGTCGGGGAACGTGAGGGTGAGATCGGAGACGGTCAGGGTGGTGGTCATCGAAAGCTCCTGTGCGGTAATCGAATCAACGAGAGTTGTTGAGCGCGGTGAGCGGATCGGTGGTGACGAGGAAGCGCAGGGCGAACACCGCACCGAGCAGCCCGAGCCCGATCAGGGCCAGCGCGGGCACCACGGTCGTGGCGGCGCTGAGCACGAACGGCACCGCCCCGCCGAGGAACGCCCCGGCCAGTGCGGTCACTCCGACCCCGACGCCGACACCGAGTAGGAGCACGATCAGGGCCTGCCCCAGTGCGTCGCGAACCAGTGCGGTCGTGGTGGCGCCCAGCGCTTTCAGCGTCGCGATATCCGGCGTGCGCTGGATGGTCCAGACGGTGAAGAACGCACCGATCACCAGAGCGGAGATCACGAACAGCATCACGGTCATCAGCGTGAGCGAACCGTTCTCGGCCCGATAGGACCCGATCGCCTGCAGTGCGCCGTCGACGCTCGTCGTGCGGGTGTGCGCGGCGCTGTTCACCGCACCGGTATCGGTCACCCCGGAGGCGACCAGAATCGTGGCCGCCCCGCCACGCGGATCGAGTTGCTGCCAGTCGGACAGCGTCGTCCAGACCACCGGGGTGTGCGCATACCAGTCGTCGCCGCCGATCCCCGCGACCGTGAAGGTCCGGTCGCCGATCGACACGCGCTCACCGGCGGTGGCCGAGAGATCCTCGGCGGCGGCTTTACTCAGCACAACGGTGCCGGGGCGGGTAACCACCTCATTGCCGAACGCCGTGCCGTCGACGCCGAATATCGCCACCTGGGTCGGCGCGGACCCGTCCCGGACGGCCTGGCTACGGCTGATGCCCACCGGATCGACGGTTCCCCCGGCTCGCTGCCAGCGCTGCACCTGTTCGCCGGTCAACGCCGAGGAATCGAACGACGGGTCGGCGCCGGTATCGGCGAAGACGACGCTGCCGCCGGACAGCCGCTCGAGGGCGGAAATATTCTGATGGGCGAGTCCGGCCGTGAGTCCACTCAGAAAGCTCACCAGCAGGGCCACCATGGTGACGACCAGGGTGATGAGGAGGAATCGGCCGCGGGCGGCCCGCAGATCTCGCAGTGCGACGAACATATCTCCACCCTCGCGGTGAATCCGCCGGTCGGCATCGCCTTCGCGGACACTTCGCGACCGCCCGACGGTGGGGTGCCGATTCCACCTTTCGATGGATGCCGCCCCGATAACCGCGCATAAGCTGGCAGCGTGCACCGCTCTCCACTCACCCCCGTTTTCGCCGCACTGCAGGTAGGACTGCATGTGTTGATGACGGCGCTGGTGGTCGTGGTGATGGTGCGGGCGGCCGTTCCCGGTGACGACGGCACCCGGCCCACCGCCGCGGTGATCGTGCTCGCGGCGCTGTTCCTGGTCGTCTACTTCGCGGGCGGGCTGCTGCGCGGGCGTCCGGTCGCGGCCCGGGTGTGGCTGGGCGGGCTCACGGTGCTGTGGCTGGCGCTGATCGTGCTGGTTCCGGAGGCCGTCTACCTGGTGTTCGGACTGTTCTTCCTCTATCTGCATCTGCTGCCGCGACTGTGGGGACTGGCCGCGGTCGTCGCCGCCACGATCGTCTCGGTGGTCGGGTGGGGATTACACGAGGGGTGGACGGTTCCCGGGATCGCCGGGCCGGTCCTGGGCGCGATCGTCGCCATCGCGATCGGCCTGGGTTATCGGGCGCTGTTCCGCGAGGCGGCCGACCGCCAGCAGCTGATCGACGAATTGCTCTCCACCCGCGCCACTCTCGCCGAACGCGAACGCACCGCCGGCAAACTCGCCGAACGGGAACGACTGGCCCAGGAGATCCACGACACCGTCGCCCAGGGACTGTCCAGCATCCAGATGCTGCTGCATGCCGCCGAGCGCGACGCGCCGGATCATCCCGCGCTGCAACAGATCCGGCTCGCCCGTGAGACCGCCGCGGACAACCTGGTAGAGACCCGGCAGTTGATCGGCGACCTGACCCCGGCGGTGCTCGAGGGGCAATCGCTGAGTGATGCGCTCGAACGGATCGCCCGGCGTGCCGAGGGCCCCGGGCTGAGCGCCCGCACGGTGGTCGAGGGGACCCCGATGCGGTTGCCGATGCCCGTCGAGGCCGCGCTGGTGCGGGTGGCGCAGGGCGCGGTGTCGAACGTGGTGCGGCACGCCCGCGCCGCCCGGATGCGGATCACGCTCACCTACGGTGACGACGCCGTCCATCTCGACGTGGTCGACGACGGTGTCGGTATCGATCCCGCGGTCTTCGGGGGCGGCACCTTCGGCCTCAACGCCATGCGCAGCCGCGTCGAACAGCAGGGCGGTGTCATGGACGTCGAATCCGAACCGGGACATACCGCCGTCACCGTCTCGTTTCCGCTGCACGACTCGGAAACCGCAGGCGCCGAGCTCATCTCGCGGGAGGACCTGCCGTGATACGTCTCCTGCTGGCCGACGACCACGCCATCGTCCGCGCCGGGCTACGGGCCCTGCTGGATTCCGGCGAGGACATCACGGTGGTCGGGGAGGCCGCCACCGCCGAGGAGGCCGTAGCCTTCTGCACCACCACACACCTCGATCTGGTGCTGATGGACCTGCGCTTCGGCCCCGGCAAATCCGGCGTGGACGCGACCCTGGCCCTGCGCGCCCTGCCCGATCCGCCGAACGTCCTGGTGGTGACCAACTACGACACCGACGCCGATATCCTCGGCGCCATCGAGGCGGGTGCCTGTGGTTACATCCTCAAGGACACGCCGCCACCGGAACTCCTCGCCGCCGTGCGCGCGGCGGCGGCGGGGGAAAGCGTGCTGTCGCCCTCGGTCGCCTCCAAACTGATGACCCGCGTCCGCAAACCGGACACCACCCTGAGTGCCCGCGAGATCGAGGTGCTGCGCCTGGTCGCCGACGGCCATTCCAACCGCGATATCGGCAAACACCTGTTCCTCAGCGAGACGACGGTGAAATCCCATCTGGTGCATATCTATTCGAAGCTGGGCGTGAGATCGAGGACCTCGGCGGTGGCGCGGGCGCGCGAGCGCGGGGCCATCTGAACGGCGGCCGGCGCATCCGGCGCCGACGTCGAGCGCGGCCGGGGCCGTCGGCGCGTGTCGGGGCCCGCCCACCGGCCGCCGCTTCCTAGGGTGTGCTCATGCCTTCCATCACCGATCCCGAAGTGCGGGAATTCCTCGCCGGCGGCACCCGTACCGGCAAATTGGCTCTGGTCGCCTCCGACGGCCGCCCGATCGTCAATCCGGTGTGGTTCATCCTCGACGGTGACGACCTGGTCTTCAACACCGGCAAGACCACCGCTAAGGGCAAGGCGCTGGCGCGCGACCCCCGCGTCGCCCTCTGCGTGGACCTCGACGAACCGCCGTACGCCTATTTCCAGGTGCAAGGCGTCGCCACCCTCTCCGAGGACCCCGCCGAACTCCTGCGCACCGCCACCGCCATCGCCGCGCGGTACATGGGTCCGGACCGCGCCGAGGAATTCGGCCGCCGCAACGCCGTCCCCGGCGAACTGGTCGTGCGGGTGCGCCCGGACAAGATCCTCGGTGGGCTGAATATGACCGGATAGCCGGAAGAACACCGGGTAGCCGGAGGAAACTCAGCGGCGCCGGGCGTACTCGCCGGCCGCGGCCCAGTCGATCATCACGCAGGCTTGTTCGCCTACGGTCCAGGCATCGTGGCCGGGCGGGCACTGCATGAAATCTCCGGGGCCGACCTCACATTCGGTGCCGTCGTCCATCCGGATGTGCAGCCGCCCCGACACGCAGTACCCGATATGCGCGGCCTGGCAGCTGTCGGTTCCCGCGATCGGCTTGACGTGGGTGGACCAGCGCCAGCCCGGCTCGAAGACGGCCCGGCCGACCGCGCCGGAGGGCGCCTGCACGACCTCGAGGCGCCCGCTGCCGGATTCGAATTCCCGCGTCTCGTCGGCGGCATCGAAATTCCGCACCAGCAACGACGTCGCCGCCGCCCCGTCCATATCGTCCTCACGCACCAGGTCGAGATTGCGGAAGACCGCCGGCTCGTCGCACAGGGCGGCGAGGGTTTCGGCGAAGCCGGTCGTCTCGGGCAGCGCGGAATTCGCCATGGCCTGCTCGTAGGAGGGAAATTCCACGATCTGCAGATAGGTGTCCGGGTGGTCGCGGTCCCTGGTTTCCATGCTGTGCGTCGCCGAACGCGATCCCTCGGTGGCGGTCAGCCACCGATCCAGCGTGCGATTGAACTCGTCGAGCTGCGAGGTCTTGAACTCGATGGTCTGAACGAATTTCGTCATCGTGGTCACCTTCGAAGTTGTGGATGACCCCGGGCATGATTTTACGCCGCGCGGCCCCGGGTGAAGCTGCGCTGCAACGAGATCGCCACCCTGCCCGCTCGGCATCGAGCGCGGGCGGCCGGGCTGAACTTTTCGGGATCGGCCGGGCACCTAGAATCCGGGCATGACCGTGCATTTCATCGGAGCGGGGCCCGGGGCGGCCGATCTGCTGACGCTGCGGGCGGTGGCGTTGCTGCGGGAATCTCCGGTGTGCCTGTATGCGGGGACGTATCTGGATCCCGAGGTGCTGGCGCATTGCGCGCCGGAGGCGGAACTGATCGATACCCAGGGACTGGACCTGGACGAGATCGTCGCGCACTGTGCGCGGGCCGATGCCGCGGGCAAGGATGTGGCTCGGCTGTGTTCGGGGGATCCGTCGATCTATTCGGCGCTGACCGAACAGACGCGGCGGCTCGACGCACTGGGCATCTCCTGGGATGTGACGCCGGGGGTGCCGGCGTACGCGGCGGCGGCCGCGGTCCTGGGCAGTGAGCTGACCGTGCCGGAGGTGGTGCAGTCGGTGGTGCTGACGCGGACGCAGGCACGCTCGACCGCGATGCCCGGGTCGGAGGCGCTGGGGAACTTCGCGCGGACACGGGCCAGTCTGGTGCTGCATCTGGCGATCACGCGGATCCGGGAACTGGCCGCGGAACTGGCGGACGAGTACGGCGCGGACTGTCCGGCCGTGGTGGTCTACCGGGCCAGCCAGCCCCAGCAGCGAATTCTGCGCGGGACACTCGCCGATATCGCCGGCCGGGTGGAGGCGGCGGGGTTGCGGCAGGCCGCGGTGATACTGGTCGGGCAAGCGCTCACCCCCGCGCTCGACTGTGCGCAGTCGCATCTCTACGACCCCGGGCGGGAGCGGCACCCCGTGTCCGGGCCCGGCGCGTGACCCACCGCGCGGACCGCGATTTCCGTCACTCGGAACCGATGATTCCCAGCGGGTTCCCAGTGCCGGACCGAACCGCGAGGTGGCCGGGACAACGTAGTCCAGTGCTGATGTCGGAGCGCTATCGCCCTTCTTGGCTCATTGTCGGTACCTGGCGGTAGATTGGTTCGGTGTTCATCAGCGAATCTCGAAACGAGGCCGATCCGTGGCCGGTGGGTGTGGTCGGGCCCATGTAACAAGATCGGCCCGACGGACGGATAGGTCCTATGAACATTTTTGTCTGATTGCAATCGAAGTGAGCCCCGAATGCCGGACGCCACGCTCGGATGAGGTGAGCGTCGGCATCGGTGTGCCATCGGGGAGCGCTGCGTGGCGTTCCGGAAGCGAGGTTACGGGTTGGACCGGCTGGATTTCGGCGGAAACGGCGAAGCTGGCGGCGAGGTAACGCCCGCGGCAGTATCGGGGGATCAACTGTTCCCGCTGTCGCCGGCGCAGCTCGGAATCTGGTACGCCCAGCACCTGGATCCGCAGGTGCCGATCACCATCGCCCAGTACGTCGACCTGCGCGGCGACATCGACGTCGAGGTGCTCTCGCGCGCGAGTCTGGACGCCTCGCACGAGCTGGGTTCCGGCTTCGTGCGCATCGTCGAACGTGACGGTCAGCCACTGCAGTACGTCGACCACACCCTCGCCGACAGCGACGGCGTCGACCACGTCGATCTGCGTGACGCCGAGGATCCGGAGGCCGCCGCGCACGAGTGGATGCGCGCCGACATCGCCCACCCGTTGAATATGGTCACCGACCGCCTGGTGCGTTCGGTGGCATTGCAGCTCGCCGACGACCATTGGTTCTGGTACTCCCGCGCCCACCACATCGCACTCGACGGTTTCGGCGCGGTGAACCAGGTGAACCGGATCGCCGAGCGCTACACGGCCTACCGCAACGGGGTCGAACCGAAGCCGCTCAAGGCCTCCGACCTGCGCGATCTCGTCGAATCCGAGCTGGCCTACCGCGACAGCACCCGCTTTCAGACCGATAAGGAACACTGGGCGCAGCGGGTCGCCGGACTCGAGGAGGGCACCAGCCTCGCCGGCCGCAATGCCCCGCCCGCACCGCTGAACACCGTGGTCGGCGCGGCACTGTCGAACGAGCGCAACGATCTGCTCGCCGCGGCCGTGCGAGCTCACGACTCCACCCCGTCCGTCCTGCTGATCGCCGGTTTCGCCGCCTACCTGGCGCAGTGGACCGATGCCGAGGACGTGATCCTCAGCCTGCCGGTCACCGCGCGCACCACCGCGGTGATGCGGCGTTCGGGCGGCGCCACCTCGAATATCGTTCCGCTGCGCTTGCACGTCGGCCACGACACCACGGTCGCCGAACTGCTCAGGTCCGTGCAGACGGAGGTTTCCGGCGCGCTGCGGCACCAGCGGTACCGGCACGAGGACATCCGCCGCGACGCGGCCGCCGCGAGCCGCGAAGCGGGCGTCGGCGACGGTGTGGTGACGACGGAGTTCTTCGGCCCCTGGGTCAACATCATGTTGTTCCAGGACGAGCTGAAACTCGGCAACACGCCGGGCCGCTTGCATGTGCTCTCCACCGGTTCCATCGAGGATCTCGGCGTCAACTTCTATCAGACCGAGGGCGGTGCGCGGTCCCGGATCGACTTCGAGACCAACCCGAATCTCTACACCGAAGACGAAGCACGCCACCATCATTCGCGCTTCCTCGAGTTCTTCGACCGGTTCCTGCAGGCGGGTGAACAGGACCGGCTGTGGGGTCTGCCGATCACCACGGCCGTCGAGCGGGACGCCACCGTCACCGGCTGGAACCGCTCCGCTCACGACGTGCCGACCACCACGCTCTCGGCCCTGCTGGACGCCGCGATCGCGCGCACGCCCGACCGGATCGCGATCGACTTCCAGGGCAGCACGCTGACCTACGCCGAATTCGGCGCCCGGGTCAACCGCCTGGCGCGGATCCTCATCGCCGACGGTGTGGGCCCGGAATCGCTGGTGGCACTGGGGATGCGGCGGTCGCTGGATCTGGTCGTCGGCATGCACGCCGTGCTGAAGGCCGGTGGCGCCTATGTGCCGATCGACCCGGATCACCCGGCCGAACGCACCGCCTACATCCTCGACAGCGCCGGGCCCGTCTGTGTGCTCACCAGTTCCGCCGACGAGGTCGACCTGCCGGATTCGGTGCGGCAGATGCAGATCGACACGCTCGACACCACAGGTGTGTCCGATGCGCCGATCACCGATGCCGACCGGCTCGCCCCGCTGCGCCCGGACAACACCGCCTACGTCATCTACACCTCCGGTTCGACCGGGCGGCCCAAGGGCGTCGCGGTCACCCACCACGCGATCGTCAACCAGCAGCTGTGGATGCTGCACGAATACGGCCTGACCGAGGCCGACGTCTATCTGCAGAAGACCGCCACCACCTTCGACGTCTCGCTGTGGGGCTACTTCCTGCCGCTGATGGTCGGCGCGAAACTGGTGGTCGCCGATCCGGACGGCCATCGCGACCCGGTCTACGTCGCGCAGATGATCGAGCGGCACGCGGTGACCGTCACCGACTTCGTGCCGTCGATGCTGACGGTTTTCGCCTCGCACGCCACCGCGGGCCAATGTGATTCGCTGCGTGCGGTTTTCGTCATCGGTGAGGCACTGCCGCCGGAGACCGCCGCGATGTTCCGGGCGATCAACCCGGATGCCGGTCTGCACAACCTGTACGGCCCCACCGAGGCCGCGGTCTCGGTGACCTACTGGGAGGCCACCGCCGCCGACACCACGACGGTTCCGATCGGTATTCCGGAGTGGAATGTCGATGTCTACGTGCTGGACTCGCGGTTGCGTCCGGCCGCGATCGGCGCCCCGGGTGAGCTGTATCTGGGTGGGCGGCAGCTGGCGCGCGGTTACCGCGGCCGGCCCGATCTGACCTCGGACCGGTTCGTCGCCAACCCCTTCGGGACCACCGGCGAACGGATGTACCGCACCGGTGACCTGGTGCGCTGGGGCCGCCGCAGTGTGGAAGGCGACCTCCGCGGGCCCTCCGTGGTTACGCAGGCTGCCGCCTCCGGGCCTGACGCTGCGGTCGCGGACGGAACCGGCGTCCTGGAGTACATCGGCCGCACCGACTTCCAGGTCAAGTTCCGTGGCCAGCGCATCGAGCTCGGCGAGATCGAAACCGATCTGCTCGCCCATCCGGCGGTCAGCCAGGCCGTCGTGCTGGTGGTCGACACCGCGACCGGTCAGCAGCTGGTCGCGTATGTCGTTCCGGCGCCGGGATATTCGATCGACGGGTCGGATCTCACCCGGTTCGTGGCCGAGAAGCTGCCCAGCTACATGGTGCCCGCCGCGATCATGGTGCTGGACGCGTTCCCGCTCAACACCTCCGGCAAGCTGGATCGCAAAGCGCTGCCCGAACCGGTGTTCAGCGCCGACGCGACCGGATATCGCGCCCCGCGCACCCAGGCCGAGGAGATCGTCGCCGGCGTCTTCGCCGACGTGCTGAGCCAGCCTCGGGTCGGTGTGGACGACAACTTCTTCGACCTCGGCGGTAACTCGCTGGTCGCGACCCAGGTCGTCGCGCGCATCTCCGCCGCGTTCGGCGTGCAGCTGGGTGTGCGGGCGCTGTTCGAGACGCCCACCGTGGCCGGTATCGCGGCCCGGGCCGACGCCGCGGCCGAACACGGCGGCGACGGCGACTTCGCTGCGCGCCCGCCGCTGGTCGCGCAGCATCGCCCGGACCGGGTGCCGCTGTCGCTGGCGCAGCAGCGGATGTGGTTCATCAACCAGTTCGACCCCGCCGCGCCCACCTACAACCTGCCGTTCGTGGTGCGGCTGCGCGGCACCGTCGACATCGACGCGCTGCGCAAGGCGCTGCTGGACGTGATGCAGCGCCAGGAATCGCTGCACACCGTGTTCCCGGAATCCGGTGACGGCGGCTACCAGCTGGTGGTGCCGATCGACGAGGTCGACTTCGTCATTCCGGTCGCGCCCATCGCCAGCGGCGAATTGCCCGGCGTGCTGGCCGAATTCGCCTCCACGGGTTTCGACGTCTCGCGCGAACTGCCGATCCGGGTGCGCATCTACCGCGTGACCGACACCGACGGCGTGGACGACGACTACGCGGTGGCGTTCGTGGTGCACCACATCGCGGCGGACGGCTTCTCCTTCGGCCCGCTGGCCCGCGATGTCGCCGCCGCCTATCTGGCGCGCGCGCAGGGCGACGCTCCGCAGTGGGCGCCGCTGCCGGTGCAGTACATCGACTACACGCTGTGGCAGCGTCAGGTGCTCGGCGCCGAGGACGATCCGGAATCGGTCGCCGCTCGCGAAATCGCCTACTGGCGTGAGGCTTTGGCGGGACTGCCGGATCAGCTCGAGTTGCCGGCCGACCGGCCGCGCCCGCCGCTGCAGAGCTTCCACGGCAGCCGCGTCACCTTCGACATCGATCCCGACCTGCACGCCCGGCTGTCGGATCTGGCTCGGGCGCAGGGTGTTTCGCTGTTCATGGTGCTGCACGGCGCCCTGGCGACGTTGCTCGCCCGGCTGTCCGGTACCAGGGACATCGCGATCGGCACGCCGGTCGCCGGCCGCGGTGAACAGGCCCTCGACGATCTGATCGGCATGTTCGTCAACACGCTGGTGTTGCGGTCGGAGGTCGACGGCGCCGAGCGCTTCAGCGAATTCCTCACCCGCACGCGGGAATCCGATCTGTCGGCCTTCGCCCACGCCGACGTGCCGTTCGAGCGACTGGTCGAGGTGCTGAACCCGGCCCGTTCGCAGGCCCGGCATCCGCTGTTCCAGGTGATGCTGTCGTTCCAGGAGATGTCGCACGCCGCCCTGGAACTGCCCGGGCTCTCGGTCACCGCCGACGAACTCGATGTCGACATCGCCAAATTCGATCTGCTGTGGACGCTGACCGAACAGCGCGGCGGCCGCGGCGAACCCGCCGGAATCGCGGCGGCGCTGTCGTATGCCACCGACCTGTTCGACGCCGCGACCGTCGCCGAATTCAATCGGCGCTATCTGCGGGTACTGGAAGCCGTGGTGGCCCGGCCGGACACGCTGGTCCGCGATATCGAGGTCTTCGATCCGGCCGAGCGCGACCGCGTGCTGGTGGACTGGAACGACACCGCCCACGAGGTGCCCGCGCTCGCCACGGTGCTGGATCTGTTCTACGAACAGGTGCGCATCCGGCCGCACGCGACCGCGCTGCTGTTCGACCCGGGCGAGCGCTCGATCGGGGCGGTCGAACCGGCCGGGGAGATCACCTACGGTGAGTTCGCCGAGCGGGTGAACCGCTTGGCGCGCAAGCTGATCGAGTCCGGCGTCGGCCCGGACGAACTCGTCGCCGTCGGCATCCGCCGCTCGATCGACATGTTCGTGGCGATCTACGCCGTGCTCGCCGCCGGCGGCGGGTATGTGCCGATCGATCCCGACCACCCGGCCGAGCGCACCGAATACGTCCTCGCCAATTCGCGCCCGGTGGTGCTGCTGACCACCTCCCGCGACGAGGTGTCGACCACCGAATGCCCGGTGCTCGAGATCGACACCGTCGATCTCGCGGGCTTCGAGGCCGGCCCGGGCGCCGCCGCCGAGCGTCGTGCGGCGCTGCGGCCCGGCAACCTCGCGTACGTGCTGTACACCTCCGGCTCCACCGGCCGGCCCAAGGGTGTGGCGGTCGACCACGCCGCGATGGTCAACCAGATCTCCTGGAAGATCAGCGAGAGCGGCATCAGCGACGTCGACGTCGTGCTGCACAAGACGCCGTTCACCTTCGACGCCTCGCTGTGGGAACTGTTCGCGACGCTGGCCGTCGGCGCCAAGGTGATCGTCGCCGCGCCGGACGGGCATCGCGATCCGCTGTACCAGTCCGAGGTCATCTGGCGGCATCAGGTCACCATGACCTCGTTCGTGCCGTCGCTGCTGGCCGTGTTCGCGGCCACCGCGCCCGCATCCGAATGCACCTCGCTGCGAGCCATTTTCGTGGGTGGTGAGGCGCTCGCGCCGGCCACGGTGGCGCTGTTCCGGCGCTTCAGCGGCGCGGCGGTCTACAACCTGTACGGCCCCACCGAATTCACCGTCAACGCCACGGCGTGGCCGGTCGGCGCGGTGAACGGTGGTGCGGTGCCGATCGGCCGCCCGGTGTGGAACGCCCGGGCCTACGTGCTGGACGAGGGGCTGCAGCCGGTACCGGCCGGAGTGGCCGGTGAGCTGTATCTGGGTGGCGCGCAGATCGCGCGCGGCTACCGCCACCGTCCGGATCTGACCGCGGAGCGGTTCGTCGCCGATCCGTTCGGGGAGCCCGGAGCACGCCTGTACCGCACCGGTGACCTGGTGCGCTGGAAGGAACGTCCCGGCGGCGAGCCCGGCGTTCTCGAATACATCGGCCGCACCGACTTCCAAGTCAAATTCCGCGGCCAGCGCATCGAACTCGGTGAGATCGAATCGGCGCTGACCGAACTGCCGGACGTGAACCAGGCCGCCGTGCTGGTGATCGACACCGTCACCGGTGACCAGCTGGTCGCCTATGTGGTGGCCGCCGACGAGTCGGTCGAGACCGCCGACATCCAGGCCGCACTGCGCGAGCGCCTGCCGAGCTACATGGTGCCCTCGGCGGTCGTGGCGCTGGACGAGTTCCCGCTCAACGCCTCCGGGAAGCTGGATCGCAAGGCGCTGCCCGCCCCGGTGTTCGAGGTGCGCGAATTCCGTACGCCCGCAACGCCGATCGAGGAGATTGTCGCCCAGATCTTCGGCGAGGTGCTGGGGCTGGCGCGCGTCGGCGCCGACGACGACTTCTTCGATCTGGGCGGCAACTCGCTGATCGCCACCCAGGTCGCCTCGCGGCTCGGCAGCGCACTCGACACCCGGGTGCCGGTGCGCATGCTGTTCGAGGCCAGTACCGTCACCGCGCTGGCCGCCCGGGTGGAATCGCATGCCGGTGACGGCGCGCGCAAATCCCTGGTCGCGCGCGAGCGGCCCGAGCAGGTGCCGCTCTCGCTCGCCCAGCAGCGGATGTGGTTCCTCAACCGCTACGACACCTCCTCGGCGGTCAACAACATCCCGGTCGCCATGCGGCTCTCGGGTGAATTGGACGTGGCCGCCCTGCAGGTCGCCGTCATCGACGTGATCGACCGCCACGAGTCGCTGCGCACGGTGTTCCCGGAGACCGGCAGTGCGCCGGTGCAGGTCGTGCTCGACGCCGCGCAGATCGTGCCGGACCTGACCCCGGTGCCGGTGACCGAGCACAATCTGATCGACCACCTCGTCGAACTGGCCTCCATGTCGTTCGACGTGACCAACGAAGTGCCGTTGCACGCCCGGCTTTTCGAGATCAGCGAAACCGAGTACGTGCTCGGTATGGTGGTGCACCACATCTCCGCCGACGGCTGGTCGATGCATCCGCTGGCCCGCGACGTGATGGTCGCCTACGCCGCGCGCACCAACTGGGAGCAGCCGGCCTGGACCGAACTGCCGGTGCAGTACGCCGACTACGCGCTGTGGCAGCGCGAGGTACTGGGTTCGGAGGACGATCCGAACTCGTTGATCTCCAACCAGATTCGGTACTGGACCCGCGAACTCGCCGACCTGCCCGACGAACTGGTGCTGCCGGCCGACCGGCCGCGCCCGGCGGTGGCGTCGTATCGCGGTGGCACCTATTCGTTCGTCATCTCGCCGGAAACCCAGCGGCGCCTGGCCGACCTCGGCCGCACCCACAACGCCTCGCCGTTCATGGTGGTGCACGGCGCGCTGGCGATCCTGCTGGCGCGGCTGTCGGGTACCTCCGATATCGCGATCGGCACGCCGGTCGCCGGTCGTGGTGAGGCCGCGCTCGACGATCTGATCGGCATGTTCGTCAACACGCTGGTGTTGCGCACGAACGTCGACGGCGGCATGACCTTCGCCGAACTGCTGGCCCAGGCCCGCAACACCGATCTGCAGGCCTTCGCACACGCCGACGTGCCGTTCGAGCGGCTGGTCGAGGTGCTCAACCCGGCCCGTTCGCAGGCGCGGCATCCGCTGTTCCAGGTGATGCTGGCCTTCCAGAACATCCGCCACGCCAGCCTGGAGCTGCCGGGCCTGTCGGTCAACGGAATCGACTACGACGCCCGGCTGGCGAAGTTCGATCTCCAGCTGACCCTGCAGGAGGCACCGGACGCCGAGGGTGTGGCGGCGGGTATGTCCGCCGAATTCTCTTATGCGCTCGACCTTTTCGACGAGCCGACGATCGCCGGATTCGCCAAGCGCCTGGACCGGGTGCTGGCCGCGGTGGTGGCCGATCCGGACCGCCCCATCGGCGACATCGCGCTGATCGATGCGCTCGAGGCCGATCGGGAACTGCGTGAGTGGAACTACACCTCGCGCGAGATCGGTTCCGCGACACTGCTTCCCGAGCTGTTCGCCGAGGCCGCCCGCACCCACGCGGAGGCGGTCGCGGTGGTGGATCGCGAGGCCGGCGAGAGCCTGACCTACGCCGAATTCGGCGCCCGCGTGCGCCGGTTGGCGCGGCGGCTGGTCGAGGCGGGCGTGGGTCCCGAGGCGCGGGTGGCGCTGGCACTGCGGCGCTCGACGGACCTGGTGGTCGCCATGTACGCGGTGCTCGAGGCCGGCGGCGGCTATGTGCCGCTGGACCTGGACCAGCCCGCCGACCGCATCGGCTACGTACTCGACACCGCCGAACCGGTCTGCGTGCTGACCACCGCGGCGAACGCGGGTGACCTGGAGGCCGGTGACCGCCCGGTTCTGCGCCTGGACGAGCTGGATCTCGCGGACTACTCCGACGAGCCGCTGACCGACGCGGATCGCCTCGCCCCGCTGCGCCCGTCGAATCCGGCGTACACGATCTTCACCTCCGGTTCGACCGGCCGCCCGAAGGGCGTGTCCGTCCCGCATTCCGCGGTGGTGAACCAGATTCGCTGGATCACCGGCGAATACGGCATCGGCGCCGACGATGTGGTGTTGTTCAAGACGCCCGCCACCTTCGACGTCTCGGTATGGGAGTTGTTCGCGCCGCTGTCGGTCGGTGGCCGGATGGTCGTGGCCACCCCCGACGGGCACCGCGATCCGCGCTATCTCGCCTATGTGATCGCCGCCGAGCAGGTCACCATGACCTCGTTCGTGCCCTCGATGCTGACCGTCTTCTCCGGCGCCGTCGACAGTTCCGCGCTCAACTCGCTGCGCGCGCTGTTCGTCGCCGGCGAGGCCTTCACCTCCGATGCGGTCGAGGCGTTCCGCCGGGTCGGCACGGCAGGGCTGTACAACCTGTACGGTCCCACCGAATTCACCGTGCACGCCACCCATGCCGCGGTGGCCGACGATGTGCGCGGTGCGGTCCCGATCGGTCTGCCGGTGTGGAACGCGCAGGCCTATGTGCTGGACGCGCGGCTGCATCCGGTGCCGCCGGGTGTCGCGGGTGAGCTGTATCTCGCGGGCGATCAGCTGGCCCGCGGCTATCTGGGCCGGGCCGATCTGACCGCGGACCGCTTCGTCGCGAATCCGTTCGCCGACTACGGCTCCCGGATGTACCGCACCGGTGACCTGGTGCGCCGCGGCGCCGACGGTGCGATCGTGTACCTGGGCCGCACCGACTTCCAGGTGAAGGTGCGCGGTCTGCGCATCGAGCTCGGGGAGATCGAATCCGCCCTCACCGCACACGAATCCGTGGCCCAGGCGGTCGCGGTGGTGCGTTCGGACGCGCGTCTGGGCGATCAGCTCGTCGCCTACGTGGTGCCGGCCGGCGGCGTGGTGGACCTGGAGGTGCTGCGCGCACATCTGTCGCAGCTGCTGCCGTCGTACATGGTTCCGGCCGCGATCGTCACGCTGGACGCGATGCCGCTGAATCCCAACGGCAAACTGGACCGGCGCGCGCTGCCGGAGCCGGTGTTCGCGGCCCGCGAATTCCGGGCGCCGTCGACGCCGGTCGAGGAGATCGTCGCGGCGACCTTCGCCGACGTACTCGGCCTCGATACCGGTGAGCGGCCGGTCGGTGTGGACGACGACTTCTTCGATCTGGGCGGCAACTCGCTGATCGCCACCCAGGTGGTGGCGCGGCTGAGTGCGGCGCTGGACGCCGAGGTCGGCGTGCGCACCGTCTTCGAGGCGCCGACCGTGGCCGGTTTGGCCGCGCGCGTCGAATCCCAGGTGGGATCCGGTGTGCGCCAGGCCCTTACGCCGCGCACTCGCCCGGAATTCCCGCCGCTGTCGCTGGCGCAGCAGCGGATGTGGTTCCTCAACCGCTTCGACACCGATTCGGCGACCAACAACATTCCGGCCGCGGTGCGGCTGACCGGTGAACTCGATGTCGACGCGCTGCGTACCGCGATCGCGGACGTGGTGGCCCGGCACGAATCGCTGCGCACGATCTACCCCTCGCACGAGGGCCTGGCCTACCAGCAGATCCTGCCCGCGACCCGGGCCGTACCCGAGCTGGACGTGGTCGATACCACCGAGGCGGACCTGCCGGCCGCGCTGACCGAATTCGTCGGCCGCGGTTTCGATGTCACCGCCGTGCCGCCGACCCGGTTGCGGCTGTACCGCCTCGGCGACGCCGACCATGTGCTGGTCGTGGTGGTCCACCACATCGCCACCGACGGTTTCTCGATGACCCCGCTGGTGCGCGATCTGATCACCGCCTACCTGGCCCGCACCGCGGGATCGGAGCCCGGCTGGGCGCCGCTGCCCGTGCAGTACGCGGATTACGCACTGTGGCAACGGGAATCGCTGGGTTCGGAGGACGATCCGCGGTCGGTCATCTCCGAACAACTCGGGTACTGGCACAACGCGCTCAACGGCCTGCCCGACGAACTGCGGCTGTCGACCCGTCCGCGGCCGGCCGTCGCCAGCTACGAGGCCGGGACCTACCGGTTCCGGGTGCCGGGTGAACTGGTCGACGGGCTGAACCGGGTCGCGCAGGGGCAGCAGAGCACGCTGTTCATGGTGGTGCACGGCGCCTTCGCCGCGCTGCTGGCGCGGTTGAGCGGCACCGACGACATCGCCGTGGGTATTCCGGTCGCCGGTCGCGGTGAGCGAGCCCTCGACGATCTGGTCGGCATGTTCGTCAACACCCTGGTGCTGCGCGCGCAGGTCGACCCGGGTGCGCGGTTCACCGAACTGCTGGCCCAGGTCCGCGAGCGCGACCTGTCGGCCTTCGCCCACGCCGACGTGCCGTTCGAGCGGCTGGTCGAGGTGCTCAACCCGGCGCGTTCGCAGGCGCGGCATCCGCTGTTCCAGGTGATGCTGTCCTTCCAGAACCTCGGCCGTACCGCCCTGGAGCTGCCCGGACTGACCGTCGCGGAACTCGGAATCGATTCGCAGACGGCGAAATTCGATCTGCAGCTGACGCTGAGCGAGGGTCCGGTCGGCACCGGCGCGGACGCCGCCGCCGGCGCGGAGATGGCCGCCGAACTGGTCTTCGCGACCGATCTGTTCGACCAGGTGTTCGCCGAATCGTTCGCCCGTCGCTTCCTGCGCGTGCTGCAGGCCGTGGCCGCGGATCCGTCGGTCGGCGTGGGCGCCCTGCCGGTCCTCGACGCCACCGAGAACGCTCTGGTGCTGCGGCATTGGAACGACACCGAATTCCCGATCGATGCCGCGCTGCCGACGGTGTCCGACGACGCCGCCGCGACGCTGGTCTCGCTGTTCGAGGCTCAGGTCGCGCGCACGCCGGACGCGACCGCGGTGATCTTCGAGGGGACGAGTCTGTCCTACGCCGAGTTCGCCGCTCGCGTGCGCCGGCTCGCCCGCTGGCTCGTCGACCAGGGTGTCGGACCCGAGTCGCTGGTCGCTCTGGGGATGCGGCGGTCGATCGATCTGGTGGTCGGCATGTACGCCGTGGCCGCCGCCGGTGGCGCCTATGTGCCGCTGGATCCGGATCATCCGGCCGAGCGCACCGACTACATCCTCGACACCGCCCGTCCGGTCTGTGTGCTGACCTCGGGCGAGGCGCTGCGCGAAAATGCTTCCACCGCAAGCGATATCGCGCCCGAGGTGCGTATCGATCGGCTCGAGCTGTCCGGATATTCGGACGCGCCGCTGACCGACGCGGACCGGACCGCGCCGCTGCGACCGGGCAATACCGCCTACGTGATCTTCACCTCCGGCTCCACCGGCCGCCCGAAGGGCGTGGCCGTTCCGCACACCGCGATCGTGAACCGCCTGGTGTGGATGCATGCCCAGTACGGCCTGGCCGCCGACGATGTGGTGCTGCAGAAGACCCCGGCCACCTTCGACGTGTCGGTGTGGGAGTTCTTCTGGCCCTTGCAGGTCGGTGCGCGCCTGGTGGTGGCGCGACCGGACGGACATCGCGACCCGGCCTATCTGGCCGAGGTCATCGTGCGCGAGGGCGTGACGGTCATTCACTTCGTGCCGTCCATGCTCGCGGTCTTCGTCGGCGAGCCGGCCGCGGCCGAATGCACCGGTCTGCGCAACGTCTTCGCCTCGGGTGAGGCGCTGCCCGGCACCACCGCACAGCAGTTGCGCCGCCTGACCGGCGCGCGCCTGCACAACCTCTACGGCCCGACCGAGGCCGCGGTCGACGTCACCTATCACGAGGTCGTCGACGCGGATGCGGCGTCGGTGCCGATCGGTGCGCCGGTGTTCAACACCCAGGTCTACGTGCTGGACGCGCGGCTGCAGCCGGTTCCGGTGGGTGTCGCGGGTGAGCTGTATCTGGCGGGCGCACAGCTGGCCCGCGGATATGTGGCGCGGCCGGATCTTTCCGCGGACCGCTTCGTGGCCAATCCGTTCGGGGCCGGTGAGCGGATGTACCGCACCGGTGACCTGGTGGTCTGGACCGAATCCGGTGAGCTCGAATACCTCGGCCGCACCGACTTCCAGGTGAAGGTGCGCGGCCTGCGCATCGAACTCGGGGAGATCGAATCCGCGCTGACCGCCGTCGCATCGGTGGGGCAGGCCGTGGTGGTGGTGCGCTCCGACGATCGCACCGGCGATCAGCTGGTCGCCTACCTGATCGCCGCCCCGGGCGCCGAGATCGCGGTCGACGCGGTGAAATCCGCGCTGGCCGAACAACTTCCGGCGTACATGGTGCCGGCGGCCTTCGTGGTGCTCGACAGCTTCCCGCTCAACGCCTCCGGCAAATTGGACCGCAAGGCGCTACCGGCGCCGACCTTCGCGGCCAAGGTGTTCCGCGCGCCCAGCACCTCGGTGGAACAGTCCGTCGCCGACGTGATCGCCGAAATCCTCGGCCTGGACCGCGTGGGCCTGGACGACGACTTCTTCGAACTGGGCGGCAACTCGCTGCTCGCCACCCAGGTCGCGGCCCGGCTGGGCGCGGCGCTCGACACCGAGGTCGGGGTCCGCACCCTGTTCGAGGCCTCCACGGTCGCGGCGCTGGCCGCGCGACTGGAAACCCAAGCGGGACAGGGCGGCCGGCTCGCGCTGACCGCGCAGCCGCGGCCCGAGCCCGTCGCGCTCCCGGACGGCGAGACCGCGCAACTGGTCCCGCTCTCGCCCGCTCAGCAGCGGATGTGGTTCCTCAACCGGTTCGACAACCGCACCGCGGTCAACAACATCCCGGTCGCGATCCGGCTGACCGGCGCGCTGGACCGCGAGGCCTTCGCCGCGGCCGTGCGCGACGTGGTCGCGCGGCACGAATCGCTGCGCACCGTGTACCCGGAGATCGCCGGTGACGGCTACCAGCGGGTGCTGTCCGCGCAGGCCGCCGGTGTCGAACTCGCCACCGAGACGGTGGACGCCGGCGATGTGCCCGCGCGCGTGGCGGAATTGGTCAATGTCTTCTTCGACGTGACCGCCGAGGTCCCGTTCCGGGCCACCCTGCTCGAGGTCGGCCCGCACGAGCACGTGGTCGTGCTGGTCATGCACCACATCGCCGGGGACGGCTTCTCGCTGCGCCCGCTGCTGCGTGATGTGGTCGCCGCCTACTCCGAGCGCTCGCGCGGCGAGTCCCCGCAGTGGGCGCCGCTGCCGGTGCAGTACGCGGATTACGCGCTGTGGCAGCGCGAGGTGCTCGGCGCCGAGGGCGATCCGGAATCGGTCGCGGCTCGCCAGATCGCCTACTGGACCGAGCAATTGCGCGATCTGCCCGAGCAGATCGAGTTGCCGGCCGATCGCCCGCGCCCGGAGATCGCCACCAATGCCGGTGCGACACACGAGTTCTCGATCGACGCCGACCTGCACGCACGGCTCACCGAGTACGCGCGCGCCCACGGCGTGACGCTGTTCATGCTGATGCACGCGGCGCTGGCCACCTGGGCGGCGCGGCTGTCGGGCAGCACCGACGTCGCCATCGGCACGCCGATCGCGGGTCGCGGTGAACGCGCACTCGACGACCTCATCGGCATGTTCGTCAACACGCTCGTGCTGCGCACTCCGGTGCGCCCGGATGCCACGTTCGCGGAGTTGCTCGGCGAGGTGCGCCGGACCGACCTGGCCGCCTTCGCCAACGCCGACGTGCCGTTCGAGCGGCTGGTGGACGTGCTCAGCCCGGTGCGTTCCCAGGCGCATCATCCGCTGTTCCAGGTCGCGTTGACCTTCGAGGCCACCGGACAGCGCGACGCCACCACGGCCGCCCTGCCCGGCCTGGATCTCGCGGTCGTCGACGCCGATCCGGGAATGGCGAAATTCGATATCCAGCTGACCGTCGGCGATGCCGCCGACGGCGCGGGGCTGGCCCTGTCGTGGACCTACGCCACCGATCTGTTCGATCCGGAGACCGTCGCCGCCTTCTCCGACCGCCTGCTGCGGATCCTGCGCAGTGTCACCGAGGGCAGTGTCGCCGAAGACGCCACCGCGGTGGTGGGCGATATCGATCTGCTCGGCGAGGGCGAACGCCTGGACGTCTCGCAGCGCTGGGTCTCGGCCGGCGAGGACGGCGGCGCCGGGCGGTTCGCCGACCGGGCCGTGACGCTGTCGGATCTGTTCGACGCCGCGGTCGCCGAGCACGGCGACCGGGTGGCGGCGAAGTTCGGCGCCGATCAGCTCACCTACGCGGAACTGGATCGGCGCGCGAACCAGTTGGCGCGCAGGCTGATCGCCGACGGCGCCGGACCCGAGACGCTGGTCGCGGTGGTGCTGCCGCGCTCGCTGGATCTGGTCGTCGCCCTGCTGGCGGTCGTCAAGTCCGGCGCGGGATACGTGCCGATCGATCCGAGCTATCCGGCCGAACGCATCGCCTACGTGCTCGCGGATTCGCGTCCGGCCGGGGTGATCGTGGACGGCGGCACCGAGGTGGAGCTGCCGACCGGCCTGCCGACCGTGCTGATGGACGGATTCGGCGCGGAGACACCGGAATTGGTGGACGCGGGTGAGGGCCCGATCACCGATGCCGATCGCAACGCGCCGCTGTCGGCGAGCAATATCGCCTACGTCATCTACACCTCCGGCTCGACCGGCCGCCCCAAGGGTGTGGCGGTCGCGCACCGGAACGTGGTGCGGCTGTTCGGCAACACCGATCGCGAGTTCGGTTTCGGCGCCGACGACGTGTGGACGATGTTCCACTCCTTCGCCTTCGACTTCTCGGTGTGGGAGATCTGGGGTCCGCTGCTGTTCGGCGGCACGCTGGTCGTGGTCGACTACTACACCTCGCGCTCGCCCGAGCAGTTCCTGGAACTGCTGCGCCGCGAACGGGTGACGGTGCTCAACCAGACCCCCTCGGCGTTCTATCAGCTGGCCGAGGCCGATCGCCTGGCCGGTGGCCGGCCGCTGGCCCTGCGCTATGTGGTCTTCGGCGGTGAGGCGCTCGAGCTGCGCCGGCTCGCGGACTGGGTGGCCCGCCACGGCGACACGGCGCCGCGACTGGTCAACATGTACGGCATCACCGAGACCACGGTGCACGTCTCGCATCGGGTGCTCGATGCCGAAACCATCGCCGCGGCAACGGGTTCGGTGGTCGGCCGGGCCATCGCCGGACTGCGGGTGTACGTACTCGACGACCGGCTGCATCCGGTTCCGGTCGGCGTCGCCGGCGAGATGTATGTCGCCGGTCCGCAGTTGGCGCGCGGCTATCTGGGCCGCCCGGATCTGACCGCGGCCCGCTTCGTCGCCGATCCGCTGGGTGAGCCCGGGACGCTGCTGTACCGCTCCGGTGACGTGGCGCGCTGGAACCGCTTCGGGGAACTCGAATATCTGGGCCGCGCCGATGATCAGGTCAAGGTGCGCGGTTTCCGCATCGAACTCGGCGAGATCGAGGCCGCGGTGCTGGCCCAGCCGGGGATCGCGCAGGCCGCGGTCGTCGTGCGCGAGGACCAGCCGGGCGACCAGCGCATCGTCGCCTATGTGGTGCCCCCGGCCGGACAGACCGAACCGGCGCTGGACGTCGTGCGCGACGGTGCGGCCGAACGACTGCCCGCGTACATGGTGCCCTCGGCGTTCGTGGTGCTGGACCGCATTCCGCTGACCGTCAACGGCAAACTGGACCGTCGCGCCCTGCCCGCCCCCGCGGTGCAGTCGCGCGCCTTCCGGGCCGCCGAGACTCCGGTCCAGGAGATCGTGGCCGCGGTCTTCGCCGAGGTGCTCGACGTGGAACGGGTCGGGCTCGACGACGACTTCTTCGATCTGGGCGGCAACTCGCTCATCGCCACCCGCGTCGTCTCCCGTATCGGGGCCGCGCTGGGCACGACGGTCGGTGTGCGCGCGCTGTTCGAGGCCTCGACCGTGGAGTCGCTGGCCGCGCGGCTGGAAACGCACACCGGCGGCGAGGCGCGCCCGCGCCTGATCGCCCGCGCGCGCGCCGCCGCGGAACCGGTGCCGCTGTCGTTCGCACAGCAGCGCATGTGGTTCCTGAACCAGTACGACACCTCCTCGGCGGCCTACAACCTGCCGCTGGTGGTCCGGCTCTCCGGTGAACTCGACACGGCCGCATTGGAATTGGCCGTCTTCGACGTGGTGCGCCGGCACGAGTCGCTGCGCACCCGCTACCCGGAGCACGGCGGCACGCCGATGCAGTTGGTGGTGCCGGCCGAGCAGATCGTGCTGGATCTGCGCGCCTACCCGGTCTCGGATGCCGATCTGACCACCGCGGTGACCGATTTCGCGTCCGCGGGATTCGATGTCGCCGAACAGGTTCCGCTGCGCGCCCGGCTGTTCCAGGTGCACAGCGACGAACACGTGCTGGTCGTGGTCGTGCACCACATCGCCGCCGACGGGTTCTCGATGACCCCGCTTGCCCGCGACGTGATGACCGCCTACACCGCCCGCACCCAGGGCAGTGCCCCCGGCTGGGCGCCGCTCGAGGTGCAGTACGCCGATTTCGCGATCTGGCAGCGCGAGGTGCTGGGCTCGGAGGACGATCCGCAGTCGCTGCTGGCCGGCCAGGTCGACTACTGGCAGCGCTCGCTGTCCGGAATTCCGGAAGAGCTCACCCTGCCCGCCGACCGCCCGCGCCCGGCGATCGCCTCGCTGCGCGGTGCAGAACTGCATCGCACTCTGACGCCCGAGCTGATCGGCGCACTGGAAGGCGTTGCGCGCGAACAGGGTTCGTCGCTGTTCATGGTGATGCACGCGGCCCTGGCCGTCCTGCTGGGACATCTGTCGGGTACCGAGGACATCGCCGTCGGCACCCCGATCGCCGGCCGCGGTGAAGCCGCGCTCGACGATCTGGTCGGCATGTTCGTCAACACCCTGGTGCTGCGGACCGGCATCGACCCCGACGAGTCGTTCACCGGACTGCTGGAGCGGGTCCGCCACACCGACCTCGAGGCCTTCGGCAATGCCGACGTGCCGTTCGAGCGGCTGGTGGAACTGCTGGCGCCGGAGCGCTCGCAGGCCCGCAACCCGCTGTTCCAGGTGATGCTGGCCTTCCAGAACCTCGACCGCGCGAGCCTCGAGCTGCCGGGCCTGACCGTGTCCACGGTCGAGCGCGAGGAGAACATCGCCCGCTTCGACCTGCAGTTCACGCTGTCGGAACGGGTCGGCGACGCCGACGGTGCGGCCGCCAACGGCATGGCGCTGAACCTCGTCTACGCCACCGATCTGTTCGACGAGCAGACCGCCTCGGAAATCGCCGATCGCTGGATCCGGGTGCTGCGGGCGGTGGCCACCGATCCGCGCATCGCCGTCGGCGCGGTCGACATCCTCGAGGCGTCCGAACGCGCGGACCTGCTCGCGCGCACGGGCGGCCCGGCGATCGCGGCGGCGACCCTGCCGCAGCTGCTGGCCGAGGCCGCGGGCCGCGACCCGCAGGCTCCCGCGGTGATCGCCGACGGGCGCACCCTCACCTACCGGGAACTCGACGAGCGGTCGAACCGCTTGGCGCGCTTGCTGATCGAACGCGGGATCGGCACCGAGGACCTGGTCGCGGTGGCCGTGCCGCGCTCGGCCGAGAGCTATCTGGCCGAATGGGCGGTGACCAAGTCGGGTGCGGCGTTCGTGCCGATCGACCCCGCGTACCCGGCCGACCGCATCGACCACATGGTCACCGATTCGGGTTCGCCCGTCGGCCTGACCGTGGCCTCGGTGCGCGACGATCTGCCGGAGTCGGTGGACTGGCTGGTTCTCGACGAGCTCGACATCGACGGTTACGACGCCGCCGCGATCACCGACGCCGACCGGGTGCGCCCGCTGCGTGTCGAGCATCCGGCCTACGTCATCTACACCTCCGGTTCCACCGGTGTGCCCAAGGGCGTGGTGGTCACCCACGCCGGCCTGGCGAACTTCCGCGCCGAACAGAACGAGCGCTACCGGCTCGATGCCGATTCGCGCGCACTGCATTTCGCCTCGCCCAGCTTCGACGCCTCGATTCTGGAGTTCCTGCTCGCCGTCGGTGCGGGCGGTGCGCTGGTCGTGGTGCCGCCGGGCACCTACGGCGGCAGCGAACTCGGTGAGCTGATCGCCCGTGAGGGCGTCACCCACGCCCTGATCACCCCGTCCGTGCTGGCCACCCTCGATCCCGCCGATCTGGCCGGGATGCGGGTCGTCATCGCCGGTGGTGAGGCGGTTACCGCCGAGCAGGTCGCCAAGTGGTCGGTGACCCCGGACGGGTCGCCGCGCCGGTTCCACAACGCCTACGGCCCGACCGAGGCGACCATCGCCACCAACATCAGCGATCCGCTGGCCGCGGGCGATCCGGTCACCATCGGCGGCCCGATCCGCGGTATGCAGTCGCTCGTCCTCGACGCCCGGTTGCGGCCGGTTCCGGTGGGTGTCGCGGGTGAGCTGTATCTGTCCGGTGTGCAGCTGGCCCGCGGCTATCACGCGCGGGCGAGCCTGACCGCCGAACGCTTCGTGGCCAACCCCTACGCACCCGGACAGCGGATGTACCGCACCGGTGACGTGGTGCGGTGGAACCACACCGGCGAGGTCGAATACGTCGGCCGTTCCGACTTCCAGGTCAAGGTGCGCGGTTTCCGCATCGAACTGGGTGAGATCGACGCCGCGCTCACCGCTCACGATTCCGTCGATTTCGCGGTGACGGTGGGTCACACCCGCGGCGCGGGCGCCACCTCGCTGGTGTCGTACGTCGTCGCGGTCCCGGGCGCGTCGATCGACGTCGCGGATGTGACGGCGCATCTGGAACAGCGCCTGCCCGGCTACATGGTGCCGTCCTCGATCATGGTCATCGACCGGGTGCCGCTGACCCCGGCCGGCAAGCTCGATCGCAAGGCGCTGCCGGAACCGGAGTTCGCCACCGATACCACCTTCCGCGCACCGCGCACGCCGGTGGAGCAGGCCATCGCCGAGGTGTTCGCCGAGGTGCTGGGCATCGAACGCGTCGGCGTCGACGATTCCTTCTTCGCGCTGGGCGGCGATTCGATCGTCTCCATCCAGCTGGTGTCGCGGGCCAAGGCGCGCGGCGTGGTGTTCAGCCCGCGCGACGTCTTCGAACAGCGCACCGTGTCCGGACTGGCGATGGTCGCCGAATCCGCTGCGGGACAGGGTGATTCGGTGCCGGTGCTGGCCGAGCTGCCCGGCGGCGGCGTCGGCACCATGCCGCTGACTCCGGTGGCCCGGTTCATGGTGGAGCGGTCGGGTTCGTTCGGCCGGTTCCATCAGGCGCTGGCCCTGGAACTGCCGATCGGCATCGACCGGGCCGGGGTGCTGGCCACCGTCGCCGCCGTCGTGGATCGCCACGACATGCTGCGGGCGCGGCTGCGCCGGCACGCGGGTGCGGAATGGATCGTGGAGACCGCCGCACCGGGCAGCGTCGATGTCGAGTCACTGCTCGATCACACCGAATTCGACGCCGCCGCAACCGATTCGGAACTGTTCGAGATCGCGACCACGGCCCTGGACGCGAGCCTGGACCGGCTCGATCCGGAGGCCGGTGTGGTCGTGCGCTTCGCCTGGCTGGAGCCCTCGGCCGCCGACCGGGCCGGACGCCTGATCGTGGCCGCCCACCACCTCGTCATCGACGGTGTGTCGTGGCGCATCCTGGTGCCCGACTTCGTCACCGCCTGGGGACAGCTCTCGGCAGGGCAGACCCCCGAGCTGGCCGCGCCGCCGACCAGCATGCGCACCTGGTCGCATGCGCTCGAGCGCGCCGCCGCCGACCGCGATGCCGAACTCGACTGGTGGCGTGCGGTCGTCGACGGCCCGGACCCGCTGCTCACCGAGCGGCCGTTCGATCCCGCCGTCGATGTGGCCGGGGTCGCCGGCAAGGTCGAGGTCGAGGTCTCGCCGGAGGTCACCAAGTCCCTGCTGACCGCGGTGCCGGCGCTCTACCACGGCGGAATCAACGACGGCCTGCTGGCCGCGCTGGTGCTGGCCGTCGCGAAATGGCGTGCCGCGCACGCCGGTTCGGACGACCGGGCCGACAGTGCGCTGGTGCGCCTCGAGGGTCACGGCCGCGAAGAGGACGTCGTGCCGGGCGCGGATCTGTCCCGCACGGTCGGCTGGTTCACCGCGATCTTCCCGGTCCGCTTCGACCTGTCGGGTCTCGACATCGACGCGGCGCTGACCGGCGGCCCGGCGATGGGCCGGGTCGTGAAGGCGGTCAAGGAACAGCTGCTGGCCGTGCCCGACAAGGGCCTGGGCTACGGCATGCTGCGCTACCTGAACCCGCGCACGGCCAACCAGCTGCCCGAGCAGATGCCGGGCCAGGTCAGCTTCAACTACCTGGGCCGGGTCTCCGACAACGCGGTGCCCGAGGCGCTGCGCGGTTTCGGCTGGATTCCCGCCCCGGAACTCGGCGAACTGGCCGGCGACTACGACGCCGACATGCCGGCGATGGCGCCGCTGGACATCAACGCCATCGTCGTCGGCGACCGGCTGACCGCGCGGATCGGCTATCCGACCACGCTGCTCGACGCCGACGCCGTGCGCGAATTCGGCGAACTGTGGACGCGGGCGCTGGAAGCTGTTGCGCGACACGCGGAATCGGCCGGTGCGGGCGGGCACACCCCGTCGGACTTCCCGCTGGTGCGCGTCGGCCAGAGCGATATCGAGGGCTGGGAGCGGCGCTTCGGTGAGATCTCGCAGGTGTGGCCGCTGTCCTCGCTGCAGGCCGGTCTGCTGTTCCACGCCGAACTGGCCGCCGCCTCCGTCGACGTCTACACCGGTCAGGCCGTTCTCGACCTCACCGGCCGCGTCGATCCGGCCCGGTTGCGCAGTGCCGCACAGGCTCTGATCGATCGGTACGAGACGCTGCGCACGGCCTTCGTCACCGACGCGCAAGGGCATCCGGTGCAGGTCGTGCTGGACGGCGTGCGGGCGACGTGGGCCGAACACGACCGCCGCGAGACCGGCGAGGCCGCGGATCTGATCGAGGCCGACCGGACCCGCCGCTTCGACCTGGCCGCGCCGCCGCTGATCCGGTTCACCCTGATCCGGGTGGCCGAGCAGCGCTGGTCGCTGGTCGTCTCGAACCACCACATCCTGCTCGACGGCTGGTCGATGCCGCTGCTCATGCGGGATCTGCTGGTGCTCTACGCCACGCACGCCGACTCCGGCGCGCTGCCCGCGGTGCGCTCCTACCGGCATTTCCTGGAATGGGTTGCCCAGCAGGATCATTCGGCCTCGCTGGCGGCGTGGACCGATGCCCTCGCCGGCATCTCCGAGCCGACCCTGCTGGCGCGTCCCGATGCCGGTCGCGAGATCACCGCGCTGTCGGACGAGTACGTCTTCGAACTCGACACCGCGCAGACCGCCCGGCTGACCGAATTCGCCGCGCGACTGGGCGTCACCGCCAACACCGTGCTGCAGACGGCCTGGGGCATCGTCCTGGGCCGCATGACCGGCCGTGACGACGTGGTGTTCGGCACCACCGTCTCGGGCCGCCCGCCGGAGCTGGCGGGTGTCGAGTCCATGGTCGGCTTGTTCATCAACACCGTGCCGGTGCGGGTGCGCCTGGATGCCGCCGAATCCGCGGAGCAGCTGCTCACGCGGGTCCAGGGTGAGCAGGCGGATCTGCTCGACCACCACTACCTCGGCCTGGCCGATATCCAGGACGCGATCGGCGTCGGCGGACTGTTCGACACCCTGGTGGTGTTCGAGTCCTATCCGGTGGATGCCGAGGGCATTCAGCGCCAGGCCGCCGACATCGACGGTATGGCGGTGGCCGGACTCGAGGCCACCGACGCCACCCACTACCCGCTGAGCCTGATCGCCTCGCTGGGCTCCACCCTGCGGGTCCGGGCCGGCTATCTGCGCGACCTGTTCGACGAGAACGCGGTGCGCCGCATCGCCGACCGGCTGCTGCGGGTGCTCACCACCATCGTGGGCGAACCCGCGGTCTGCGCCGGCGATATCGAACTGCTCGAGCCCGCCGAACGTGAACTCGTGGTGTCGCAATGGAATGCGACCGACCACGAGGTCGACGGCTCGGCCACCCTGGTCTCGCTGTTCGAGGCGCAGGTCGAACGCACCCCCGACGCCACCGCGGTGAGCTTCGAGGGGACAGGTCTGTCCTACGCCGACTTCGCGGCCCGGGTGCATGCGCTGGCCCGCTGGCTGATCGAGCGCGGCGTCGGCCCGGACACCTTCGTGGCCCTCGGTATGCGGCGTTCGATCGATCTGGTGGTCGGCATGTACGCCGTGACCGCCGCCGGTGGCGCCTATGTGCCGCTGGATCCGGATCATCCGGCCGAGCGCACCGAATACATTCTGGCCACGGCGGATCCGGTCTGCGTGCTGACCTCCGGTGTCGACATCGACATCGACACCGCGCAGGTGCGCATCGACCTGCTGGACCTGTCGGGCTACGCGATCGAGCCGATCACCGACGCGGAGCGCCGCGGCCCGCTGCGCCCGGCCAACACCGCGTACGTGATCTTCACCTCCGGTTCCACCGGCCGCCCCAAGGGCGTCGCGGTGTCGCATGCGGCGATCGTCAACCGGCTGGTGTGGATGCAGGCCGAATACGGCCTCACCCCCGCCGATGTGGTGCTGCAGAAGACGCCCGCGACCTTCGACGTGTCGGTGTGGGAGTTCTTCTGGCCCTTGCAGATCGGCGCGCGGCTGGTGGTGGCGCGCCCCGACGGCCATCGCGATCCGGCCTATCTGGCCGAGGTGATCGTCGGCGAGGGCGTCACCGTGACGCACTTCGTGCCGTCGATGCTTGCGGTCTTCGTCGCCGAGGCGGCGGCCGCGCAATGCACGACGCTGCGCCTGGTCTTCGCCTCCGGTGAGGCGCTGGCGCCCAAGTCGGCGCAGCGCCTGCGCGAGCTCACCGGCGCCGCGCTGCACAACCTGTACGGCCCCACCGAGGCCGCGGTCGACGTCACTTATCACGAGGTGACCGATGCCGATGTCGATTCCGTGCCGATCGGCCGCCCCGTCTTCAACACCCGTGTCTACGTGCTGGATTCGCGTCTGCGGCCGGTTCCGGTGGGTGTCGCGGGTGAGCTGTATCTGGCGGGCGCCCAGCTCGCGCACGGCTATGTGACGCGTCCGGACCTGAGCTCGGACCGGTTCGTGGCCAACCCCTTCGCTGGGTCGGACGGGGGCAGTCCCGAGGGCCCTGCGTGGTCACGCTCCGCTACCGGCTCCGGGCCCACCGGTCCTGCCCCGGCCGGCGAGCGGATGTACCGCACCGGCGACCTGGTGGCCTGGAACGAACAGGGTGAACTGGATTACCTGGGGCGCACCGACTTCCAGGTGAAGTTGCGCGGTCTGCGCATCGAACTCGGCGAGATCGAGACGGCGCTGACCGGACTCGACGAGATCGACCGGGCCGTCGTGGTGGTCCGCGGCGACCAGCACACCGGCGATCAGCTGGTGGCGTATGTCGTTGCCACACCGGGCCTTCCGGTCGACGCCGAAGCGGTGCGCGAGGAACTGGGCCGGCAGCTGCCCGGTTACATGGTGCCCGCGCTGGTGATGGTGCTCGACGAATTCCCGCTCAACGCCTCCGGCAAGCTGGACCGCAAGGCGCTGCCCGCCCCGGTGTTCGAGGCGGCGGTGTTCCGCGCGCCGGTCACCCCGGTGGAGCAGATCGTCGCGGGCACCTTCGCCGAGGTGCTCGGCGTGGACCGGGTCGGCCTGGACGACGATTTCTTCGCCCTCGGCGGCAACTCGCTGATCGCCACCCAGGTGGCCGCGCGGTTGTCCTCGGCCCTGGATACCCAGCTGGGTGTGCGCGAGATCTTCGAGGCCTCCACCGTCGCCGGTCTGGCGGCGCGGGCCGAGACCCGTTCCGGTGCGGGCGGTCGCGCGGCGCTGGTGCCGCAGCATCGGCCCGAGCTGGTGCCGCTGTCGCTGGCGCAGCAGCGGATGTGGTTCCTCAACCGCTTCGATCCCGAATCCGCGGTGGACAACATCCCGGCCGCGGTGCGGCTGTCGGGTCTGCTGGACCGGCAGGCACTGCAGATCGCGGTCGCCGATGTGCTGGCGCGCCACGAATCACTGCGCACCCGCTACCCCGAGGTGGACGGGACCGCCTACCAGGAGATCGTGCCGACCTCGAAGGTCATCCCCGATCTCACGCCGATCGACGTCACCGAAACCGAACTGCCGCAGCGGATTTCGGAGCTGGTCGGCACCGGCTTCGACGTCACCGTCGAGGTGCCGTTCCGGGCCCGGCTGTTCGAGGTGAGCCCGACCGAACACGTGCTGGCCCTGGTGGTGCACCACATCTCCGCCGACGGCTTCTCGATGGGCCCGCTGACCCGCGACGTGATGACCGCCTACGGTGCGCGCGTCGAGGGTGGCGAACCGGCCTGGGCGCCGCTGCCGGTGCAGTACGCCGACTTCGCGCTCTGGCAGCGCGAGGTGCTCGGCCGCGAGGACGATCCGGAATCGGTGATCGCCGACCAGATCGAATACTGGCGCGACGCACTGCGCGGAGTTCCCGAACAGCTCGATCTGCCCGCCGACCGGCCGCGTCCGGCCGTCGCCTCCGGCCGCGGCGCGACGCACACCTTCCACATCGACGCCGACGTGCACGCTCGGCTCGCCGAACTGGCCCGCACTCGCGGCGCGACCATGTTCATGGTCACGCACGCGGCGCTGGCGCTGGTGCTGTCGCGGCTGAGCGGGGAGGCCGATATCGCCATCGGCACGCCGGTGGCCGGCCGCGGTGAGCGCGCGCTCGACGATCTGATCGGCATGTTCGTCAACACCCTGGTGTTGCGGACCGAGATCGACGGCGGCGCGAGCTTCACCGATCTGCTGCAGTCGGTGCGCAGCACCGATATCGCCGCCTTCGGGCATGCGGATCTCCCGTTCGAGCGGCTGGTGGAGATTCTGAACCCGGCCCGTTCGCAGGCGCGGCATCCGTTGTTCCAGGTGATGCTGTCGTTCCAGAACACCGGCCAGAACGCCCTGGAACTGCCGGGGCTGACGGTGAGCGGTGTGGAACTGCCGATCGACACCGCGAAATTCGATCTGCAGCTGGTGCTCACCGAGGAGACCGCCGAGACGGCCGACGGCGCCGTGGCGGCCGGTATCACCGCCGAATTCGTCTACGCCACCGACCTTTTCGACGGCGCGACGATCGCCGGCTTCGCCGATCGGCTGGTGCGGGTGCTGTCCGCCGTGGTCGCCGAACCGGCGGCCCGGGTGGGCGACATCGATCTGCTCGCTCCCGCCGAGGCGGCGCGGGAACTGCGCGGCTGGAACAACACCGCACGCCATCTGCCGGTGCGCCGCGAGGGTGTCACCACCCTGCTGGCCGATTTCCACGCCCAGGTCGAGCAGACCCCGGACGCGGTCGCGGTCGTCGATCCGGAGGCCGGCGTCACGCTGACCTACGCCGAATTCGCGGCGCGGGCACAGCGACTCGCGCGGTATCTGGTCGAGGCGGGGGTGGGCCCGGACGCGCGCGTGGCACTGGCCGTGCGGCGTTCGCTCGACCTCGTCGTGGCCGCCTACGCGGTGCTGGAGGCCGGTGGCGCGTACGTGCCGCTGGATCTGGAACAGCCGGGTGAACGCATCCGCTACGTGGTCGACACCGCCGCCCCGATCGCCGTGCTCACCACCGCACGCGACGGCGCGGACATCGATCGCGCGCTCGAGGGTGCCGCGACCGCCGTGCGCATCGACGAGCTGGACCTGTCCGGCTACCCGGACGGCGAACTCGACGACACCGAACGGCGTGCCCCGCTGCGGCCGGAGCACCTCGCCTACGTGATCTTCACCTCCGGCTCCACCGGACGGCCGAAGGGCGTGGCGGTCTCGCAGGCCGCGGTGGTGAACCAGATCCGCTGGATCACCGCCGAATACGGCATCGGCGCGAATGACGTGGTGCTGTTCAAGACGCCGCCGACCTTCGACGTGTCGGTGTGGGAGTTGTTCGGTGCGACCGCCACCGGCGCGCGCCTGGTGATCGCGGCGCCGGACGGCCACCGTGATCCCGGCTACCTCGCCGAGGTGATCGCGGCCCAGCAGGTCACGATGACCTCGTTCGTGCCGTCGATGCTGTCGGTGTTCTCCGACAGCGTGCACGCGGGTACGGCCGCGGAGGTGTCGTCGCTGCGCACCCTGCTGATCGCGGGTGAGGCGTTCACCGCCGACGCCGCGCAGGCCTACCGCCGCATCGGCACCGCCGAACTGCACAACCTGTACGGCCCCACCGAATTCACCGTGCACGCCACCGCGATGCCGGTCGCGGCGGATATCGCCGGCGCGGTGCCGATCGGCCTGCCGGTGTGGAACGCGCAGGCCTACATCCTGGACGCGCGGCTGCATCCGGTTCCGGCCGGTGTCGCGGGTGAGCTGTATCTGGCCGGCGCGCAGCTGGCGCGCGGCTACTTCGGCCGCACCGACCTGACCGCGGACCGCTTCGTCGCGAATCCGTTCGGCGGCAGTGGTTCCCGCATGTACCGCACCGGTGACCTGGTGCGCCGCGGCGCCGACGGCGCCATCGAATACATGGGCCGCACCGACTTCCAGGTGAAGTTGCGCGGTCTGCGCATCGAGCTCGGCGAGATCGAATCCGCGCTCACCGCACAGGATTCGGTCGCACAGGCGGTGGCCGTGGTGCGTTCCGACGAGCGGATCGGCGAACAGCTGGTCGGCTATGTCGTGCCCGCCGCCGGCGCCGGTGAGATCGATGTCGACGCGGTTCGCGCGCAGCTCGCGGCGCGGCTGCCCTCCTATATGGTTCCGGCCGCGATCGTCGTGCTCGACGCCCTGCCGCTCAGCGCGAACGGCAAGCTGGACCGGCGCGCGCTGCCCGCACCGGAATTCGAGGCACGGGAGTTCCGCGCCCCGACCACGCCGGTCGAGGAGATCGTCGCCGCCACCGTCGCCGAGGTGCTGGGCATCGACACCGACACGCGGCCGGTCGGACTCGACGACGACTTCTTCGAACTGGGTGGCAACTCGCTGATCGCCACCCAGGTGGTCGCCCGCCTGGGCCAGGCGCTGAACACCCGCATCCCGGTGCGGACCCTGTTCGAGGCGCCGACCGTGGCGGCGCTGGCCGCCCGGCTGGAGACACACGCCGGTTCCGGTGGCCGCCGCGCCCTGGTGGCGGGGCCGCGACCGGAGGAGATTCCGCTCTCGCTGGCACAGCAGCGGATGTGGTTCCTCAACCGCTTCGACACCGCCAGCGCGGTCAACAACATCCCGATGGCGGTCCGGCTCACCGGAGCGCTCGACGTCGACGCCCTGCGCGAGGCCGTCGCGGATGTGATCGAACGCCACGAGGTGCTGCGCACGGTCTACCCGGAGACCTCCGAAGGCCAGGGCGTGCAGGTGATCCTGCCGGCCGACCGCGACGCGGTGGAACTGGATGCCGAACCGGTGACCGAGGCGCAACTGCCCCAGCGCGTGCGCGAGCTGGTCCTCACCGGCTTCGACGTCACCGCCGCGGTTCCGGTGCGCGCCAAACTGTTCCGCGTCGAGCACGCGAGCGGCAACGGCGCGGGCGAGCCGGCGCCGGACTACGTGCTGGTCTTCGTCGTCCACCACATCTCCGGTGACGGCTGGTCGGTGCGGCCGCTGGCCCGCGATGTGATGCTCGCCTACGCGGCGCGCTCGCAGGGCGCCGCGCCGGGGTGGGCGCCGCTGCCGGTGCAGTACGCCGATTACGCCCTGTGGCAACGGGAAACGCTCGGTTCCGAGGACGATCCGGAATCGCTGATCGCCCAGCAGGTGTCGTACTGGTCGCAGCATCTGGCGGGTCTGCCCGAGCAGCTGGATCTGCCCGCCGACCGGCCGCGTCCCGCGGTCGCCTCGTATCGCGGTGGCGTGCACGAGTTCTCGCTCGACGCCGAGCTGGTGCGCCGGCTCAACGCGCTGGCCCGCACCCACGGCGCCAGCCTGTTCATGGTGACGCACGCGGCCTTCGCGGCGCTGCTGGCGCGGTTGTCCGGCAGTGACGATCTGGCCATCGGCACCGCCGTCGCCGGCCGTGGTGAGGCCGCGCTGGACGACGCCATCGGCATGTTCGTCAACACGCTGGTGCTGCGCAGCAGTGTCGATCCGGCGATGTCGTTCACCGAATTGCTCGCGCGCACCAAGGAATCCGATCTCGCCGCCTTCGGGCATGCGGATCTGCCGTTCGAACGGCTGGTGGAGATTCTGAATCCGGCGCGTTCGCAGGCGCGGCATCCGCTGTTCCAGGTGATGCTGTCGTTCCAGAACACCGGTGAGGCGTCGTTCGCACTGCCGGATCTCGAGGTCGGCGGCCTGCCGCTGGATGTGCTGACCGCGAAATTCGATCTGCACCTGAACCTCACCGAGCGCTTCGCCGCCGACGGTTCCGCTGCGTCCGATGCGGCGCCCGGCCCCTCCGTGGGTATGTCGGCCGAATTGGCGTACGCCACAGACATGTTCGATGCCCGGACCGTCGCGGCCTTCGCCGATCGCCTGGTCCGGATGCTGGACGCGGTGACCGCGGATCCGGCCGCCGCGCTCGGCGATATCGACCTGCTCGACGCCGTCGAACGCCGCACCATCGTCGACAACTGGAACGCCACCGCCTACGACGTCGACCGCGTCGTGCTCGGCCGGGCGGCCGGCACCGTCGCGCTGACACTGGCCTCGATGTTCGACAGGCAGGTCGAACGCGATCCCGACGAACCGGCGCTCACGTTCGAGGGGACAACTCTGTCCTACGGCGAGCTGGCGGCGCGGGTGAACCGGCTCGCTCGCCACCTGATCGAGCAGGGCGTGGGCCCGGATTCGCTGGTGGCGCTGCATATGCGGCGTTCGCTGGAACTGGTCATCGGCATGTACGCGGTGACCGTCGCCGGTGGTGGCTATGTGCCGCTGGACCCCGACCACCCGGCCGAGCGCACCGAATACGTACTGGCGACCGCGAATCCGGTCTGCGTGCTGACCACCGCGGACAGCCCGCTCGCGGCGCGGCCGGACGTGCCGGTCCTGGCGATCGACGGCCTGGAGCTGTCGGAGTACGCGGACGACCCGGTGGCCGATGCCGACCGCATCGCGCCGCTGCGGCCCGCGCACACCGCCTACGTGATCTTCACCTCCGGTTCCACCGGGCGGCCGAAGGGTGTGGCCGTCAGCCATGCCGCGATCGTGAACCGCCTGGCCTGGATGCAGGACGAGTACGACCTCTACCTCGACGACGTCGTGCTGCAGAAGACGCCCGCCACCTTCGACGTGTCGGTGTGGGAATTCTTCTGGCCGCTGCAGGTCGGTGCGCGCCTGGTCGTCGCCAAGCCCGACGGCCACCGCGATCCGGCCTATCTGGCGGAGCTGATCGACGCCGAGCGCATCACCACCGTGCACTTCGTGCCGTCGATGCTGTCGGTCTTCGTCGCCGCGCTGGACGCCTCCGGCGCCGACTGCACGACGCTGCGCCGGGTGTTCGCCTCCGGTGAGGCGCTGCCCGCGGTCACCGCCCAGCGCCTGATCGAACTGACCGGCGCCCGGCTGCACAACCTCTACGGCCCGACCGAGGCCGCGGTCGACGTCACCTATCACGAGGTGACCGAGGTCGACACCGTCGCGGTGCCGATCGGCCGCCCGGTGTGGAACACCCGTGTCTACGTGCTGGATTCGCGGTTGCACCCGGTCGCCACCGGCGTCGCGGGTGAGCTGTATCTGGCCGGTGATCAGCTGGCGCGCGGATATGTCGCGCGTGCCGATCTGACCTCGGATCGGTTCGTGGCCAACCCCTTCGGTGACGGCGAGCGGATGTACCGCACGGGTGACCTGGTGCGCTGGAACTCTTCCGGCGAACTGGAATACCTGGGCCGCACCGACTTCCAGGTGAAGTTGCGCGGTCTGCGCATCGAACTGGGTGAGATCGAATCGGCGCTGGTGGCGGTCGACGCGGTCGCGCAGGCCGTGGTGGTCGTGCGCTCCGACGACCGGCTCGGCGATCAGCTGGTCGCCTATGTGGTGCCCACGATCGGCGCCACGGTCGACGCCGACGCGGTGCGCACCGAACTCGGCGAGGCGCTGCCCGGCTACATGGTGCCCTCGGCGTTCGTGGTGCTGGACGCGTTCCCGCTCAACGCCTCCGGCAAGCTGGACCGCAAGGCGCTGCCGGCGCCGGTGTTCGAGGCCCGGCAGTTCCGCGCCCCGGCCACCCCGATCGAGGAGATCGTGGCCGGCACGTTCAGCGATGTGCTCGGCGTGACCCGCGTCGGTCTCGACGACGACTTCTTCGAACTGGGCGGCAACTCGCTGATCGCCACCCAGGTGACCGCACGTCTGGGCGCCGCGCTCGACACCCAGCTGGCGGTGCGCGATCTGTTCGAGGCGTCGACCGTCGCCGCCCTGGCCGCGCGCCTGGAGCAGGGCGCCGGAACCGGCCGGACCCGGCCGAAGCTGGTGGCCGGGCAACGGCCGCAACGGATTCCGCTCTCACCGGCGCAGCAGCGCTACTGGTTCCTCAACCAGTTCGACACCACCACCTCCGCGGTGGACAACATTCCGCTCGCGGTGCGGCTGTCGGGTGCCCTCGACGTCGCGGCCATGGAACGCGCGCTCGGTGACGTGCTGGCCCGCCACGAGGTGCTGCGCACCACCTACCCGCGTTCGGCGGACGGCCCGCACCAGGTGATCCTGCCCGCGACCGAAACCGCGCCCCCGCTGGAGCCGGTGGCGGTCGACGAGTCCGAATTGCTGGACCGCATCATCGAATTCGCGATGACCACCTTCGATGTCACCGCCGAGGTGCCGCTGAAGGTCGCGCTGTTCCGGATCACCGGCGGGGACCAGGCGGCCGAGGAACACGTCCTCGCGTTCACCGTCCACCACGTCGCCGCCGACGGTTCCTCGATGGGACCGCTGGCCCGTGATCTGATGGCGGCCTACGCCGCACGCGTCCAGGGTGAGGCGCCGCAGTGGACGCCGCTGCCGGTGCAGTACGCCGATTACGCGCTGTGGCAGCGCGAGGTGCTCGGCTCCGAGGAGGACCCGGAATCGCTGGCCGCCCAGCAGGTGGCCTACTGGACCACGGCTCTCGACGGGCTGCCGGATCAGCTGGAACTGCCGACCGACCGTCCGCGTCCGCCGGCCCAGTCGTTCCAGGGCAAGGCGATTCGCTTCGAGATCGACCCGCAGCGCCACGCCCGCCTGCACGAGCTGGCGCGCGCGAACAACGCCTCGCTGTTCATGGTCGTGCACGCGGCGCTGGCCGTCCTGCTCTCGCGGCTCTCGGGGACCGGCGATATCGCCGTGGGCACCCCGATCGCCGGACGTGGTGAGCGCGAACTCGACGATCTGATCGGCATGTTCGTCAACACGCTGGTGTTCCGCACCCGCATCGACGGCAACGCGAGCTTCGCCGAGCTGCTCGCCGATGTGCGCGAGCGCGACCTCGAGGCCTTCACCAACGCCGACGTGCCGTTCGAGCGGCTGGTCGAGGTGCTCAACCCGGTGCGGTCCACGGCGCGCAACCCGCTGTTCCAGGTGGGTCTGTCGTTCCAGAACCTGGCCGAGACCGCCCTGGAACTGCCGGGTCTCTCGGTGAGCGCGGTGAATTTCGATTCCCAGCTGGCCAAGACCGATCTGCACGTGACGCTCTACGACCGCTACGCCGAGGACGGTTCACCGGCCGAGATCATCACCGAATTCGGTTATGCCATCGACCTTTTCGACGAGTCGACGGTGCAGGGCTTCGCGGACCGGTTCGTCCGGGTGCTCGATGCGGTGATCGCGGACGTGTCCGGCCCGGTCGGTGATATCGACCTGCTGGATCCGGCCGAGAACGAGCGGATCCTGTGGCAGTGGAACGAGACCGCCCACCCGATCGACACCGAGGCGACGCTGGTGTCGCTGCTCGATGACACGGTCGCCGCCGATCCGACCGCGGTCGCGCTGGTGGTCGACACCGAGGCCACCGGAACGGCGCAGCAGGTGCTGACCTACGGCGACCTCGACGCGCGAGTGAACCGCTTGGCGCGCTACCTCGTCGAATGCGGGATCGGCACCGAGGATCGGGTGGCGCTGGCACTGGGCCGCTCGGTGGAGCTGATCGTCGCGATGTACGCGGTGGCCAAGACCGGTGCGGCCTACGTGCCGATCGATCCGGGCCAGCCCGCCGAACGCATCGACTACATCCTCGAGACGGCCGCCCCCGCCTGTGTGCTGACCACCTCGGCCGTCGTCGCGGCCACCGCCGGCGACGACGACGAGAGCGCGCTGCGCTGGACCCCGCAGCGTCCGGTGATCGAACTCGACGGGCTCGAGCTCTCGGGGTACTCGGCGGCGCCGATCACCACGGGGGAGCGGTTGCGTGAACTCACCGCCGGCAATGCCGCGTACGTGATCTTCACCTCCGGTTCGACGGGCCGCCCCAAGGGCGTGGTGGTGTCGCACGGCGCCATCGTCAACCAGTTGCGCTGGGAGATCGCCGAATTCGGCCTCGGCGCCGGGGATTCGGTGCTGCTCAAGACCGCGGCCACCTTCGACCTGTCGGTGTGGGAGTTCTGGACCGCCGCCGCCTGCGGTGGCCGCCTGGTGGTGGCCGCGCCCGAGGGGCATCGCGATCCGGCCTACCTCAACGATCTGATGCTCGGCACCGCCGTCACCACGCTGCACGTGGTGCCGTCGATGCTGGACGCTCTGCTCACCGAGAGCGAAGGCATGCTCAGCTCGTCGCTGAAGCGGGTGCTCGCCATCGGTGAGGCGCTGCCGGCCGCGACCGCGCAGCGCTTCCTGCAGACCGCCGGGGCCGCGCTGTTCAACCTGTACGGCCCGACCGAGGCCGCGGTCTCGATCACCAGCCATCGCGTCACCACCGCCGACCGGCAGTCGGTGTCGATCGGTGCGCCGGAGTGGAACAGCCGGGTGTACGTGCTGGATTCGCGGCTGCGGCCCGTTCCGGTGGGTGTGCCGGGTGAGCTGTACCTGGCCGGTGCGCAGCTCGCGCGCGGCTACTTCGGTCGCGCGGATCTGACCGCGGACCGGTTCGTCGCCGATCCGTTCGGGGCGCCGGGCACGCGGATGTACCGCACCGGTGACCTGGTGGCCTGGACCGAGCGGGGCGAACTGGACTATCGGGGCCGCACCGACTTCCAGGTGAAGATCCGCGGCTTCCGCATCGAACTCGGCGAGATCGAGGCGGTGCTGCTGCGGCAGCCGGTCGTCACCGCGACCGCCGTTGTCGCGCACGCGGATCCGAATCTGGGCGATCGCCTGGTCGCCTACGTGGTCGGCACCGCCGAGCTGGACAAGCAGGCATTGCAGGCCGCGCTGGCCGAACAGCTGCCGTCCTACATGGTGCCGTCGGTGTTCATGCAGCTGGACGCGCTGCCGCTGAACGCCAACGGCAAACTGGACCGCGCCGCCCTGCCCGAACCGGTCTTCGAGAAGGCCGTCTTCCGCGCGCCGGTGACCCCGATCGAGCAGATCGTGGCCAACACCTTCGCCGATGTGCTGCGCAAGGAATCCGGCACGATGGGCCGCGACGACGACTTCTTCGCGTGGGGCGGTAACTCGCTGCTCGCCACGCAGGTCGCCGCGCGCCTGGGCGAGGCTCTGAACACCCGGGTGCCGGTGCGCCTGCTGTTCGAGGCCTCCACGGTCGCCGCGCTCGCCACCCGGGTCGAGCATCACGCCGATGCCGGCGGTCGCCGCGCGCTGACCGCCGCACCGCGCCCGCCGCGGATCCCGCTGTCGCTGGCGCAGCAGCGGATGTGGTTCCTCAACCGCTTCGACACCGCCTCGGCCGCCTACAACGTGCCGATCGCGGTGCGGTTGAGCGGTGCGCTGGACGTGTCGGCGCTGCGGGCCGCGATGGCGGATCTGGTGGCGCGCCACGAGATCCTGCGGACCGTCTACCCGCAGACCGACCAGGGCCCGGTGCAGGTGATCCTGCCCGCGGCCCAGGCGATTCCGGAACTCGAACTGCGCGTGGTCGATGCCGCCGCGGTGGAGTCCGAGGTGGTCGCGCTGATCAACACCAGCTTCGACGTCACCACCGAGGTGCCGGTGCGGGTCGCGCTGTTCGAGGTCCGTTCCGGTAGCGATACCGAAACCGCGAGCGGCACAGGCGAATACGTGCTCGCGATGGTCGTGCACCACATCTCCGGCGACGGTTCGTCGGTGGGCCCGCTGACTCGCGATCTGATGACCGCCTACGCGGCCCGCGCGGCCGGGCTGGCGCCGAACTGGGCGCCGCTGGCGGTCCAGTACGCCGACTACAGCATCTGGCAGCGCGAACTGCTGGGCAGCGAGGACGATCCGGATTCGCTGGCCTCCAAGCAGGTCGCGTACTGGAAGCAGGCGCTGGCCGAGCTGCCCGATCAGCTCGATCTGCCGGCGGATCGCCCGCGTCCGGCCGTGCAGAGTTTCGCCGGCGGCAAGGTCGAGATGCGCATCGATGCCGAACTGCATCGCGCGCTGATCGACCTGGCCCGCACCGAGGGCGCGACGCTGTTCATGGTCGTGCACACCGCGCTGGCCGTCCTGCTGTCGCGGCTGTCGGGTTCCGACGACATCGCCATCGGCACGCCGATGGCCGGTCGCGGTGAGGCCGTACTCGACGACCTGATCGGTATGTTCGTCAACACGCTGGTGTTCCGCACCCAGGTCGACGCCGGGGCCGGCTTCACCGAACTGCTGGGGCGTCAGCGCGATATCGACATCCAGGCCTTCGCCAACGCCGATGTGCCGTTCGAGCGGCTGGTCGAGGTGCTCAACCCGGTGCGCTCCACCGCGCGGCATCCGCTGTTCCAGGTGGGCCTGTCGTTCCAGAACCTGGCCCAGGCCACCCTGGAACTGCCGGGCCTGCGGGTGAGCGGATTGGACTTCGACACCCAGCTCTCGCAGTTCGACCTGCACCTGATCGCCACCGACCGCTACAGCGACACCGGTGCGCCCGAAGGCATCACCGGATTCTTCACCTACGCGACCGACCTGTTCGACCACGAGACGGTGGCGGGCTTCGTGGATCGCTTCGTGCGGATGCTGGGCGCGATCGTGGCCGAACCGCGCACCGCGGTCGGCGATATCGATCTGCTCGACGCCGCCGAACGCGATGCGCTGGTCTCCGCCCGCAATGCCACCGATCACCCGGTGGACCGGTCGGCGACGCTGGCCTCGCTGCTGGACGCGACGGTCGACACCCACTCCGAGCGGGACGCACTGGTCGGGGCCGATGGCACCCGGATGACCTACGCGGAACTCGACCGCCGGGTGAATCTGCTGGCCCGTCATCTGATTTCGCTCGGTGTCGGACCGGAGTCGCGGGTCGCGCTGGCGATGCGCCGCTCGGTCGACCTGGTGGTCGCCATGTACGCGGTGACCGTGGCCGGCGGCGCCTATGTGCCGGTGGATCCGGATCAGCCGGCCGAACGCACCGGCTACATCCTCGACACCGCCGATGTGGTGTGTGTGCTCACCGATGCCGACGCCGCATTCGAGACCGAGGTCGCACCGGTGGTCCGCGTCGACGACCTCGACACCACCGGTGACGATTCGCCGATCGAGGACGCCGAACGGGTCGCGCCGCTGCTCCCGCAGCACACCGCCTACGTCATCTTCACCTCCGGTTCCACCGGGCGGCCGAAGGGTGTGGCGGTCCCGCACGCCGCGGTGGTCAACCAGTTGCTGTGGAAGATCGCCGAATTCGGCCTGGGCGCCGAGGATTCGGTGCTGCTGAAGACCGCGGCCACCTTCGACCTGTCGGTCTGGGAGTTCTGGTCGGCGGCCGTCTCCGGCGGGCGCCTGGTGATCGCGGCGCCGGACGGCCACCGCGATCCGGCCTACCTCAACGAGCTGATGGCCCGCGAGGCGGTCACCACGCTGCACGTGGTTCCCTCGATGCTGGACGCGCTGCTCACCGAATCCGATGGGACACTGACGAATTCGCTGCGTCGCGTGCTGGCGATCGGTGAGGCGCTGCCGGGTGCGACCGCGCAGCGGTTCCGCCGCGACAACGCCGGTGAACTGTTCAACCTGTACGGCCCGACCGAGGCCGCGGTCTCGATCACCAGCCACCGCGTCGCCGCGGACGAACAGCAGTCGGTCTCGATCGGTGTGCCGGAGTGGAACAGCCGGGTCTACGTGCTGGATTCGCGTCTGCACCCGGTTCCGGACGGCGTCGCCGGTGAGTTGTATCTGGCCGGTGCGCAGCTGGCCCGCGGTTACTTCGCGCGGCCGGATCTGACCGCGGACCGGTTCGTGGCCAACCCCTTCGAGCCCGGCACCCGGATGTACCGCACCGGTGACCTGGTGAGCTGGAATGCACAGGGCGAGCTGGACTATCAGGGCCGCACCGACTTCCAGGTCAAGATCCGCGGCTTCCGCATCGAACTCGGCGAGATCGAGTCGGCGCTGTTCGGCCTGGACGAGGTCGCGCAGGTCGCGGTGCTCGCGAAGTCGGATCCGCGCATCGGCGACCGGCTGGTCGCCTATCTGGTGCCGGCCGGCGAGAGCCTCGACATCGACGGGGTGAAGTCGGCACTGAACGCGGCGTTGCCGTCGTACATGGTGCCCTCGGCGTTCGTCGAACTGGACGCGTTGCCGCTGAACATCAACGGCAAACTGGACCGGCGCGCGCTGCCCGAACCGGAATTCGAGACCACCGCCTTCCGGGCGCCCTCGACACCGATCGAAGAGGCGGTCGCCTCCGTCTACACCGACGTGCTGTCGGTCGAGCGGGTCGGCGCCGACGACGACTTCTTCGCCCTCGGCGGTAACTCGCTGCTGGCCACGCAGGTCGCCGCGCGCCTCGGTGCGTTGCTCGACACCCGGGTGCCGGTGCGGGCGCTGTTCGAAGCCTCGACGGTGGCCGGGCTGGCCGCCAAGGTCGAACAGCAGGCCGGTGCCGGTGGTCGCCCGCCGCTGACCGCGGGACCGCGCCCCGAGCACATCCCGCTGTCGCTGGCGCAGAACCGCATGTGGTTCCTCAACCAGTTCGACACCACCTCGTCGGTGGACAACATCCCGGTGGCGATCCGGCTCTCCGGCGCGCTCGATGTGTCCGCGCTGCGTGCGGCGGTCGCCGATCTCATCGCACGTCACGAGATCCTGCGCACGGTCTACCCCGAGACCGATGCCGGTCCGGTGCAGCGGGTGCTGTCGCCGGCGGAGGTGGCGATCGATCTCGAGCCGGTACGGATCGACGAATCCGGCGTGGTCGAGGCCGTCGCCGCCGCGGTGACGACCGGTTTCGACGTGACCGCGCAGATTCCGTTCCACATCCGCCTGTTCCAGGTCACCGACACCGACTTCGTGCTGGTCTTCGTCGCGCACCACATCGCGGCCGACGGCTGGTCGATGGGCCCGCTGACCCGGGATCTGATGGTGGCCTACGCCTCGCGCGCCGAGGGCGCGGCACCGGCGTGGGCGCCGATGCCGGTGCAGTACGCCGACTTCAGCATCTGGCAGCGCGATCTGCTCGGCTCCGAGGACGATCCGGAGAGCCTGCTCAGCGCCCAGGCCGACTACTGGCGGCAGGCACTGGCCGGGATTCCGGACGAGCTGAACCTGCCCGCGGATCGCCCGCGGCCGACCGTGCAGTCGTTCCAGGGCGGCCGGGTACTGTTCCCGATCGGCAACGAGCTGTACGACGGGTTGCAGCGCACCGCCCGCGAACAGAACGCGACGCTGTTCATGGTCGTGCACACCGCGCTCGCGCTGTTCCTGGCGCGGATGTCGGGTACCGACGACATCGCGATCGGCACCCCGATCGCGGGCCGCGGCGAGGCCGAACTCGACGATCTGATCGGCATGTTCGTCAACACGCTGGTGCTGCGGACCCATGTGCGCGGCGAGCTGACCTTCGGTGAGCTGCTGAGTCACGCCAAGGATGCGGACCTGCAGGCCTTCGCGCACGCCGACATTCCGTTCGAGCGGCTGGTCGAACTGCTCAATCCGGAACGCTCCACCGCGCGGCATCCGCTGTTCCAGGTGGCGCTGTCGTTCGAGAACCTGCCCGAGAGCACGTTCGAACTGCCCGGATTGCACGTCTCGGCACTCGATTTCGACGTCGACACCGCGAAATTCGACCTGTCGCTGACGGTTCGGGAATCCGGCGACGGCCGCAACGGCATGTACGCCGAATTCTCCTATGCGCGTGACCTTTTCGACGAGGCCACGGTGGAGGTGTTCGCGCAGCGGTTCACCCGTCTGCTCGAGGCGATCGTCGCGCAGCCGCAGACCGCGGTCGGCGATCTGTCGCTGCTGGCCGCCGACGAGTACGAGCTGCTCACCCACGTCCACGGCGACGAGGTGATGGCGACCGGTCTGCTGCCGGATCTGATGAGCCACGGCGTCCGGCTGGGCCGGGATCGAATCGCGGTGCGCTACAACGGTGAATCGATCACCTACGGCGAACTCGACGACCGGTCCTCGCGCCTGGCACGGGTGCTGATCGAACGCGGTGTCGGACCCGAGCAACTGGTCGCGGTCTCGTTCCCGCGGTCCTACGAGATGGTGCTGGCCGTGCTGGCCGTCACCAAGGCCGGTGGCGCGCACGTGCCGGTGGATCCGAACTACCCCGAGGATCGGGTGCGCCACATGCTCACCGATTCCGGTGCGCTGCTGGGTATCACCGGTTCGGCGTATGTCGGCGACCTGCCCGGCGACGTGGACTGGCTGGTCCTCGACGATCCGGCGACCGACGAGTTGTGCTCCGCGCAGTCGGCGGCACCGGTGACCGATGCCGACCGGCGCGCCCCGCTGCAGATGGCGCACCCCGCGTACGTCATCTACACCTCGGGTTCGACAGGTAAGCCCAAGGGCGTCACGGTGACCCATGCCGGCCTCGGTGGCCTGGCCGATGTGGCGACGAGCCTGTACGGCCTGGAGCCGCAGCATCGGTTCCTGCACATCTGCTCGCCCAGCTTCGACCCGTCGGTGCTGGAATGGGTGTGCGCGTTCTACATCGGCGCCACCCTGGTGATCACGCCGTCGCAGATCATCGGTGGTCCGGAACTGGCGGAGCTGCTGCGCACCGAGCAGGTCACCCACACCATCATCACGCCCGCGGTGCTGGGCACGATGGATCCGGCCGACCAGGAGCAGTTGCTGGTGACGTCGGTGGGTGGCGATGTGACCACGCCGGAACTGCTGGCCAAGTGGCAGCCGGGACGCAAGTACTTCAACGCCTACGGTCCGACCGAGACGACGATCATCTCCTCGTACGCGCGGTTGTTCCCGGGTGACCACATCACCATCGGCACCCCGGTGCACGGTATGTCGGCGCTGGTGCTCGACTCCCGGATGAACCCGGTGCCGCCGGGCGTGGCCGGTGAGCTGTTCCTGTCCGGCGGCGCGGTGGCCCGCGGCTACCAGCATCGGCCGGGGCTGACCGCGGAGCGGTTCGTCGCCAACCCGTGGGGTGCGCCCGGAACCCGCATGTACCGCACCGGTGACGTGGTGCGGTGGTACGCCGAACCGGATGTGCGCGGTGGCAACATCGCCCGCCCGGAGGTGCCGTGGGAGCTCGATTACGTCGGCCGCACCGACTTCCAGGTGAAGATCCGCGGCTTCCGCATCGAACTCGGTGAGATCGACGCGGTGCTCGGCCGGCATCCGGATGTCGAATTCGCGATCACCATCGGACGCGAAACCGCCGCCGGTGCGACGATTCTGGTGTCCTACGTGCTCGGCGTGCCGGGGCGCGCGGTCGATCCCGCGGCGGTCACCGACCATGTGGCCGCGGTGCTGCCGCCGCATATGGTGCCCTCGGCGATCGTGGTCCTGGACGAGATTCCGCTGACCCCGGTCGGCAAGCTCGACCGCAAGGCGCTGCCGGAACCCCAGCTGGCGCCGCGCGAGTTCCGGGCGCCGACCAGTGCGCTCGAGGCGACCATCGCCGAGGTGTTCGCCGAGGTGCTGGGCGTCGATCAGGTCGGGCTCGACGATTCGTTCTTCGCGCTCGGCGGTGACTCGATCCTGTCGATCCAGCTGGTCTCGCGGGCCAAGGCGCGCGGTGCGCTGTTCACGCCGCGGCAGGTCTTCGAGCGGCGCAGCGTGGCCGCGCTGGCGGAGATCGCCACCCGCGCGGGTGAGGCCGAGCAGCAGGTGCTGGCCGAACTGCCCGGTGGCGGTGTCGGCGAGATCCCGATGACGCCGATCATGGCCTCGATCCTCGGCACCGGCTCGTCGTATCAGCGGTTCTCGCAGGCCATGGCGCTGCGACTGCCCGACGACACCGACCGGGAGACCCTGGTCGCGACCGTCGCCGCGGTCGTCGATCACCACGATGTGCTGCGGACCAGGTTGCGGCGCGACGAATCCGCCCCCGTGGACGCCACGGACGGATGGACGTTCGAGGCGCTGGAGCAGGGCGCGATCGATGTCGACGCCCTGGTGCGTCGGGTCGAGTTGCCCGGCGACATCTCCGAGGCGGAACTGTCGCGCCGGGCGAGCGCCGAATACGACGCCGCGCTGGGTCGCCTCGATCCGGCGAACGCGGTGATGACGCAGTTCCTGTGGTTCGCCTTCACCGGTGCGCAGGACGACGCCGCGCCGCGCCGCCGGGACGTGCTCGTGATCGTCGCCCACCACTTCGTGGTCGACGGTGTGTCGTGGCGCATCCTGATCCCGGATCTCGCGGTGGCCTGGTCGCAGCTGAAGTCGGATCAGGCCGTGACGCTGCCGGCGAACGGCACCTCCATGCGCCGCTGGGCGCACGCCCTGGTCGACGCCGCGGCCACGCGGACCGCGGAACTGCCGTTCTGGCAGCGGATTTCGGCGGCCGAGGATCCGGTGCTGGGCGAGCGGGCGTTCGACCCGGCGGTCGACACCTTCGCCACCGTCGACCGGGTCGAGGTGCTGCTCCCGGCCGAGGTGACCGATGCGGTGCTGACCGGCGTGCCGGACAAGTACCGGGCCGGCGTCAACGACGGCCTGCTGTCGGCGCTCGCGCTGGCGGTGAGCACGTGGCGCGGTGAATCCGCGGGCGGTGCCGCGCTGGTGAAGCTCGAAGGTCACGGCCGTGAGGAGAGCGTGGTTCCGGGCGCCGATCTGTCCCGCACGGTCGGCTGGTTCACCAGTGCCTATCCGGTGCGGCTGGATCTGGGCCACGCCGATGTGGCGACCGCCCTGCGCGGTGGAAAAGCGCTGGGCGACATCGTGAAATCGGTGAAGGAGCAGCTGCTCGCGGTGCCGGACAAGGGCATCGGATACGGCCTGCTGCGCTATCTGAATGCCGCGACCGGAACCGAACTGGCGACCGGCACCGCACCCCAGATCAGCTTCAACTATCTGGGCCGCGCGGATACCGGTGCCGGCGCCGAGACGGCCGAAACCGCCTCGGGCCCGGTCGGTTTCGACTGGGCGCCGGTGGCGGACCTGGGACAGCTGGATGCCGACATGGATCCGGATATGCCCGCCAACGCCGCGATCGACATCAACGCGATCGTCACCGACGGCCCCGAGGGCGCGCAGCTGTCCGCCTCCTTCGCGTTCCCGACCGGGCTGTTCGGCAAGCAGCGCGTGCAGGAGTTCGCGGATCTGTGGGTGGCGGCGCTGACCGCGCTCGCCGAGCACGTCCGGCAGCCGGAAGCGGGCGGTCTGACGCCGTCCGATCTGCCGCTGGTGGAGGTCGCGCAGTCCGAGATCGACGAGTGGGAGCAGCAGGATCCGGGTCTGTCGGATGTCTGGCCGCTCTCGCCGCTGCAGTCGGGTCTGCTGTTCCACGCGATGATGACCCAGCAGACCGTGGACGTCTACACCATGCAGGCCGTGGTGGATCTGGGCGGCGTGGTCGACGAGGACCGGCTGCGGGCGGCCGGTCAGGCCATCCTGGACCGCTACCCGAACCTGCGCGCCTCCTTCGTCACCGATGCCGGTGGCCGGGCGGTACAGCTGATCTCGGATCGGGTCGAGGTGCCGTGGCGGACCGTCGATCTGACGGATCTGGATCGGCCGCAGCGGATTCCGGAGTTGAGGCGCCTGCTCGAAGAGGATCGGGCGACGCACTTCGACATGTCGCGGGGGCCGCTGCTGCGGTTCACGCTGTATCGGACCGACGCCGAGACGTTCCATCTGGCCATCACGACCCACCACATCCTGGTGGACGGCTGGTCGATGCCGCTGCTGATGCGGGATCTGCTGGTGCTCTACGCGGTGCGCGGTGATACCGCCGCGCTGCCGCGGGTGTCCTCGTACCGGAACTTCCTGAGCTGGCTGGCCGGGCGCGACCGCGAGGAATCGCTGCGCACCTGGTCGCGGGCACTGGCCGGTGCGGACGAGCCGACCCAGCTCGCACCGCCCGCGCGTGGACCCGAGCACTACGAGATCGAGAAGTTCGTCGCCGAGGTCGACGAGGACCGCACGCGCCGGATCACCAAGTACGCCGCCGAGGTCGGGGTCACGGTGAACACGCTGGTGCAGGCCGCGTGGGGCATTCTGCTCGGCCGGCTCACCGGCCGCGACGACGTGGTGTTCGGCGCGACGGTCTCCGGCCGGCCGCCGGAGCTGACCGGGGTGGAATCGATGGTCGGCCTGTTCATCAACACGCTGCCCGTGCGGGTCGGTGTGGACGACCGCCTGTCGGTCGGTGAGCTGCTGCAGCGCCTGCAGCGCGATCAGACCGATCTGCTCGACCACCACTACGTCGGCCTCACCGATATCCAGCGGATCGCCGGTGCCGGAGCACAATTCGACACGCTGCTGGTGTTCGAGTCGTATCCGATGGATACCGACGCGATCGCCGCGGCGAGCTCGATCGACGGCATGTCGGTGACCGGTGTCGGCACCAACGACGCGACCCACTACCCGCTGACGCTGCTGGTGACCGCCGAATCGACGATCGAGGTGACCTGGAAGTACCTCACCAGCCGGTTCACCGCCGAGGAGGTGCACACGCTCGCCGAGCGACTGGGCCGGGTGCTGGACGCGCTGATCGGCGATCCGACGGCCGCGGTCGGTGATATCGACATCCTCGACGCCGAGGAGCGGGCGCGCATCCTGGCCGGGGCCGCGGTGACCGCCGAACCGGTCGCCGAGCCAGGCCGGGTCGGCAGCCGTACGGTGGCCAAGGCCCTCGGCGATGTGGTCGAGGAGGATCCGCAGGCTCCCGCGCTGCTGTCCGGCGACGCCGAAATCGCCTATCACGAGGTGGATTCGCGGTCGTCGAAGCTGGCCCGGGTGCTGATCGGGCGTGGTGTCGGACCGGGTGACATCGTCGCGGTGGCGCTGCCGCATTCGGTCGATGCCGTGGTGGCGCTGTGGGCGATCCAGAAGGCCGGCGCCGCGGCGCTGTTCGCCGACGGCCTGTCCTTCGGCGACATCGTCGCCGCGGGCGCCGGCTGGGGTATCGCGCTGGAACCGGCGGCCAAATCGGTGCGCTGGCTGGTCCCGACCGATCCGAAGGTGCGGGCGGAAATCGATGCGGCGCAGGCACATCCGGTGTCCTACGCCGACCGGGTCCGGGTCCTGCAGGACGACCATCCGGCCTTCGTGGTCCGGGCGGCCGACGGCACCCTGCGCACGCTGACCCAGGAACAGGCCCTCGAGCATGCCGATGCCCTACGCGCCGAGCACGAGATCGACTACGAGTCGACCACGTACACCACGGCGGCGGCGGGCCCGGCAGCGCTGGCGGAATTCCTGACCTCCGCGACCGCGGGCGCCCTCTCCGTCCTGCCCAGCGGCGATATCGCCGGCGATCTGGCCGAGGGCGAGGTCAGCCACTGGTTCACCGTGCCGGGCGAGGCGACCGATGCCGCCGACGGCGAGGTGCGGGTGATCGAGGCGGAGTGAACGAGGCCGGTGCACGGGGTGCGGATGCGCTCCGGCACCGGCTTTTTCGCATCAGCAACCGATGAACCCGCGTTCCATCCGCCTTGCCGCCGGTAACAGGAAGGAACGTGAGCGCCGACGTAGAGTCGAGACAGTTCGCAGCACAGACCGGGCGGGGCGGCTTCCATCGCGGAGGCATGGAGAGGCGGCTCTGCAGAGGAGGGGATATGCAAGCCGATGCCACGCCCGCGCTGCAATTGAGCGGGCTGTACAAGCGATTCGGTGGGCCGTGGGTGGTCGACGGGGTGAGTGTGGTGGTGCCGCCCGGGTCGTTCTTCGGGCTGGTGGGGCCCAACGGCGCCGGTAAGACCACCACGTTGTCGATGGCGGTCGGGTTGTTGCGGCCGGATGCGGGGCAGGCGCAGATCTTCGGCGCCGATGTGTGGGCGGATCCGGTGCGGGCCAAGACGATCGTCGGCGTGCTGCCGGACGGTCCGGCCGTGCCGGAGCGGCTCACCGGACGCGAATTGCTCACCTACACCGGACTTTTGCGCGGGCTGCCGCCGGGCACGGTGGCCGAGCGCGCGCAGGAATTGCTCTCGGTGCTGGAGCTGATCGAGGCGGAACACACTCTGGTCGTGGACTATTCGGCCGGGATGCGCAAGAAGATCGGACTCGCCACCGCACTGTTGCACGGGCCCAAGCTGCTGGTGCTCGACGAACCGTTCGAGGCGGTGGATCCGGTGTCGGCCAGTACTATTCGCACGATTCTGCAGCGGTTCGTCACCGCCGGCGGATCGGTGGTGCTGTCCAGTCATGTCATGGCGCTGGTGGAGAATCTGTGCGATCACCTCGCGGTCATCGACAAGGGACGGGTGGTCGCCGCCGGATCGGTCGCCGAGGTGCGAGGCGAGGGCAGTCTCGAGGAGGCGTTCGTCCGCCTGGTCGGCGGTCGCATCGGCGGAGACGAGGGGCTGTCGTGGTTGGCGTCCTGATCCGGATGCGCTGGCGGCTGACCGTCCGCGCGATGACCAGCGGCCGGGCCGCGGTCGGCTTCTGGATCGGACTGTTCTTCGGCCTCGTAGCGGCCGTCGGCACGGCCGTGCTGATGGCCACCGCCGGGCACGGCTGGGAGCCGCGGGCCGCGATCAATGTGGCCGCCACCCTGTACGCGGTGTGGACGCTCGGCTGGCTGGCGGGCCCCATCCTCACCGGCAGCAGCGACGAAACCCTGCAGCCCGAACATTTCCGGCTGCTGCCGCTGAGCTATCGCCAGCTGTCGGTAGGGCTGGCGGCGGTGGCCTTCACCGGCCCGGCCGGTGCGGTGAATCTGATCGCCTTCGCCGGTCTGGTTGCCATCGGTATCCAATTGGGCGTCGTACCAACGGTTTTCGCCGTGCTCGGCATGTGTCTGCAGCTCGTCTTCGTGGTGCTGTTGTCCCGCGCATTGCTCGCCTGGATCGGTGCCGCGATGCGGTCGCGACGCGGTCGCGATCTGGGGGTGGTCCTCGCCGCTCTGACCGGACTCGCCTATTACCCGCTGCAACTACTGATGTCCTATCTGGGTCCGCGCCTCGAGCATGTGTCGCCTGCCCTGGGCGCGACCTTGCGGATCCTGCCCTCGGGGTGGGCGCCCTATGCGGTGCAGGCCGCCGACGAGGGCCACTGGTGGTTCGGTGTAGCGGCACTGGCCGGACTCGCCGCGATGTCGGCGCTGCTGTGGCAGGCGTGGGCGGTGCTGCTGCGCCGGCGCCTCACCACGACCGCGGCTGCGGCCGGACCCGTTCGCGCACAGGCTGGTTCGGGCCGGCTGGAGCGGATGATCCGCCCGACTCCCGTCGGCGCGGTCGTCCTCAAGGAGTTGCGCACCTGGTGGCGCGACGGCCGCCGGCGAGCGGCGCTGTTGCCGCTGATGCTCATCGGTGTGGTGCTGCCGATCTTCCTCGGCCTGCAGAACGGCGGTGCCAGTGTGCCGTTCGCGGGGGTGTTCGTGGTGTGGCTGGCCGCGATGGCCAGCGCGAACATGTACGCCTTCGACGGCACGGCACTGTGGCACACCCTGGTGATTCCGGGTGCGGTGCGTGCCGATGTCCGGGGCCGCATCATCGCCTGGCTGGTGCTGGTCGCTCCGTTGGCGGTGGTACTCACCCTCGTGCTGCCCGGCGCGGTCGGCGCGGCGCGGTGGTATCCGTGGGTGGTGTCGATGCTGCCGGTGGTCCTCGGTGTCGGCGTCGCGGCCGCGATGCTGTTGTCGGTCTATGCTGCGTATCCGCTTCCGCAGCAACGCGGTAATCCGTTCGCCGGCAACGGCGGAAATCCCGGCTGTGCGCGCGCACTCGTACAACTCGCGGTCGCCTTCGGCCAGTTGATCGTCGGTCTGCCGGTGCTGGGCCTTCTCGTCCTCGGCACCTACCTCGGCAACGCGCTCGTCGAATGGGGTGCGCTTCCGGTGGGCCTGGCACTGGGGCTCGCCGCGGCCGTCTTGGGTGCGCACCTCGCCACCCGGCGCATCGAGTCCCATGGACCGGAACTGCTCGCCGAGGTGAAGCCGCGGTGATCCCGGCGTGATCTGACGATATCGGCCGCGTCCCTGACCCTTCCGGCCGTCGGTATCGATCGTGCCCGATTCCCGGCGTTCCATTCAGCAGGCCGCGATCGCGACCGGATGCTCGCGCTGGAAGGAACGATGATGACCGAGTACGTGACACTCGAACACGGACGGCTCGCCTGCGATGTGGTCGGGGGCGGACCGCTGGTGGTGCTCTCGCACGGCATGGGCACTGTGCGCCAGGACTTCCGTTTTCTGGTCGGGCCGCTGGCCGCGGCGGGATACCGGGTGGTCAACGTGGATATGCGGGGGCACGGCGAATCCGGTGCGGATTGGCCGTCGGTGACCGGGAAGGCCGCCATCAGCCGCGCCGATGTGGCGGAGGACCTGCTGGGTGTGATCCGGCACTTCGGCGGCCCGGCGGTGATCGTCGGGCACTCGCTGTCGGGCGGGTCGGCCACCATCGCCGCGGCCCGGGCACCGGAACTGGTGAGCGGGATCGTCGAGATCGGCCCCTTCACCCGTACCCAGCGGCTGCACGTCGGCGCTCTGCTGGTCAGCCGCCGATACCGTCGGGGCATGGTTCGCCTCGCCCTCACCACGATGCTGAAGTCGATGCCGTGGTGGCGACGTTATCTGGACGTCGCGTATCCGACCAGGCCCGCCGACTACGACCACTACCTCGCCGACCTGGAGAGTCTGCTGCGGCGGCCCGGCCGGTGGGCGGAATTCACGAAGACCGGACGCACCACTCCCGCCGACGCGCATGCCCGTTTGGCGGACGTCCGCTGTCCCGCCCTGGTGATCATGGGTTCGGCCGATCCGGATTTCGCCGATCCCGAGGCCGAGGCGCATGCGATCGTGGCCGCGCTGCCGGATGGGGTGGGCCGCGTCGAGATGATCGAGAACGGCGGACACTACCCGCACGCGCAATTGCCGGATGATGTTGCGGCAGCGATTATTCCGTTTCTCGGTCGGTGTGCGGTGCGGGGCCGGAGTGCCGAGGTACGGCGCGCCGGGTGATGTGCGTACCCCGGTGCGAGATCGCCCGATGCGCGGGGGAGTCGGGCGAGCCCCGCCACGGTTGGCCGTCGGCCGTGGCGGCCGCTCGTCCCGGCTGCGATGATGGCGAAATGCCCGCCTCGCGCACCATCGTCTTCGTCGCCTACGAGGGCATGCAACTGGTC